>CAIYYW010000228.1 GCA_903930515.1 uncultured delta proteobacterium | reverse complement strand
TTCGGCGGCGCGCCCGGAACGGCAAAGGGATGGTCCCGGCTCCGATTCAGAGCCTTGTTGGATCAACTTCCGAGCGGAAATTTTCCCCGTTCCTCAACCAGCTCGTCGATATTGATCAGGCGGTCGAAATCCGCGTTGGGCGGGGTGGAGTCGGCAATGCCTAAAATCAACCGCTCCCGTAAAAAGGTCCGCCCTTCAAAATCGGCGAGCGCAATTATTCAATCAAAGACCCGCCGGTAACCTCCTCAATCCATTTCAAATAGCTGGGATTCCCGCCCAGGATCGGCAAAGCGATGATCTCCGGGACATCGTAGGAATGAAGCTCCTTGATCCGGTTCAGGATTTCCGGGAACAAATCGATCGCGGTCTTGATGATCATCAAACATTCGTTCGCCCGCTCCACCGCCCCCTTCCAGGTGAAAACCGAGGTGACCGAATCTATAACATTCACGCACGCGCAGAGCTTATTCGATACCAGCGCCTCCGCCATCTCCAGCGCCTCTTCCTTATTCTTGACCGTCACCAGGATCACCAGATACCTGATCCCCTCTTCCTCAAAATCCCAGATTGTTTCCCCCATTTTTCCCTCCCGAGTGACGCTAAGTTAGCAGGAATCGCGGGGGGAAACAAATTTTGAAAACCGAGCCGGAATCTGCTAGGATGAAAAGATGAAGCTGACCCATTGCGCGATCAGGATCACCAATCCGGGTCGCTCCCTGGAATTTTATCAACTCCTGGGTTTTGCCAGGCAGAGAGAGGCGCGGCTGGAAAAATTCCAGACCACCCTCTATTTCCTGGCCGGCCCGGAGGGGTTGCAACTGGAGCTGGTGCATAACCGGACCAAGGCCGCATCGCCTGAAATGGGGGACGGATTTTTGCATCTGGGCCTGGAGGTGGAAAACCTGGACCTTTTCCTGGAGGGTCTTTTCACTTCCGGGATTGAACCGGCTCAAAAGGTATTCACCACGCCGGAGGGAATGAAAATATGTTTTCTGGTTGACCCCGATGGATACCAGGTGGAACTGATGGAGCATCCTCAGAAATGAGCTTCAACCTGCTCGCGGATATTTTCAGGTTCAGAAAATCTCTCCAGATTCCGGAGGAGATTGAGCGGAAATTTTCCGACGACAGCCTTTGCCGGAAATGCGGGCGGTGTTGCTACAGTTCCATTCCCTACCAGGGCCGCCTGGCCATCATCCCGGACCTGTCCTGCAAATATCTGGTCCGGCAAGGAGACAACCGCGCCCTTTGTTCCGTTTACCCGGAGCGGGAAAAAACCGCGAAATGGTGCAACCGGGTCACCCGGGACACTGTCTGCAAGGGCCTTTTCCCGGATGATTGTCCGTATGTGAAAGAGATTCCGGGCTATCAGGGAAAGGTGATGATCGGGGCGCAGGCCCAAGAGCCGTTTTATCAGATGCTGAGCCGGGTTTTTCCGGACCAGATGCGGCCGGAATACCTGGCCGAGCCGGACTGGGAGAGGTTTATCTCCAAGCTCAAGGACCTGGACCAGGCTCAGGCCGGACGGCTCTGTTTCCTGAAATAAACGATTTGGATCAGGAGCGCCATCAGCACCAACAGCGCGAAGATCAGATACGGACTTTTCACGCCCAGGTATTGCGCGAAAATGCCGCCCAACAGCGGCCCGGCCAATCCGCCCAGGCCGAGATAGAATTCATGCCAGCCGCTCCGTGACCCGGCCAGGCTGGACGATAGGCTGATCGCGTAATACAGGCTCCCGGAATAGGTCAGCCCGGCCCCGGCGCCGATCAGCAAGAATCCCAGTCCGAACCCGGGCATAGTTTTGGAAAAAAATGCCGCCATCAGACCGGCCGCGACCAGGAGCATCGCCAGGACCAGAGGCCAAAGCCGGAAATGCCAGCGTGCCGTCACATTCAAAACGATGAACAATAGGCACTGCGAGAAGCTCAGGAGCAGGAGCAGCAATCCCAGGTTGGAGCTGGAGATGCCCAGGTCAACCGCGAGCTTGGGAAAAATGTTCCGGATCAGGTTCAAGGAAAAATAGGCCGCGCCGTTCCCGAGCCAATATAAATATAGATAGTAGATCGGTCCGACTTCGCTGCCGTTTTCGGATTCAACCCTTTTGGCCGGAACCCGGAAGAAGCCTGCAAAAACCGCTCCCAGAATAATTCCCAGGCCGCCCGCGATCCAGAACACCAGCGCCGGCCGGATCTTGTAAATCCATCCCGCCAGATATATCCCCACCATCGCCCCCGAGCACCAGCTCACATTATACCAGCCGGCCTTGGCTGAGAGCGCCTTGCCGGAAACATAATGGCTCATTGCGGATTCCAGCGCCGGCCAGAGCAGGGCCAGGGCCAGGTAATATCCGATGGCCACCGGATAGATCAGGATCAACCGGGGCACGGATGGGAATAGGCTGACCATTATTCCGAACAGGATCGCAGCCAGGCCGGCCTGGAGGTTTTTCGGGAACCGGTCGGAAAGAATCCCCGAGAGCGGCACGAACAAAATATATGCCAGCGCCCCTAAAGTCCCGATCGCCCCCAGCGTCACATTGTTTGCGCCCAGGCTCAGCGCCAGGAGCGGAATCCCCAGCGCCAGCATCCCCACGAACAGGTTCATAAAAAAGGTGAAGACATAAAAAAACTTCAGGCTTTGGACCGTGAACTTCATTCCGTTTTCTTCAGACTACTCCTATCTCCCCGCCGAAAGCTTCGCCAAATATTCACCCGTCGCAACCAGCGCTCGTTCGGCCAGAAGCTTCTTTTTATCCTGCTTCTTTACCCGCGGGATTAGTTCCGGAAAAATCCCCCAATTCGCGTTGATCGGAACAAATCCCGTTTCTCTGGGAAACGAAACATAATTAACCAAAGCCCCGATCACGCTCTCCTTCGGAATCATCGGCGGCTCCCTGCCCTGCGAGCGGAACCAGGCGTAGATGCCTGCGGCAATGCCGCAGGAAGCGCTTTCCAGATACCCCTCCACCCCGCTGATCTGTCCGGCGAAAAAAATCCGCGGATCGGTCTTCAACGACAGGTCCGGATTGAGCAGACCCGGCGAATGAAGATAAGTGTTCCGGTGCATGCTTCCCAGCCTGGCGAACTCCGCCTGTTCCAATCCCGGGATCAGACGGAAAATCCGCTCCTGCTCCGGATACTTCAAGCGGGTTTGAAAACCGACCATCCCGTATAACTCCGCGGACAAGTCCTCCTGCCGAAGCTGGACCGCTGCGAACGGCTCCGCCCTGGTGCGCGGATCGCTCAGTCCCTTGGGCTTCATCGGGCCGTAGCAAAGGGTTTCCTTCCCTCTCCGAGCCATCTCCTCAATCGGGAGGCAGCCTTCAAAAAATTTCGGCATCTCAAATTCCCGGAGCGGGACCAAATCGGCCTGGATCAATTCCTGATAAAACCGCTCATATTCCTCCCGGCTCATCGGGCAATTCAAATAATCCGCCCCGCCCTTGTCATACCGACTCTGCCGGAAAGCCACTGTCATATTGATGGACTCCGCGTAAATTACCGGCGCGATCGCGTCATAGAAATAGAGCCGGTCCGAGCCGGTGATCCGCTCAATCTCTTTCGCCATCCCCTCCGAGCTGAGCGGCCCGGTCGCGATGATCACTATCCCCTGGGCCGGAATTGCGGTCACCTCTTCCCGGATCAGCTCCAATCCCGGCTCGGCCAGAAGCTGGTCCGTGATGTAGCCCGAAAACGGCTCCCGGTCAACCGCCAGGGCCTCCCCGGCCGGCACCGCGAATTTCTCCGCCGACTCCATCACAAGGGATCCGAACAGTTTCATCTCCTGCTTGAGCAAACCCGAGGCGTTCTCCGGAGATTTGCTCTTGAGCGAATTACTGCAGACCAATTCCGCCAGCTTCTCCGACCGGTGCGCCGGGGAAAACCTTTCCGGCTTCATCTCGTAAAGCCGGACTTTTCCGCCCCGCTTCAGGATCTGCCAGCTTGCCTCTGCCCCGGCCAGGCCTCCGCCAATGATGATAATCTCTTGCATCCCCAAATTTTTCTCCAAAAATTATACCTATTTTGACTGATTTCCTTTAAAATCATACCGCATCCCGGATTGGATTCGGAAGAGACGACCGGAGGGCACAAAAGCTTATGGGCTAAAAAGACTGGAAATTACGCCGGCGCTTATAAGATATTTCTTGATTTCCGCGATAAAATCTTTGGCATCCTGCAAAATCCTCCGGGCATCTTCCTGGCTGATCACCGGGTGGAAGGAATAATCCCCTCTTTGCCTTTCATCAAAAGCATTTTGGAGTTTTCTCCTCAGTTCCTTGGAAAAGATTCCCGTTTTGACAAAATGCTCCCCGAAAGCGGAAATAACCCCTTTATGAGAAGAGAATTTTAAATCTTTGGTCATCAGCAAGGCTTCGGTGGAATAAAACATCGCATAATATGCCCTGGATGCCGCGGAATCAAAATCTTCATTCTCAATCAGCAGACTCGCGGAGTTTATATATTTCTCCGCCCGATCCATCAGGCTTTCCGCTTCCTTCATAGCCTTAATCCCTCTTCCCGGAGAGATTGGTATAGCGGCCAGCGGGAATTTTCAACTTCGGTTAAACTTAGAGGAAGGATCGTTATCAGTTCATTATATTCCAGGCCGAGATCGCTGATGAAATTGTTGACGGCTTTTAACTCCGCGCTGATCTCTCCGTTTTCCTTCAAAATAACCGCGATATCAATATCCGAATTCTTGTTCGCCCGGTTCTTGGCAAAAGAGCCGTAAAGAATCACGCTCCCTAATCGTTCCCCAAAAACTTCCTGAAGATAGGACTTGATTTTCGGGAAAAGACCTTCAATTTCTCTTATGCTTCTTCGCTTTTGCATTTCGCTTCTCCCTTAAATTCATCATACCACATTTCGTTTAAATCCGGAACCAAAGCAAAGTATTTATTCGTGCCGCGGACTCTCCTGTCCGGCACAACTTTAAACCCTTGTTAGTCCGCAAATAAAGATATAAGATAAAAATGAATTTGCCAATGCTGAAGCCATCCGCCAGAGACCGGATCAAAAGCGCGTTCCAATTCCTGAACCGGTTCACCAACTACGAGCGCAGCCTCCGATACCCCTATGACGGCTGGGCGATGAACCTGGAGCGGGTGCGCGCCTTGCTCGGACCAATCGGATCGCCGGAGAAAAACCTTAAAGCCATCCACATCGCCGGGACCAAGGGCAAGGGGTCCACTTCCAAGTTGATCCAATCCATCCTTTCTTCCGCCGGGTTCCGGGTCGGCCTTTACACCTCGCCCCATCTGCTCAAGGTCCACGAGCGGATCCGGATCGCCGACCGGATGATCACGGACTTGGAGCTGGCCACCGCGCTGGAATCGCTCCGGCCCGGGATCGGGGATGTGAAAAAAAAATCCGGCCTGGGGGAAGTAACTTATTTTGAATTGATCACGGCCGCGGCCTTTTTTCATTTCGCCAGGAAAAAAGTTGACTTCGCCGTCCTGGAAACCGGCCTGGGCGGACGGTATGACGCGACCAATATCTGCAACCCGGCCCTGATCATCATCACCCCGATCAGCTTTGACCATACCGACATCCTGGGAACCACCATCCCGGAAATCTCCCGGGAAAAAGCTATGATCATCAAGCCCGGATGCAAAGCCATCATCTCGGTTCAGCCCAAGGCCGCTGAAAAAGTTTTCCGGGAGCGAGCCAGGGAAGTGAGCGCAGAACTTTTTCCCCTGGAAAAATTTTACCAATGGCGGCTGAATTCCATCCGGCCCGGAGAGATGGTCTTTGACCTGGCCGGAAAACGCCGGCTCAAGAATCTGAAAACCCGGATGATCGGGCCGAGGCAGATGACCAATGCCGCCGCCGCGGTCCTGGCAATGGACCTGCTGGAGGAAAAATTCGGAAAAATTTCAGACCGCGCGATCCGGCAGGGACTATGGAACGCGAGCCTGGCCGGAAGGTTTCAGGAGGTGGAATTCAACGGCAGGAAAATCATCCTGGACGGAGCGCATAACCGGGAGAGCGCCAAGGCCTTGATGGAAACGGTGGCGCTTTTGTATCCGGGAAAAAAATTCAGCCTGATCGCGGGCCTGAGCCGGGACAAGGACCTCAAGGGATTTTTCGCGGAGTTGAAAAGTCAGGCGAATAAAATCATCATCTCTCGGGCCAAAATACAGCGCGCCGCGGAAAAAGAACAATTTGAAAACGCGCTGAAAAATTTTCGCGGCCCGATTATTTTTGAGCCGAGCCTGGGAAAAGCAATGGCCACAATCCTGCGCCCGGGCTCGAAAGATGACCTGATTATCGTCACCGGATCGTTTTACCTGGTGGGAGAAGCTTTGCAATGGTTGAGCAAAAAAGGGATAAAGATTCGGATACCATAGCCGCGATCGCCACCGCGCCCGGCCTGGCCGGGATCGGGATCGTGCGACTGAGCGGCCCGGACGCGCTCCGGATCGCGGACGCTCTTTTTGCCGGCGGGCGAAAGCCTTCAAAGATGAAAGGCTTTGAAGCGGCTTACGGCTGGGTCAAGGACGGCGGGGAAAAACTGGATGAGGCGATCCTGCTGGTGATGCGCGCGCCGAAAAGTTATACCCGCGAGGAGGTGGCGGAGTTCCAATGCCACGGCGGCCCGGTGGCGCTGAGAAGGATTCTGGAAGCCGTTCTCAAGGCCGGGGCGCGGTTGGCCGAGCCCGGAGAATTCACCAAGAGGGCGTTCCTTTCCGGAAGGATTGACCTGGCCCAGGCCGAGGCCGTGGCTTCCCTGATTTTTGCCCAGACTTCCGCCGGCGCCAAAGCCTCGGTTCGGGGCTTGAGCGGCGAACTTGGGAACAAGATCCAGAGCCTCCGGCAGGACTTGCTGGGACTGCTCGCGGATTTGGAAGCAGGATTGGATTTTGCCGAGGAGGAGGTTGAGTTTGTGAGCCGGGAGCAAATGAAAGAAAGGATCCAGGAGGCGAGCCGGGTCTTGGACGGGATTTGCCGACGGGCGCAAGCCGGGATGATTTTGAGCGAAGGGATCAAGTTGGTGATCGCGGGCAAGCCCAATGCGGGAAAAAGCACATTGATGAACGCGCTGCTGGAACGCGACCGCGTGATCGTTGCTCCCCATCCGGGAACCACCCGCGATGTAGTGGAAGAGATGATCAATATTTCCGGCATCCCGGTCCGGCTTTCGGACACGGCCGGAATCCGGGAAAACGCGGATGAGATTGAGCGGGAAGGGGTCAGGCGCAGCCGGGCCGCGATCCTGGAAGCGGACCTGGTCTTGCTGATGCTGGACGCCGGAGAGCCGCTCTCGGACTATGATGGTAAATTGCTGGACGAGACGAAAGATCTGAAACGGCTGATCCTGGTTAATAAAATAGACCTGAAAAAAAACCTGAGCCGGGATCAACTAAAAAAACTGATCCGAGACGATCCCGTCCTGGAAATCTCCGCCAAAAAGGGAACCGGCCTGGATCAGCTGCGATCCGAAATCCAGGAGCTGATCTGGCAGGGCGATTTGAGCGGGGAGGATCCCCTGGTCTCCAGCCTGCGCCAGTTGGAACTTTTGAAACAAAGCCGGCTGGAAATGGAAAACGCGCTCAAGGCCATTGAGCAAAACCTGGGAGAAGAATTCGTCGCCGCGGAACTCCGGAAAGCGATCCAGGCTTTGGGAGAGCTTTCCGGTCAATCCTTTACCGAGGAAATGCTGGACCTGATCTTTGGCAAATTTTGTGTCGGGAAATAATGGGTCGCGGGTAGCCAGGGCTTTCAAGGTTACGGTCTCCGAGCTCCAAAGCCGAAAACGCAATTTCCCGGCCAGATTCGCCGCCTTCTATTGACCCCATTAATAATACCTATATCTTTTTACCACCATGGTTCCGGCCACATAGTCGTGGAGGGCGCGTTTTTCCGGGGTGAACCCGGCCATAATATAACCGACTAAGAAGGTGATTAAGGAAAGGGATTTGGAGAAATACCTTGCGCTGGCGCGGCCGAAGCTGATCTGATCCCCGCTGGTGTCCAGGACCATGATATTCATTGCGGATTTCCCATAAGTGCCCATCCTCGGACCGCATTCCATCATCGCGAAATACAGCCACTGGAGTATGAACCCGACCAGATTGCCGAACAAGGAAAGCATAACCTTGTCCGGTCCCGGGTCTTTGCTGAGCGCCACGGGCAGGGAACAGACCATGGTAATCAGGAAGAAGGGTATGCTCAAAATCAATCCGTCAATCATCATTGCGCAGAGCCTGGTCCAGAAACCCGCGTAATGGTAAATGATTATGTTAGGTTCGGAACTGGCCGCCACGGTGGGAACATAGCCGATCCCGGCGGTGCCCGCGGACATGGATTGCGCTTTGATCATTTTATCTATTTCCGCATCGCCGAATCCGGCTTTTTGCAAGCGCTCCCGGGTGGAATCGGATCTGGCGGCCTGGGCCATTCTATTGGCCTCATAGGGGCTGAATCCCGAGGCCAATAATTTTTGCTTGATCGCGTTGATCTCAACGGCGGTATTGGGCACGGAATCGGACCGGACCTCCACCTGGACCGGTTCGGACTGACCCGCCCCGGGTTCAATCGGCGGAGACGGCATCTGAACCGCCGAGGCCTTGGGTCCGAGCGAAGGATCGGCAGCCGCGATCGCCTGGTCGATCAAATCATCCGCTTCCGCGCTCGTGAATCCCACCTTTTCCAGCTTGGGCCGGATGCTTTGAGGAAGCGCTCCTTTTTGAAGTTGCTGAACCACCAGGGGCAAATATTTCTTTTTTAAGGCTTCCTTGTCCGTAATTTTATGGTCATTCATTGACTTTGCGCCTGAATCTTTTTTACCAGATATATATATTGATATTCCATAAGCTCAACTGCCTGGCATCCTTCCGCAATTTTACAATTATGCCCCTTGCCCTGTCAAATTTATGTATTATGACCAACGGCTCTATCTTTCCGAACCGCTTTTTCAGGTTCTTCAGACTGATGATTGAGTCTATTGGTCTTATTGGCTGAATTTTGCCAGCCTTTCCAGCCGCGGTCAATAGAATTGGGGTCAACGCCTCAGGACCTGTCGCCCAAATCCATTTTTGCTTCGGGGTCACGTCTTCATTTGAAGTTTAATAGAGGGACAGTCTCGGAATAGCCTGATGGCTTCGGAAATATCCCCGCGCTCCCTGGGGACTGTCCCTCTTATCACACCACCTGGTTTTGAGAAAAAAAGATTTTTGGTTTAAGTTGAAACCGAGGTGGAAATGGAAAAAGGATTCAATCGGAGAGAGTGGTTAAAGCTGGCGGGAACCGCCGTTGTCTCATTCTGGGCAGGTCCGGGCTGGGTTCTGGAAAAAATAAATCCAGCCGGCAAAGGCATCCCGGAACTGGATGCTTCGTATATTTATTTCTGCCCGGAACTGGTGGAGATCACCGCTCCCGGCCCGATCCTCCGACCGGATGGCACCTCCCTCTGCTCCTGGTCCCGCCGTCCCTATCTGGACCTTAATTTTGAGGATGCCCGATTTTATCCGATTCCTTATTTTCAGCGCTATCGGATGAAAAAATGGGATATGTATCATATCTCTACTCCACAGCACTACCTCAGCTTCCTGGTCGCCTGGATCGGATACGGCTCCTTTTTCAGCGCTTATGTCTATGACCGTAAAACCAGGCGGGGCTATGAAGATATTCATCTTCGTCTGCCCCGGCCGGAGTTGGAAATGATGCGGGACAGCACCCAAGGGATCACCCGTTATGAAAGCGCGAAAGCAAATGCAAGTTTTGAAGTAAAGGGCGAGCGCCGGAAAATCCTGGTGGATTTTCCCGGCTTTGCCCAAGTCGGACTTAAGGCCGAGCTTGAGCTTTGCCTGCCGGAAAGTTATGAGTCCATCTGCGCCACTCATCTCACCAATCCCCGGCGCTGTCATTATGACCACAAGATCAATTGTATGACCGCGCAAGGCACGCTCAGGCTGGCCGATCAGACCTTCAAACTCAATCCCGCGGATTCCTTCGCGATGCTGGATTTCAGCCGGGGATTTCCGCCCTCCAAGCTGTTCTGGTATTGGGCCGTGGCCTCGGGAAGGGATGAAGCCGGGAAACCGATCGGGTTCAACCTGGGTTATGGCAACCACCCTGCCCAGACCAATGAAAACGCCATTTTCTACGACGGAAAAGCTCATAAAATCGGAATCACCCGCTGTTTGGCGCCGAGGGATGACTTGATGAAACCCTGGCAAGTCTTGACTGACGATGGCCGGGTGGACCTGGTTTTTACTCCGGAAAATGTCCGGACCAGCAATCTGAAAATCGGCTCAATGTACAGCGTCGGCAACCCGGCGCTCGGCCTATATTCCGGCAGTCTGGTTCTGGACTCCGGCCGGCGCGTCCAGCTCAAAAATCTTTTCGGCCTCTATGAATGGTTCAATCAGAAATGGTGAGCCGCGATTGGCCGGCGCGGGTTTCAATTCTTTTCCGGTTCGGGTAGAATTGGCCTTTAATAATTCAGGTTGTTTTCAGGAGGCGTGAGATGAAAAAATTTTGGTTAGGAATTCTGATCGTTTCCGGCGTTGGTATTAGCCATTTGGCATTGGCCCAAAGCCCCTGCAGCGATCCGATCAAGACCGAGGCGGGAGCGGTGCGCGGGACAGAGGACCAGTTGAGTCAGACCTGCGTCTGGATGGGAATTCCATACGCGGCGGCGCCGGTGGGGGAATTGAGATGGAAGGCGCCCGGTCCGGCGAAAAATTGGGACGGCGTCCGCGAGGCGGATCACTGGGGTCCGCAATGCCTGCAATCCGCGAATCCGCTGAAGACCGAGTCAAAGGAAAAAACGGATCTGGCCTCTGAAGATTGCCTGTATCTGAATATCTGGCGGCCGAGCAAGGCGGGCAAGCTGCCGGTAATGATCTGGATTCACGGGGGAGGATATACGCTGGGGAGCGGGAAGTATCCGGGCGGGAGATTGGCGGAATTCGGGGAGGTGATGGTGGTGACCATCAACTACCGGCTCAATACCTTCGGCTTTTTCGCCAGCCCCTCGCTCCGCTCTGAAGACCCGAACCAGAGCGCGGGCAATTACGGCTCGCTGGATCAGGCATCGGCCATCAAATGGGTCCACAACAACATCTATAATTTTGGCGGGGACCCGGGCAATGTCACCATCTTCGGAGAATCCGCGGGCGGATGGAGCGTGTGCACGATGTACGCGACTGCGCTCAACCAGGGGATGTTTCAAAAGGCCATTATGGAAAGCGGGGGATGCGAGGCGAGCGAGAGTTTGGAGACCGGATACGCGAAGGCGGAGAAGATCGCGGAGCGGGTCGGATGCAAGGTTGACGACCTGAAATGTCTCCGCGCCGTTCCCGCGGAAAAGCTGATCGCCGGAGGGGCCGGGGAAATTTTGAAAGAGGGCTTCACCTTTGTAAATCATTGGGACGGATATTTGCTCAAGGACACGGCGCTCTCAATGATCCGTTCCGGGAATTTCAACCGCATCCCCTTAATGGCCGGGAGCACTAAAGAGGAAGTGAACTTCCTGGTGCTGGCCAGGCCGCGGTTGAACCACGCGCTTCCCGGCCGGTATGAGAAACTGATCAGCCGAAATTTCAACCTTTCCCCCGAACAAGCCCAAAAGGTCTCCGCGGCGTATCCTTTGAGCCAATATGAGAATAAGCCCAAGGTCGCGTTCGGATACATCTTCACCGACCTCGCGCTCGCCTGCCCGACATATCTCGGCCTGGATTCAGCCTCCGCCCTGGGCGTTCCGACCTATTACTACCGGTTTGATTACCGGGGGATGAAAGGCGGAAATTTTGTCAAGGCATTCCATTCCTCGGAAATACCCTTTGTCTTCAACTCGCTGGACCAAAGCCCGTTCACGCTTTTTTACGACGAGAAAAATCTCGGCCCGGCGCAGGGGCTGTCCAAAACCATCCAGGGATACTGGACCAATTTCGCCAAGACCGGAAACCCGAACGGGCAGGGCCTGCCCGAATGGCCGAAATACCAGCCCAATGATCAATCGGTCCAGATCCTGAACCTGCAGGTCCGGACTGAAAAAAGCGATATGGATAATCGGTGCGAGGTGTGGGACGGGTATAACAAAACCCACCGGCCCATTTTTGAAACTTTGGCGAGGAAAGAAAAAAAGTAGTAGTATTTGGGATAGAATAAGCTATTCGCAAGGAGGGCTGAAATGGAGATCCGAAAAATACTTTTCGCTTTGAGCGTCGCCGCGGGATTGATCTTTTCCGGCCGGGCAATGCCGGAGGAGCTTTGCGCGAATCCGGTCCAGACCGAATCCGGCCTGGTCAAGGGGCTGTCGGAAAAAGACACCAACACCTGCGCCTGGCATGGAATCCCGTATGCGGCTGCCCCGGTCGGGGAGCTGAGATGGAAAGCGCCGCAGCCGGCCAAGCAATGGGACGGGGTGCGGGACGGGAGCAGATGGGGGGCGCGCTGCATGCAAAAGGGCGAGATGGAACTCGTGAACGCGGACCCCTCGGGCAGGATGAGCGAGGACTGCTTATTTTTGAATGTCTGGCGGCCTGCCCAGCCGGGAAAATTCCCGGTAATGGTCTGGATCCACGGAGGCGGATACGCGGGCGGGACCGGCAACAGCAAGATGTATTTCGGAGACCGGATGGCCGATGCCGGGGATGTGGTGGTGGTAACCATCAACTACCGGCTGAACGCCTTCGGCTTTTTGGCCCTATCCGCGCTCAGGACTGAAGACCCGAACCGGAGCACGGGGAACTACGGCTCTTTGGACCAGGTTGCCGCGCTGAAATGGGTTCAAAGGAACATCGGCAATTTCGGAGGCGATCCCGGCAATGTGACCATCTTCGGAGAGAGCGCGGGCGGCTGGAGCATCTGCACAATGTTGGCAACGCCCCTGGCCAAGGGAACCTTCCAGAAAGCCATCCTGGAAAGCGGCGGATGTGAAGAAGCCGAGCCGATGGATGCCGGGTATAAGAAAGGGCAGGGGATCGCGGAACAGGTGGGCTGCAAGAACGATGACCTGGCCTGTCTCAGGAAAGCGCCCGCGAAAAAAATCCTCGCCGCGACCACCGGCGGACTCACCGCCGGCTTCAACCTGATCAACCACCTTGACGGGTATTTGCTCACCGACACCCCGCTCGGGATGATCCGCTCCGGCAACTATAACTGGGTGCCGCTGATCGCCGGGAGCAACCATGACGAGGTGAAAGTTCTCTTGCTGCTGGAAAAAGACTTGAAAAAAGCCCAGCCCGAAGAATACTCGGAGAAGATGAAATATTTCGATGTCACAGACGCGGAGATCAAGAAGCTGACCGAACTATATCCGCTGAACGCATACGACAACAAGCCGGGAAACGGGTACGCCCAGATCGCCACCGACGCCGCGCTCGGGTGCCCGACCTACCTGGGCCTGGCCGCGACCGCGAAGTATCAGAAGGAAATCTATTACTATCGGTTTGACTTTGACCAAATGCGCCTGGGAAAGACCATCGGCGCGGCGCACGCGATGGAGCTGCCTTTTGTCTTCAACAGCCTGGACCGCGCGCCGATGAACCTGCTCTACGGGCCCAAGCAGAAAAAAATAGCAAAGCCCCTGGTCCCGGTCATCCAGGGATACTGGATCAATTTCGCCAAGACCGGAGACCCGAACGGGCCGGGACTTCCGGCTTGGCCCAAATTCAACCTGAATACTCAGCAGGCGCAGGTGTTCGACACCCAGGTCCGGACCGAGAGCGCCAAGGTCGCGGACCGTTGCGCGTTCTGGAGCGAGTATTCAACCAGTCATCCCAGCTTTATCGAGAATATGGGCAAAAAGGAAAAAGAAAAACAGTGATCAACCGCAGAGATTTCATCAAAGGATCAGCGGCCGCGGGAGCGGGTCTGGCCTTGGCCGGCCCCCGCCTGTTCGGCCAGGAAATTACCTCCAAGCCCAATGTATTATTGTTCCTGGTGGACCAGATGAGACAGCCCAAATGGTTTCCAGCCGAAGCCCATCTCCCCAACTTTGAAACCCTCAAGTCAGCCGGGATTGAGTTCACCCGTCATTTTGTCAGCGCGGTTCCCTGCTCGCCCAGCCGCGCCTGCCTGCTGACCGGCCTGCATATTGATCAGCACGGCGTAAAGACCAATGTGGGCGGGGAGGAGCAGGAAAGCCTGAACAGCGCGATCCCGACCCTCGGGCATCTCTTCCGCCAGGCCGGGTACCAGACCCCTATTTCGGCAAATGGCATCTGACCAAGGCCAAGGCGCTCAAGAAAAATAAGCTGGACGCCTATGGGTTTGATTACCAGACCGCGGAAAACCAGGGAGGGGCCGGACTGTTGGTTGACGGAAACTGGGCGCAAGCCGCGATTGATTGGATTTCCGACACGAACAGCCGGGAGAACCCCTGGTTCGCGTTCGTGTCTTTGCTCAACCCGCACGACATCTGCGGATACAATCCCTACCTGTTCCCGGACATTTTGATCCCGGACCCGATCCAGACCCTGCCCGACAACTGGGATGACAACCTGGCGGGAAAGCCTCGCTGCCAGACCGAATACCGCGAGAAAATGGTGCCCGGGGACATGAAAAACGATGACCGGAAGCAATGGCTGAATTACCTTAATTATTATTACTACCTGACCCTCAAGATTGACACCCTCTTGGGCAGGGTCCTGGAAACCCTGGAAAAAACCGGCCAGAGCAAAAACACCATCGTCATCTTCACCTCCGACCACGGTGAAATGGCCGGCTCCCACCGGCTCTCCCGAAAAGGGCCGTTCATCTATGACGAAAATACCAATGTCCCGCTGGTGATTTCCTGGCCGGGAAAATTCGCGCAAGGCCTTCAGGCCAACGGCTTGTGCCAGAATGTGGATCTTTTCCCCACCCTGGCCGCTCTGCTCGGGGTGGATTACAAAACCCAATTCCCGTATCTTCCCGGAAAGAATCTCGCGCCCATTCTTCAAGACCCGAAAAACGGCGCGGCAAATTTTCATCTGTTGTTTTCCTTTACCGAAAATGTGGCCGCGGAGCAAAAGAACGAAGCGCTCGGGAGAAGCTGGATCCAGGCCCCGCATCAAATTCGGTCCATCCGCGAGCGCAACTGGGTCTATGCCCGGTATTTTGATCCCTCGCTCCCGGACCAGGACTTTGAGCTTTACGACCTGGTCAATGACCCGCTCCAGATGAGCAATATCGCCCTCGACCCCGCGTATCGGGCGGTCCGGGAGGAGATGGCGGAAAAGCTCCGCGTCGCGGAAAGAGAAGAAATGGCCCCGGCGCAATTCAACCGGGAGAAGGGCTGACCGATGCATCCGCGCAGGAAATTCCAGAAAGAGCGGGCCGAGTATGTCCGGGGCGAAATCTCCATCCATCCCAAACGGTTCGGATTTGTCCAGGTTGAGGACGGCTCGGAAGTTTTTGTCCCGGGAGTGAAGCTCGGCACGGCCATGCCCGGCGACCGGGTGGTGGTCAGGCTCCGGCCCGGCAAGACCTTGCGCAAGAACCGGGAAGGGGCGGTGACCAAAATCCTGGAGCGGAAAATCACCAGCCTGTCCGGGTTTTTCAACGGCGTTGATATTGTCCCGCGCGACGAGCGGATTTTGTTCTGGTTTTATGTTCCGCCCGGAAAAGCCGCGGGCGCAAAACCGGGCGACATCGTGATCGCGAAAATCACCGCTTACCCGAGCGAGACCGACCGGCCCCAGGCCGAGATTATGCAAGTCCTCGGCCGCGAGCTGACCCCCAATCTGGAGAGCAAGCTGATCCTGAACCAGCGCGGTTTTTGCGAGGAATTTCCAGGCCCGGTGAAAAAAGAACTGGCGCAAATCCCGGACCGGGTGGGGAAGCGGGACGGGAAAAATCACCAAGACCTGACCGCGGTCCCGCTGGTAACGGTGGACCCGGTGGACGCGAAAGATTTTGATGACGCGGTGGCCGCGAAAAAAATGGATTTCGGATATAGGCTCTGGGTCGCGATCGCGGATGTCAGCCATTATGTGGAGGGCGGGACCGAGCTGGACGCGGAAGCATATCAGAGGGGGACCAGCGTCTATCTCCCGGACCGGGCCGTGCCGATGTTGCCCGAGCCGATCTCTTCCGGGATCGCGAGCTTAAGGCCGGAGGAGGACCGCCTGACAATGACCGCGGAGATGGATTTCAACCATCAGGGACAGATGATCCAGTCCCGGTTTTATCCGGCTTTGATCCGCTCCCGCTTCCGGATCACCTATCAGGAGCTGCAAGATTTCATTGACCGGTCCGACCCGAAAATACATCAGCGCTATCTGCCGATTGAGAGTATGGTTATGGAGATGGCGGACCTGGCGCAAATCCTTTACCGCGGTCGGAGGCGGAGGGGCGCGTTGGATCTGGACCTGCCCGAGGCCAAGGTCAAGTTGGACCAGAACGGAGAGCCGATTGACATTTACGCTTACCCGCGTTTATTCGCCAACCGGCTGATTGAAGAATTTATGCTGTCGGCAAACCAGGCCGTGGCGGAATTCCTCGCTTCCAAAAACCTCCCCCTCCCTTACCGGATCCACGAGACCCCGTCCTTGGAAAAAATTTCGGACCTGGACCAGTTCCTGTCCGGGATCGGGTTCCCGCTGCTCGGGAAAGGTCAGTCGCCTGAAAATGTTCAACCGCGCGATTTCCAGAAGCTCCTGGACTCGGTCAAGGATCGGCCCATCTCCGGCCTGGTATCCTATTTGGCTCTCCGTTCAATGATGCAGGCGAAATACAGCCCGGAGAACAAAGGCCATTTCGGACTCGCCCTTTCTCATTATTGCCATTTCACATCGCCGATCCGGAGATACCCGGACCTGATCACGCACCGGATTTTGAAACAGGCCCTGGGAGTCCTGAACCGGAACCAAAATTGCGCGCCTGAGCGACTGGACCAGGCCTGCATCCATTGCTCGGAGCAGGAGCGCGCCAGCATCTCCGCGGAGCGAGACACCATCAAGGTCTATCAGGCCAAACTGATGAGCAAGCATCTGGGGGAAGAATTCAAGGGAAGGGTTTCCGGCCTGACCCAGTTCGGGGTGTTCGTGGAGCTGGAAAGACCTATGGCCGAAGGATTGATCCCGGCCGATCAACTTTCCGGGTACGCGCTCAACGAAAAAATCCACACCGCTTTCATCAAGGTTCCCCAAATGGAGCTCCATCTCGGAGACCAGGTCCTGGTGGAAGTGGACGCGGTCAATCTCGCATATTCCCGAATAGACCTCCGCCTGATCGGGGTACTCAAGTCCGTCCTGGCAAGGTCCGCTCAACCCTTGCCGGAGCCGAAACGAAAATCCAAAAAGAAAGGGCATAAGCCCAGGTAAAGGTTGCGGTTAACGGCGAACGGAACACGGGGCTGAGCGATTAGGGAGAAACGAGGAATGGGTTCCATCGCCTTCACCCAAGCCAAGGCGGGAAAGCAGGGATATGGAGCCCGGCCGAGGATCGGGCGGCGAAATTTTCTTCGGGAAATAGTTTTGACAGGCGCCATGGAATTTTGCCCTCCGGCCTCGCCTCACCGCTCACCATAAAGTTTGTCGCCCCCCGGCTTGACCTTGGTTTTCAAATCAAGCTAAAATACCTTTATGAACGATACCCTTAGAGTAAAGCTTGAAGAACTGGAGAAGCGGCTGGAGGCGGTGGCGGAAAAGATGGGAGCGGTTAAGCAGGCGGGGGAGCAGGCCTTGTCTTTGCAGAAGAAGGTCCAGGAGCTGGAGGGGGGTCTGGAAAGAAGCCGTTTGGAAAAAGAGGAATCCTTGAAAGGGGAGCAGACCAAACTAGGCGAGCTTCAGTCCAAGGCCCGGGGCCTGGAGAATGAATTGTCCAGGGAGAAACGGTTCCGCCGGGATACCGCGAATCGGATTGAGGTTTTGATCAAGGGATTGGAGGAGGTCAAGCTGGATGATTGAGACTGAGGTGGAAATCTACGGAAAGAAATACACCCTGCGGGGGACGAGCGGGGAGGAAATCCAGGCGGTGGCGAAATCGGTGGACCAGCGGATGAAGGAATTGTTCGGCCCGGAACCGAGGCTGCTGGACCCTTCCCGGATGTTCGCGCTGGCGATCAATTTTGCGGAAGAGATTTACCAGCTCCAGTTGGAATCCGGAAAAGAGGAGCGCGAAATTCAGGATCGGCTGGAGCGGGTGGTCAGGAAGTTGGCAATACTTGAAAAAATGGTAGAATTGTGAGAGAATATTAAAAAAGGATTTGCGGAAAGAAAATTTGAGGGAATAAGGGAAAAGATATTTAAAGATTACGAAGGAGTTCGCAATATCTTTATGAGCGGCAAAGGTAAAGAAGGCTTGAGAGTTGACCCTGAAGGCAGGCTTCAGGGCGGCGGCTGGTTTCCAGACTCCGGCGGGGTTGAAATCAGTCCTTTACTTATTCGCTCGGTTTAATCCCTAAATTTTCCCCCTCGGCTTCCGCAAATCCATGGACCAGGGAATGGAAGCTGATTTTAAAGCCCGAAAAAAGGATTTGCGCTTTGAGTTGCTAAAACTCAGGGGGGAGGTTGCGCCCGCCCTTTCCCGCAAATGGAGCGAGTGGGCGCAGATGCATCTCCTCGGCTCGCTCTGCTACCTATCTTCCCTCCGGATCGCCCTGTACGCCGCTTTTAATAACGAGGTTGACACCCGACTGGTCTTTGAGCGGGCTTTGCAGGAGGGAAAAATTCCGGCCTTCCCCAGGGTCATCGGATCGGGGAAAATGATTTTTCTCAAGGTGGATGATTACCGGAAGATGCGGCCGAACCGCTTCGGGATCCTGGAGCCGGGGCCGGAGTCGGAAGAACTCGCGCTCCCGGAGCTGGACCTGGTGGTGGTTCCGGGCGTGGCTTTTGACCGCCGCGGATACCGGCTCGGGCTCGGAGGCGGATATTATGACCGGATTTTGCCCGGGCTGAAGCCCCTGGCGATCACGGTCGGGTTTGCTTATATGTTCCAGGTCCGGGAGGCTTTGCCCGCTGATGAGCGCGATCAAAGCGTGAAGCGGTTGGTTACCGAGCAGGGATTTATCAAGTTAAGTCCCGAGCCGGATTGCAGATAAAAGGGGGAAAGGAAAATGAATAATGTTCTGATGACGATTTTGATCAGCCTGGCCGGGCTCCTGGTGGGCGCCGGATTAGGGTTCCTGGCGGTCCAACTCGGCCTGCGTTCGCGTCGGAAAGAGGCGGAGGCCCGGATCCAGGAATTGCTGGATCAGACGAAACGTGGGGCCGAGACCCGGCTGAAGGAAGCGGAGGTTTCGGCGAAGGATTATTTGTACCAGGCCCGGAGCGAGTTTGAAAAAGAGAGCAAGGTGGTCAAGCAGGAGGTGAACCAGCGCGAGGAGCGGCTGCGGCAGCGGGAAGGGACCCTGGACAAGAAGGTTGATCTGATGGATCAGAAGGAATTGGATCTGACCCGGCGGGAGAAGAAGATCCTGGGCCAGGAAGAAAAGATCAACCGTCTGGAAAAGGAGATTGAGGAAAAATCCGCGGGGATCACCCGGAAGCTGGAGCAGGTGGCCGGGATCAGTTCGGCGGACGCCAAGAAACTGCTGATGGACGCGATGGCGGACGAGGCCAAGCACGAGGCCGCGATCCGGATCAAGCAGATTGAGGACGAGGCGAAGGCGGAGGCGGAAAAGAATTCCAAGCGGATTCTTTCCCAGGCGATCGGCCGGTACGCGGGGGAATATGTTGCGGAATGCACGGTCACGGTGATCCCTCTTCCCAACGACGAGATGAAGGGGAGGATCATCGGCCGGGAGGGCAGGAACATCCGGGCTTTGGAGGCCGCGACCGGGGTGGACCTGATCGTGGACGACACCCCGGAGGCGGTGGTGATTTCCAGCTTCAACCCGATCCGGCGGGAGGTGGCGCGGATTTCGCTTGAGCATCTGATCTCGGACGGGAGGATTCACCCGGCCCGGATTGAGGAGATGGTGAAGAAGGCGGAGAAGGAAGTTGACGACGCGATCAAGGAGGCGGGACAGCGCGCGGTGTTTGATGTGGGGGCGCACGGGATCAACCCGGAACTGGTGCGGCTGGTGGGACGATTAAAATACCGGACCAGCTACGGCCAGAACCAATACCAGCATTCAATGGAAGTGGCTTTTTTGGCCGGGGTGATCGCGGGGGAGCTGGACCAGAATGTTAAGCGGGCGAAGCGGGCCGGGATGCTCCACGACATCGGCAAGGGGGTGGACCACGAGCAGGAAGGTCCGCACGCGCAGGTGGGCGGGGAGCTGGCCAAGAAATACGGGGAAAGCCCCGAGATCGTGATCGCGGTCGCCAGCCATCACGATGACGGCCCCACGACCGTGCTCGCCAACATCATCCAGGCCGCGGACGCCCTGAGCGGGGCGCGGCCCGGGGCCCGGCGGGAGATGATTGAGACTTATGTGAAGCGTCTGGACGACCTGGAAAAAATAGCGCTGAGCTTTAGCGGGGTCAACCGCAGCTTCGCGATCCAGGCCGGAAGGGAACTCCGGATTATGGTGGAAGCCGACAAGGTCACGGACGAGGGAAGCACCGTGCTCGCGCGCGAGATCGCCAAGAAGATTGAAACCGACCTGGCCTATCCCGGCCAGATCAAGGTGGTGGTGATCCGGGAAACCCGGGCCGTGGATTTCGCCAAGTAAAGCAAAGGAAAGACCATTGAAAATTTTATTTTTCGGAGACATTGAAGGCAAGCCCGGCCGCAAAGGCATTGGCAGAATCCTGCCGGAACTGATCGGGAAATACCGGTCCGAGCTGGTGGGCGCCAATGTGGAAAACGCCGCGGGAGGCTTCGGCCTGACCAAGGAGATTTACCAGCAGCTCCTGGAATCCGGGATTGATTTTATGACTTCCGGAAATCATATCTGGGACAAGAAGGAACTGGTCCAGGAAATCAATGACCTGGACCGGCTGGTCCGGCCGGCCAATTTTTCGGAAAAAGCCCCGGGACACGGAACCCTTTTGCTCAAGACCGAGCGCGGCCCGGTCGCGATCATCAACCTTTCCGGACGAGTTTTTATGGCCCCCGCGGAAAATCCGTTCCTGATTGCGGACCAGGTTTTGGAGTCGCTCCCGTCCGAGATCAAGGTGAAGCTGGTGGATTTCCACGCCGAGGCCACCAGCGAAAAAGTCGCGATCGGTCTATACCTGGACGGAAGGGTCTCGGCTGTGATCGGTACTCACAGCCATGTTCAGACCGCGGACGAGCGAATCCTTCAGGGAGGAACCGCCTATCTCACGGATGTGGGAATGTGCGGACCGCGCGAGTCGGTGATCGGGATCAAGTCCAGCCAGGCCCTGGATAGGTTCGTCACCGGGATCCCGCACCGGTTTGAGGTGGCGGCCGGGCCGGTCCAGATCAACGCGGTGGCTTTGGAGATTGATGACGAAACCGGAAAAGCGAAATCCATCGAGCGGATTCAAAGAGTATTGGAAATCTAGCAAAGGAGGCAAAAGGAAAATGAAAAAGGCGGGATGGCTGGTGGCAATGGGTTTGCTCGCGGTTTTGGCCCTGTCCCTTGCGCCCCAGGAGGTCTCCGATCTGGTGGCCAAGTCCGACCAGATCCAGGATCAGGGGGGCTATCTGGAATCCAACAAAATTCTGATGGAAGTGTTGAAGGCCGACCCGAACAACCAGCAGGTTTATTGGATGATCGCCCGGAACTATTACAACCTCGGCGAACTTCTGCCCGAAGCCCGGGAAAAAGAAAAGCTGGATGACTATGTCAAATGCGAGGAATGGGCCAGGAAAGGCGCGGCCAAGAATCCGAAGGTGGCTGAGAATTATTTTTATGTCGCGGTCGGGATGAGTTCCGAGGCCCTGGTCAAGGGGATCGCCAAGTCCCTGGGGCTGGCCAAGGACATTGAGGCCTACTATCTGAAAACCCTGGAGATGCGCCCAACCTACCGCACCGCCACCGATTCCACCGAGGCCAACGCCCACTTCGCCCTCTGCCAGTTCTACCGCAAGGTCCCGGAAAGCGTGATTATGAGAATCCTCTTCGGAACCAAGGGGGATATGGATAAGGCCGTGGAACATTGCCGGGCATCGGTGAAAATACTGCCCGACCGGATTGACCTGGACAAGGAAATAGGCGTGACCCTGCTCTGCCGCGGAAACCGCAGAGACCAGCCCAAGGATATAGATGAGGGTAAAAAATGGCTCCAGAAGGCCATCAATGACAAAGTGGAAACCGAGATAGACAAAATTGACAAGAGGGACGCCAAAAAGGTTTATGACAATCCCAAACTCGCCTGCGGATACTCCCGGGTCAAGCAGGAGGAAGTGACCGAGGTCCAGAAATAACCGGATCGCGGCTGATCCGGAGGGAGATGCCTTTGAGGAAACCGGCGGAGCGGTTTGAAAAAAGGATAAGCGTATTTTATAATATGCGGGAGCAAATTTTAAATGCACCCAATACTTTTTAAAATCGGCAGTCTGACTTTTTACACCTACGGACTGATTATGGCCGCGGCTTTTATTATCGCCTATTTCTACCTGCTCCATCTCGCCAGGATCAGCGGACAGGATGAGGAATTCTATTCCAACTTCTTCTTCTGGATTATGGTCACCGGCATCCTCGGGGCCAAGGGTCTGTATCTGCTGGTGGACTGGAGGAACATTCTCAACACGGTCAAGGATGTGGTGGGATGCATCCGGGGGGGGCTGGTCTGGTACGGGGGCATGATCGCGGTGCTGGTCTTCGGATATTTTTACGCGCGCAAGTATAAAAAGAATTACGGCCGGGTCGCGGACACCATCGCCGTGCCGGCAATAGTGGGCCTGGGGATCGGTCGCTGGGGATGCCTGATGGCCGGATGTTGTTACGGCAAGCCCAGCAGCCTGCCCTGGGCCATCACCTACCCGTCTCTGCCCATCCCGCACCAGCTGGCCGGAATTCCCGTGCATCCGTCCCCGATCTACGAATCCATCGCCGATTTCGCCATCGCCGGGATCAGCTACGCCCTGTTCCGGCGCTCCAAAAGAAACGGCGTCACCATGCTCCTGGTGATAATGCTTTACGCGGTCGCCCGGTTCCTGCTGGAATTCCTGCGCGGAGATATAGAGCGAGGATTTATCCTCTCCAATAAGATTTCCACCAGCCAGTTCATCAGCATCCTGATCTTCATCCCGGCCGCGGCCCTGTTGATCCGGCAGATGAGCAAGCCGATCCCGGCGGTGGAGACCGAAAAAGTTTCACCCAAGCCTTCTGATAAAAAATCAAAAAAGGAAAGGCGCAAGGAGAAGAAATGAGAAGGATTAAACCCGGCCTGATCCTGACCCTGGTTCTGATCCTGATCTCGGGCCGGGCTTATGCTCAAGCCAAGAGATCGCTTGACCCGTATCCCTCGCTGGAAGAAATGTGCCGGGAGGTGAATTCGTTTCCGAAAGAAAATCCGGACCTGGTCAAGCTGGAACAGATCGGGAAGAGCGTGGAAGGGAGGCCGATTTATTTGCTCCGGGTCGGCTGGTCAAAATCCGAAGGTCAGCCCCAGGCCCTGATCGCCGGGGGGATTCACGCGGAAGAATTCATCGGGGCCGCGGTTGGGATGGAATTTGCGCGGGAGCTGATGTCCCAAAGCAAGAGCGATCCCGGGCTCAAGGATCTGCTGGGCAAGATTGAGATTGACATCATCCCGGTCCAGAACCCGGACGGATACGCCCGGGTGTATGACACCAAGGGCAAGGGCGGGAAAAAAGGGATGAGGAAGAACGCGGACGGGGTGGACCTGAATCGGAATTTCCCGGTGGTGCCCGGGTCGAAAAGCCGGCACCCGCTGGCCGGGAACCGGAGGCCCCGTTCCAGTTATTATATGGGACCGGAGCCGCTGTCCGAGCCGGAGAGCCGGGCAATGGCGGAGCTGGTGAAGAACGGCCATTATTTCGTGGTGTTTAACCTGCACAGCGTTGCCGGAAAATTCCTCTATCCCTACGCGCACAGCAAGGGCATCGCCCCGGACCGGGATTTATTCGTCCGGATCGGACAGGCCTTCAATTCCGGCCAGAAAAAATATCGCTACCAGATCCAGCAATCATATAGCTGGTATCCCACGCTCGGAGACCCGGACGATTACAATTACCTCGGCCTGGGCATCCCCTCCTTTACCGTTGAAGTGAGCACGGTCAAAAGCAACCTTTTAGACCGCGGATTGAAAACCTTCCAGGAGTTCTGGGTGGCCAACCCCGGGGAAAAATATCAGGCCTGGATTGAGAACGACGCGCCCGGACTGATCGCCGCGGTTGCGGCCGCGTATCAGCTGACCAACGGCGAACCGCTCAAGGTCAAACCGGAATGGAAAAAACAGTAGAAGGTTTGCTCCGGCCCGCGGCCGGGATTTTCCCTTTGATCCGGCTGGCCTTCCCCCCAAAATGCCGTAAAATGTAACTGATGCCCAAACCAGGCCCGGACAAAAAATCGCGTGCCCCTGAAGGGTTTGATTTGTTCGCCGCGCCGGTTCTGATTGGGATCGCCCTTCTGATCTATTGGCCGAGTTTTTCGGTTCCCTTCCATTTTGACGACCTGGAAAGCATTGTAAAAAATTCCTTCCTCCGGATCCCCGATCTCGGTCTTGACTCGCTGATCAGCGCGGCGTTCCAGGACTGGAAACACAACCGCCCCCTCACCAACCTCAGCCTGGCTTTAAATTTTTATTTCAACCAGCTTAACCCCTTCGGCTATCACCTGGTGAATTTCCTGGTCTTGGTCTTCACCGCGCTCGGAATCCGGATGGCGCTGGGGAAATTTTTTATCAAACTCGGGAACGACCCTTTCCGCTCGCGCCTGGCCGGATGGCTGGTCGCTCTGGTCTGGATCGCGGATCCCCTCAATATCCAGGCGGTCACTTATATTGTCCAGCGACATTCCTCAATGGCCGGCGCCTTCTCGGTCTGGAGCATCTATTTTTACCAGATGGGAAAAGATCGGGAGAAAAAAGGGGGCTGGTTTTTTTCCCTGGCCGGCCTGTTTTGCCTTTTGGCGATGCTGAGCAAGGAAACCGCTCTGACCCTGCCCTTGCTGATTTTTATCTTTGATCTGTATTTTTACCAGGACCCGGCCAAAGGATGGATCGTCCGGAACTGGAAATGGCTGATCGCCTTGGCCGCGGTATATCTCCTGGCCGGCCTCTGGCTGTTCCGTCCCGGGATGACCGCCAAGCTGGGAGCGGACCTGGCCGCCCAGGCGATGCCGCTCGGGCAACGGATTTTATTGGAGCCGGAAGTTTTGGCCTGGTATGCGTTGCTGATAATTTTTCCCTTCCCGCAATTTTTAAGCCTGGAGCATCAATTTACTTTCTCCGGGTCAGCCGCGGATCTTTCGCTCGCGCTCAGCTCCTGGCTGATCATCCTGGCCGTGATCTTTTTGGCCCTGGCCAAGGCCCGGAAGTGGAAAATATTTTCCTTTGCCGTGATCTGGTATTTCGGGCAGTTGGCGATGGAAGCCCTGCCCCTGCCCATTGACCTCGCCAACGAGCACCGGCTCTACCTGGCCCTGCTCGCCATTTTGACTCCGGCAATCGCGATCCCGGTATTGCGTCCGGGAAAAATCAGGCTCGCCACCGCGTGGATTTTATTGGTCGCGGCGTTTTTCTGCGGGTTCACTTTCACCAGGAACCGCGTCTGGCAGAGCCGGGAGCGTTTGTGGAAAGACGCTGCAACCAAGGCCCCGGACTTGCCCCGGGCCTGGAACAATTATTGCTCCGCCCTGAGCGAGAATGAAAAATGTTCGTCCGCGATCCGGGTTTGCCGGAAAGCGCTTTCGCTTTCGCCCGATCTGGCTGACGCCCATAACAGTCTGGGGATTTGTTTTTCCCAGGCCGGAGAGTTCGGGCCGGCTGAGCGGGAATTCCTCAAAGCCGGCGAACTGGGCTCTGACAATTACGGCATCCCTTACTTCAACCTGGGATTGCTTTACAGCAAGAGCGGGGATTTTGAAACCGCGCGCAAATGGTTCCTCCGCGCGATTGAGAAAAATCCGTTGGACGCGCCTGCTCATTATAACCTGGCGTTGTCTTGCCGGAGATTGGGCCGCGAAGACGACTACCTCAGGGAATTGCGAGAGGCGGTCAAAGCAAAACCGGAATGGATTGAAGCCAGGCTCATCCTGGCGCGCTCGCTCGTGGAAAAAGGGGAATGCCCGGGAGCGGTGGAATTGATCAGGTCCGCCCCGGCCTTTGATCCCGGGTTTGAGCCGATCCTTAACGGCTGCCCCCAGTGAAGCGCGCGCCACTCGTTTACCGTTCTCCGTTTCCCGGGAACCGCCGAATGCGCGAGCGTCCGTTCCTTGTTCTCCATTTTCAGATCTGAATCGGATCGTCCTTGCGATAAACCATTCCCTGGCCGTGGGCGACCAGCTCGCCGTCCTGGTTGGAGATCAGGAACCGGTAGTTGCCGGTGCGTTTGGTTTTGGCCACCTCGCCGGCTTCCGCGATCAGCTTGTCCCCGGGCTTGACCGCTTTGAGGAAATTGATGGTCACGCTCAAGGCCGTGGCAAAGGTTCCGTGCGAGTTGCTGGCCAGCTCAAAGGCCTCATCCAGGACACTGAAGATCAGGCCGCCGTGGGTGGCTCCGAAAAGATTCTGGTATTCGGCCTTGACCTGAATCTCCACCTTCGCGAATCCCTCTTTCACTTCCAGTGGCTTCATCTCCAGCATTTTGGCGAACGGCTCGCTCGCCGCCGCGGCCTTGATCCGGTCGGTAAATTTTTCTTCCATTTTTTTTCGCTCCTTTTCCGCCCTGTTCCGAAATTATAACCCTTCCAGCTTTTTGTCAATTTTTTATTCCGACCGACTTGCGTTTTTAGCGGGAGCCGCGGCGCTGACGGATGCCTTCCGATTCCGGACCGACACCTGGATCGCGCCGACCAGGTCGGTGCGGAAGATCGCGGCGCCGGTTTTTTGCAATCGCTGGAGGGCGGCGGGGGAAGGGAATTTCTGGCCGGAAGCTCCGCCGCTGGAGATCAAAATCCATTGGGGAGAGACGGCCTTAAGGAATTCCGGGCTGGAACTGGTATTGGACCCGTGATGACCGGCGACCAGGAGGTCGCTTTTCAATTCAGCCGAATTTTTTGCGACCAGTTGTTTTTCAATGGCGGTTCCGATTTCCGCGGGGAAAAGAAAATGGATGCCCTGATATGTCATCTGGATCGCGATGGAGCTGTCGTTGAGGGGTAGAGTAGGAACCCGCTCCGGCGACGGATTCAGGAATTCCAGGGTGGCGTCTCCGACCCGGACCGGAGGGGTTTGGGAGCCGATCATCCGAATTTTGATCTTGCCGCGGGCCGCGATTTCCAGAAGCTCTTGCGAAAGTTGATTTTCCTTGCCCGTGAGCCAGAACTCAGACACCGGGTATTGCGCCAGAATAAATTTCAGGCCGGCCCCGTGGTCGGTCTGGGGATGAGTGAGGATCACCGCGTCCAGCCTGCGGATGCCCTGGTTGAGCAGGAACCTGGAAACCACGGCCTCGCCCAGATTGATCCGGCCCAGTTGGCCGGCTCCGTCCAGGAGTATTCTTTCCCGGCCGGGAAGGTCAATCACGATGCTCTGTCCCAGGCCCACATCCAAAAGGGTCACCCGGGCCTCGTCCGGTCGGGGCCGGGAGTTGCGGATGGGCAGTCCGCCTGCGATCACCAGGCCGATTCCGAGCAGGAATAAAAGTCCGACCCGGGTGAATTTCCAGAGTCGCTCTGGGGCGGTTTTGGGAGGGGAGATTTTCCAGGCCGCTATTTTTTTTGGCAAGCCGGCCCCGGCCTTCAAGATCAGGAACCATCCGGCGAGTTCCAGCGGAGTGGGGGGCCGGACCAATACATAAGCGTGAGGCAGTCCGGCGAAAAATGCCACCATTTGCTCCATCAACTTGGAGCCGATCCCGGCCAGGTTGATCAACCAATCCCCCAGGCCGGGCGAAAACAAGCCGGCGCATAAACCGACCAAGGCGATCGGCAAGACCCAGAACCCGCAGAGGGGAACGATCGGGATATTGGCGATCGGGCCGACCAGGCTGAGTCGGGAGAAATAATATGCGGAGATCGGCGCGACAAAGATTTGGATCAGGGTGGTTCCGAGGAAAAGTCCGTAAATATATTCCAGGAGCCGGAGCGGGATCAATTTCAAGTAGGCCCGGAAGAAATGCGTTTCCAATTTCAGCAAACCCGCTTCCTCGGCAAACCACTTCCCCCCCGCGATTTGCCATAAGGGCGGGAAATACCGGATCAACACCGCGACCGCGATAAAAGACAGTTGGAAGCTCGGATCGAAAATGGCTCCGGGTTGGATCAGCATAATCACCATCCCGGCCAGGCCGAGGGCGTTGAGCAGGTCGCGGGTTTTCCGGAGCGTGATCGCGAGCAGCAGGACCAGGACCATTATATAAGATCGGAGCACGGGTATTTCCAGGCCGGTGATGAAGGCGTAGAAGGTGGTGGGGATGATGCTCAGGATTCCGGCCAGGGGATAGGGGTCCATCCGCTTGATCAGCCAGGGCTGCGCTCGGAAAAAGACGATCAGGACGATGGAGCAAAAGGAGGCCACCAGACTGAGGTTGAAACCGGAAACCACCAAAATATGCGCGGTGCCGGTGGCGCGGAAGGATTCTTCCACCGGCTCCGGGATTTCACTCTCGTCTCCCAGCACCAGCGCCAGGAGCAGGTAGCTCCCGCTTGCGCCGCTCCGAATGATCTGGTCCTTGAAACTCGTCCGGGATCGGTCCAGCCAGGCCAGCGGATTCGGGCGAGCGGAATAGATTTTCAGGATCGGCATTTCACGGACCTGGCTGAAGTTGAAAAAAATTCCATTTTTATAAAAGCGGGCGGCCAAGTCCGGGAGCAGGGGATTTTTAAAAGTGGTGATGGGATGGACCCGGACCAAGGCCAGGAACCGGTCGCCGGGATACAATTTCCTCTCGTCCGAATAATTGAGGTAGAAACGGGCCGAGGCTCGGTTCCGTCCTTTCCCCGCGTCCAGCCAGACCAAGTCGGATAATACCCGGCTGTATTTTTCATAATCCCTGCTCATCCCTTTGGCTTCGGCCCTGATCCAGACCTGCTGATCCGGGTCCAGCTTTTCCAGGACCGGGAAACTGGTTTCCGGGAGCCGCGCTTGGAAATAATAAGCGCCGGCAGATGCCAGTCCGAGCAAGAGGATCAGGAACAGAATGGGGGACGGCCGTAAATTATTTTTCCGGGCCTGAACCGACCGGAGAAGCAGCGCGATAGAAAAAAGAACGACCGATATAATTAAATAGATGATCCGGCGCGGATGGCCGGCGGAATAGGCGATCCCGGTTCCGAACAGGACCGCGGACCAGAACAGGGGCGCTTTGAGGAAACCGAGGTAGAACTTTTTCAAGGGTCAATCCTCAATGAGAACCCTGAAACGAGGAACCCGTTTTTGCGCGCGCGAGCTATGGCGGGCAGGCGGGAAAAGAGAACCGGGCAATTGTGCTCTGTTTCCGGGATCACCAGGAACAATTTAGGATTAACTCAGGTGGAAATCAAATATCCAAGTTTATGGCCTTGAGGGCGTTGGTCTGGATAAATTCTCTCCTTGACTCAACCTCCTCTCCCATCAGGATGCTGAAGAGATATTCGGCGCGCACCACATCCTCCACCCGGACCTTTTTCAAAATCCGGAGTTC
>CAIYYW010000227.1 GCA_903930515.1 uncultured delta proteobacterium | reverse complement strand
ATGTTCCGGTGGATGTTATCGGCCTGGCTTCAGGGGGAAGCGCAATCTCGGCTAGTATGTACCATACCTGTGCCCTGACCGTAAGCAACGGAGTAAAGTGCTGGGGGTGGAATGATTATGGTCAACTTGGGAATGGGACATATACCGATAGCAATGTTCCGGTGGATGTTTCCGGCTTGTCTTCAGGGATCAGCGCAATATCTTCTGGTGGTTGGCATACCTGTGCCCTTACCGCAAGCGGCGAAGTAAAGTGCTGGGGGGGTAATAGTTCCGGTCAACTTGGGAATGGGATAAATACCAAGAGCAATGTTCCAGTAGATGTGATCATCGGATTTGGCCCGTGAATTCAATAAGGTGAACAAAGGTCCGGCAAGCTGGATCGCAGCCGATTTCCTCGTGCTTCACAGCGAACTACTTCGCAGGGTAGCAGTGGACACCAATTTAGTTTTGTTTTAATTCCAGCGGGACCGAAATAGGGCAGGGCAATCCAGCCCGAGGCGGGACCTTGGCTTGCGACTACCCTGCGCCCCTTTCTTTTTTTTCCTGTTCATTCCAGCGAATACCCCTATTGCGTGTCCCAAGAAATCGGTGGCAAGTCATCTGATTGAAATTCAATTGAAAAAAAACTTTAAGGTGGTAAACTTCAGATAAGATGAGTGGAGTAAAAAAGGCAAAGAGATTCAAATTTGAAGAGGCGCTCAAGGAGTTGGAGAAGATCGTGGAGCGGCTGGATTCAGGGGAATTGGGGCTGGACCAGATGCTCGAGGAGTTTGAGCGCGGGATTGGCTTGGTGCGTTCTTGCAAGCAATTCCTGGATCAGGCTCAGCAAAAGGTGGAGATGCTGCTGAATTCGGATGGGAAACTGGAACTGGAGGAGCTGAAAGCGGGAGCGGAAGATGGGGATGAAGAGGAGAAGGGTGATTGAGCATTGAGCTGGAGAGTTATTTTAAAGCGCGCCAAGATCTGATTGAAAAGGAACTGGATCAATCCCTGCCTTCGGAGAAGGCCTATCCGGAAAAGATTCATCAGGCGATCCGGTACAGTTTATTCTCGGGCGGGAAGCGGGTGCGTCCGATCCTGCTTTTGGCCGGGTTTGAGGTTTTGCGGGACGACCTGGAGCGGGCTTTGCCCTTTGCCTGCGCGATTGAGATGATCCATAACTACTCCTTGATCCACGACGACCTTCCGGCAATGGACGATGACGATTTCCGGAGGGGCAAGCCGACCTGCCACAAGGTTTTCGGGGAAGCCACCGCGATCCTGGCCGGAGACGCGCTCCTGACCGAGGCCTTTGGTTTGATGGCCAAGACCGGTCTGGAGCGAGGAATGGGGATGACAGCTTTGCGGGCGATCCGGGAAGTGGCGGAAGCGAGCGGTCTGGCCGGGATCATCACCGGGCAGGAGTTGGATTTGGATAAACAGGGACAAACCTACGACGAGCAGGACCTGCTGTTCATCAACCAACATAAAACCGCGGCCTTGATCCGGGCCGCGGTGGTTGCCGGGGGGATTTTGGGGGAAGCGGGGGAAAAGGAATTGGATGCGCTCTCCGGGTTCGCGGAAAAAATCGGGATCGCGTTCCAGATCGTGGACGACCTTCTGGATTTTCAAACCGGGGATGGCGGCCGGAAGGGGGAGGGCTCGGACGCTCGCAAGAAAAAGGCAACTTATCCCGGCCTGATCGGTCTAAACAGGTCCAAAGAAATAGCGGAGAGATTAAGCCGGGAAGCGATAAATTGTCTGGAGATTTTTCCCGAGCGGGCCGAGCCGTTGCGGAAGATTGCGGGATGGCTGGTTTCACGAGGGTATTAAATAAGCGCGCGGACAAGAGTGTCCGCGCCACGACGAACGGGCGCGGACCAGGGTCAATGCGGCCCGGTCTGCGCCGCAATAGAATAGAAGCTTGAGATGGGAGAGGATAGGAAGAGAATTCTGGACCGGGTGAACTCGCCGAAAGATTTAAAGTCGCTTTCGGTGAAGGAGTTGGAGCTGTTGGCCGAGGAGATCCGGGAGGAGATCCTGGGGACGGTCTGCGAGAGCGGGGGCCATTTGGCGAGTAGCCTGGGCGTGATTGAACTGACCATAGCTTTGCATTATGTTTTTAACACGCCTGATGACAAGATTATTTTTGATGTCGGACATCAATGTTATGCGCACAAGATTCTCACCGGCCGGAAAGATCGGTTCAAAACCATCCGCCGGTTCCAGGGATTGTCCGGCTTTCCCAAACCGGACGAGAGCGAGTATGACGCCTTCGGCACCGGGCACGCGTCCACTTCCATCTCCGCGGCGCTGGGAATGGCCGAGGCCATGCGTCTCCAGGGCAAAACCAACAAGGCCATTGCCATCATCGGGGACGGCGGCTTGACCGGGGGTCAGGCCTTGGAGGCGTTGAACCAAACCCCGAGCAAGCTGGAGCGGACCCTGGGGAATATGATGGTGATCCTGAACGACAACGAGATGTCCATCGCGCCGACTTTGGGCGGGATCAGCCGGCGTTTGAGCCGGGCGGTCTCCGGCCCGCGCGCCCTGCGGGTGGTCAAGATAATGCGCCGGATCGCCAGTCCGTTGCCGAAAAATGTTCAATACTGGATCAGCGACCTGAACCGGCGCTGGCGCAAGTCCATGCTGGGATTTTTCACGCCCGGGATTTTGATCGAGGCCTTCGGGTACCATTACATCGGCCCGATTGACGGGCATAACCTGGGCGAGTTGATCTATTCGCTGGAACGCGCCTATCAAATAGAAGAGCCGATCCTGGTCCATATCCTGACCCGGAAGGGAAAGGGGTATTGTTACGCCGAGGAGAACCCGGTGGATTTTCACGGCATCGGCCCATTTGATCTCAAGACCGGCAACGGCAAAAAAATGTCTAAGGTCAAGAGCTACACCGAGGTTTTTTCCGAGACCATGCTCCAACTCTTCTCCGAGCATCCCAACCTGGTCGGGATCACCGCGGCCATGGCGCAGGGGACCGGGCTGGACCGGGTGGCGGAAAAATTTCCCGACCGGGTTTTTGACCAGGGAATCACCGAGCCGCACTGCGTGACTTTTGCGGCCGGGCTGGCCAGTCAGGGACTGCGGCCGGTGGTGGCGATCTATTCCACTTTTTTGCAACGGGCCTATGACCAGATCCTGCACGATGTCTGTCTCCAGAAATTGCCGGTGATTTTCTGCCTGGACCGCGCCGGGATTGTGGGGGAAGACGGCCCGACCCATCACGGACTTTTTGACCTGACCTACCTGCGCGCCTTGCCCAATATAATAGTGATGGCGCCGAAAGACGAGAGCGAGCTCCGGAATATGCTCCGGACCAGCCTGGAAATAAATCAGCCGGTCGCGATCCGGTACCCGCGCGGAGCCGGGCTGGGAGCGGAGATGGAGGGCGAGCCAAAAGTTCTGGAGCGGGGCAGGGGTGAGCTGTTGCAAAAGGGGCGGGAACTCGCGATCCTCGCGATCGGCAACACGGTATATCCGGCTTTTGCCGCGGGGCAGATGCTGAAAGAGCAGGGGATTGATGCCGCGGTGGTGAACGCTCGATTTGCCAAGCCCCTGGACCAGGAGCTGATCCTGGATCTGGCCGGACAATGCGGGGTTTTGGTCACGGTGGAGGAGAATGTCCTGGCCGGAGGCTTCGGCAGCGGGGTGATGGAGCTATTGGAAGAAAAAGGAGTGCAAGGGGTAAAGTTCTGCCGGATCGGAATCCCGGACCGGTTTATCGAGCAAGGCACCCCGGCGCAACTGCGGGATTTCTACGGACTGACCGCGCCCAAGATATTTTCCAGGATTTCCGAGTTCCTGAAAAGCGGGAAAAAATAAAATGCCGGCCGGCCGCGGCCAAATTTTCAACCGTCAGCCCTTTCTTGTAATTTGCGCGCTTCCCGCTAGAATCATTCCAGGAATTTTGAGCCCGGGTCCGGCTTTTGAATCCGAGCGCCGGTTTCCGGCATCCTAAATAAAAAGAAGATGTTCAGGGATTTAGCCGCGATATTCATTGCCCGGTTTCAGCTTTCAAGGAATTCCTTCCGCGATCCCGGCGCCAGGAAACGAACCATTTTCCTGCTCGCCCTGGCCGGGATATTTTTAATCGGAACCTATTTCGGGTCCTGGTGGCTGTTCGGATATTTCCGGGAAGTGGCGATGGACGATCCGATCCCCGGGATGGAGATGATCGGGGACTTGCTCAACCGGATGGTGCTTTCCCTGGCGTTCCTGGTTTTTTTCTCCGTGCTTATTTTTTCCAACCTGGTCACCGGCCTAAGCAGTTTTTTTGTCGCCGAGGACCTGGAACTGCTCAACGCCCTGCCGATGAACCAGGAGAGCCTGTTTTTAAGCCGGTTCCTGGAAGGGCTGCTGGAGTCGAGCTGGATGTTGTTCATTTTCGGGATTCCCATCCTGTTCGCGTTCGGGACCGAATACCGGCTGGGGATAAATTATTATCTGTTGGTCGTGGCGGTGCTGATTTTCTTCCTGCTTATCCCCGCGGCGCTGGCGAATATCCTGGTATTGCTCCTGGTCAACGCCTTTCCGGCCAGGCGGATCCGGGACTTGTTGTTTTTGCTCAGCATCATCGCGGCCGCGATGATCGTGGTCTTGATCCGTCTGATCCAGCCGGAGCGATTGGTCAACCCGGAGGCCCAGGAAACGGTTTTTGAATTTTTGCTCACTTTGAAACAGCCGATGAATGTCTGGCTTCCCAGCTACTGGGCGAGCGAGTCGCTTTACCGGTTCAGCCGGCAAGGATGGGATGGCGCCGGGCAGTTTTTGGGAATGCTGATTTCCACCGGGGCCTTTTCCCTGTTCCTGTCCTACTGGCTCTGGCTCTGGCTTTACCGCGAGGGCTATTCCAAGACCCAGGAGGCGAGCCGGGCGATCATCAGCCGGAGCGCCGCGGTCCAGGGTCTTCTGGATTGGCTCAGTTCCCCCTTCCATCCCTCGCTCAAGCAGATCCTGTTGAAGGAAGTGAAGACCTTTATCCGGGACGCCGGGCAGTGGTCGCAGCTGTTTTTGCTCGCGGCCCTGATGATCATCTATGTCTTCAATTTCCGGGTGCTGCCGTTAGATAAAATTCCCTTTGACCAGTTCGCGCTGAAGAACGCGGTCTGCTATTTGAATATGGGCCTGGCAGGGTTCGTGCTCAGCGCCCTGAGCGCCCGGTTCGTGTTCCCGATGACCAGCCTGGAGGGGCGTAATTTCTGGATCATCAAGTCGGCTCCGATTTCAATGAGCAGGTTTCTCTGGAGCAAATTCTGGCTGAGCTGGCCCTGCCTGCTGATGATCTCCGAGGCCCTGATTATGCTCACCAACCACTACCTCCGGGTATCGCCCTTGGTCGCCTGGGTCAGCGCCCTCACCATCTTTTTTCTCAGCTTCGCCATCGTTGGGATGGCACTGGGCTTCGGTGCGCTCTTCCCGCGCTTCTTCATTGAAAATCCCGCCAAGATCGCGGTCGGGTTCGGCGGAGCCGTTTATATGATCACGGCGATGATCCTTATTTTCCTGGTGGTGGTGGTTGAGGCCTATCCCACTTTCCTGTTCTTCGTTGCCCAACATAATCAGACCTTGCTCCCGTATTGGGCCTGGCCCAGCGCGGTCGGCGCCGGGATCATCGTGCTGCTGGTGTCCATCTTAGGCTGGATCCTCCCGGTCCGGTCCGGGATCAACAATTTGGAAAATATGGAATTTTGAAAATTCAGGTATCGGGCGGCGCCCGGGTAAAATTAGTCCCGGTCAATCCTCCGGTAAAAGCAACTGCGGTTTCCGGTATGGCAGGCGGGGCCGGTTTGTTCAACCAGGATCAGGATGGCGTCCGCGTCGCAGTCATAAAATATTTCTTTCACCTTCTGCAGGTTCCCGCTGCTCTCCCCCTTTTTCCAGAGGGTCTTGCGCGACCGACTCCAGTAGGTGCAATAGCCGGTCTCAAGCGTGAGCCGTAACGACTCCGGGTTCATATACGCGAGCATCAGGACTTGCTGGTTGCAAAGGTCCTGGGCGATGGCCGGGACCAGGCCGTTTTGGTCAAATTTGATTTTGCCGATCATTTCCTGGTAGTCAGGCATTTCCGGTCCTCCCTGTGTTATCTCTTGAACAATTTTCCAAAAAGGCCTTGCTTCCGGTGTTTCTCAATGCTGTCCAACTCGCGGCGCGCCCCCGCGTTGTTGGGGTTGACGGTGATGGCCTTTCGCAGATATTCTTCCGCCAGGTTCTCCGCCTGCTCGCGCTTGGCGATCAGGCCGAGGAAATAATAAGCGGTGTCCGCGCGGGGGTTCTGCCGGACCGCCTGTTTCAAATATCCGTCAATTTCCGCCGCGGTTCCTTTGCCGGATCGGCACAAAGCCCAACCGTAATAAGCATAATGGTCCGCGACTTCCGGATCAAGCTCCACCGCCTGCTCAAACCTTTCCAAGGAGAAATCCGGCCGGTTATGTTCAAGATACCATTTCCCTCGCTCGAACTGTTTTCGCGCCAAAGCCTTTTTAAAATCCAGGTTCCAGGCCCGCTTCAGCTCGTCCCGGTAAACGCTCATCTCATACTGGTTCCGGTCTTCCGGGTTGCCTAAAGTGTTGATGATCTTCCGGATCGTCTCCTTGACTTCAGACGCCCGCCGGCTCAACTCCGGATCATCTCCCTTGATCATCTCCTCCAGCTCAAATTGCCCCAGGATTTGATGGTAAACATTTTCCACCTCCGAAACCGGAGCGTCCGGCTTGATCCCGAGGATCTGGAAATAATCGCTGGTGGACCGGATTTTGCTCTCCAGCAATTCCAGCTTGCGGGATTTTTCCAAACCAGGCGATCCTGGTTCCGGCTGCATTTGCTCCGGAGAAGCCGGGCCGGGGGTTGGCCCTGCCTTTGCCCCCGGTTCGGGCCTGGGCGCGGTTGCTTTGGGCCGCCGGGATTTTTTCCTGTGCACATAAATATAGTCGGTTCCGGCCGTGTCCTTCTTGGGCTCCCGGACCGGGGCTTCCCGGACCCGTTCCACTCCGCGGGCCGGCTTGGCCGGTTTTCTTTCGCGGGGTGTTTCCGGCGCCGGTTGTTCTTCTCTGACCAACAGGACGCCGGTGATCATCATCACATAAAGAAAAATCATGGCTTGGGCGATGTCGTGGAATTCGTTGATCAGGAAACTGATGGCGCGCTCCACCGTCATTTCGTTCTTGAAATCGTCTAGCAAATAGGTCCGCTGATAAAAGATTTCGGGCAGGCTCTGCAACTCGCTGATCGCGGGATTGAGCCGGACCCGGGTTTTTGCCATTTTCTGCATTTTGGCCGGGAGCGCGGAAAGGTGATGTCGGGTGATCGCTTCATAAATAATGTCCATCGGGCTGAGATCGTAGAGCGGGATCCGGTCGATAAAATTTTCGCGGGCCTGGAATTGATATTTGCCCTCCTGGAGACCGCCGGCGCGGATCAGTATTTCCCGGACCAGCAGTTGTTTCAAATGATAAAGCTTATCGCTGTCAATAATTCCCATCTGGAGCAAAGCGTGATCGGTTTCCATCCCCCCTTTGATCATATCCCTGAGCCGGGGGACATCGTCCCGGTCCAGTTGTCCGAGCGAGACCATAAATTCAAGCAGATGGTCGGAAGAGAGGGGCGATTGGGCATTTACCGGGATTCCCTTGAGGAAATAGATTTTATACTCGGTTTTTTTTGCCTGGAGGGTCAGCTCCCCGGTCCGCCGCTCGGAATAAATCCGGCCGATGGTTTCGGTCAGGGGTTGCCGGGCAAGCTCTCCCTGGATATTGTTTTCAGTCTTGCTCAAAGTTTCAATCCCCGCTTAACAAATTCTTGGCAGCGGCGCTCCCGCCGGCATTGACAGCATCCGGGCGCCGCCGATGCCGGTTTTGGCGATCACTTTTCCTTTGGGGTCTGGAATCACCCTGCCAAAAATTTCCGCGGATCGGCCGGAATTAAACTTTCTGAGAATCTTTCTGGCTGGTTCGGCTTGCCCTTTCTGAACTATGCAAATCACCTTGCCCTCATTGGCCAGGTAAAGCGGATCCAATCCCAACACCTCGCAGGCGGAATCCACCGCCGGGGTGAGCGGGATTTTATCCTCAAACACCTCAATCCCAAAATCGCGGCCATTGGCCAGCTCGTTGAGCGCCCCGGCCACGCCCCCGCGAGTCGGGTCGCGCATCCACTTGACCTTGATCCCGGAACGGCGCAGCGCCTTGACCATCGGCCAGACCGGGCCGCAATCGCTCTCCACCGGCAGGGAAAATTTCAGCTCCCCGCGGGCGCACAGGACCGCAATCCCGTGATCGCCGACCGTTCCGCTCAAAAGGATTTCATCTCCGGGTTTGAGCCGGGAGCCCATACTTGGCCAAGCCAACCGTTCTCCGATGCCCGCGGTATTGATGAAAATTTTGTCCCCGCTTCCCCGCTCCACCACCTTGGTGTCTCCGGTCACCAGCTTCACCCCGGCTTTTTGCGCGGAGAGCTTCATTGACCCGACCACTTTTTTCAGCGTGTCCAGTTCCAGCCCTTCTTCCAGGATGAACCCGCAGGAAAGATAAACCGGTTTCGATCCCATCACGGCCAGGTCATTGCAGGTGCCGAACACGGCCAGCTGGCCGATGTCTCCGCCCGGGAAAAAAATCGGCTTCACCACATAGGAGTCGGTGGTAAAGGCGAGTTGGGCGCGGCCGAACCTGATCAAGGCCGCGTCCGCGAGCGGCTTCAGCGCGGGGTTGGCAAAGGCCTTGGCGAAAATATCCTCAACCAGATTCCTGGTCAGTCTTCCGCCGTCTCCGTGTCCGAGCAGGATTTGGTCCTTATTCATCGCGCCCCCTGATATTTAAAATACGCGGCGCAGGTTCCTTCCGAAGAAACCATACACGGCCCGATCGGCTTTTCCGGGTTGCAGGCCCTTCCGTAAAGCGGGCACCGGGGCGGCTCAATCAGTCCTTGCAAGACCTCTCCGCACTTGCATCCCCGATGCTCTTTGGCCGGCTCCACTTCCACCGCGATCGCCTGTTCCGCGTCCCGATGCCCAAGCTCGGGCTTGAGCCGGCATCCGCTGCTCGGGATTTTTCCCAGCCCGCGCCATTCCGAATCGGCCGGCTCAAAAGTCTTATCCAAAATTTCCTGAGCCTTCCGGTTGCCCTGCGGTCTCACCACCCTCCGGTATTGGTTCTGCACTTCCGCCTTTCCGGAAACGATCATCTCCGCCAGCATCAGGATTCCCTGAAGAATATCCAGGGGCTCAAATCCGACGACCACGCAGGGTATTTTATAATCGCGCGCCAAGAATTGATAAGGCTCAAGTCCGATGATCGCACTGACATGGGCCGGGCAGAGGAACCCGCTGATCTTGATCCGCGGGTCTGCCACCAGCGCCTTCATCGCCGGCGGGATCAGTTTGTGTCCGACCAGGACGAGGAAATTTTCAATCCCTTTTTGCTCGGCCTCCCAAACCGTGGCGGCGATGGTGGGCGAGGTGGTCTCGAATCCCACGGCCAGGAAAACCACCTGAATCCCTGGATTTTCCGTGGCCAGATTCAGGGCGTCTATCGGCGAGTAAACCATTTTCACCCTTCCGCCCTGGGCGCGGACCTGCTCCAGGCTGCGGGTGGAGCCGGGCACCCGAAGCATATCGCCGAAGGTGGCGATCAGGACATTTTTCTTCAGGCTGAGGCTGATCGCGCGGTCCAGGTAAGGATTGGGAGTGACGCAGACCGGGCAGCCCGGTCCGGAGATCAGCCGGATATTTTGCGGAAGCAGTCCCTTGATCCCGAATTTATGGATGGACATAGTGTGCGTGCCGCACACTTCCATCAGGTTGATCGGCTCCTTGCCCGCGACCTCCCGGATCCTGCGCGCAAGTTTTTGCGCCAACCCCGGGTTCCGGAATTCCTCAAGATACTTCACCGGAATCCTCCGCCGCCTTCACCATCTCTTCCATCAGCTTCAGCGTTTCCTCGGCAACCTCCGGTCGGAGCGTCTCAATCGCGAACCCGGCGTGCACAATCACATATTCTCCCACCCGCGCCTCCGGGGTCAGGCTGAGGTCCACCCGCATTTTCATCCCGGCGCTGCTCACGGTTGCAAGGGCGCCTTCAATCCGCTCAACCTTCATTGGCACCGCTAAGCACATCCTTCATCCTCCTCAGGCCTACGACCGCCTGTCCCAAACTGATCCCGCCGTCATTGGCCGGGACCTGGCGATGGACATAAACCGCAAAAGTTTTTTTTCCCAAAAGGCCTGTGGCCTGTGATAATAGCCGGAAGTTCTGGAAAACTCCACCGCTGAGCGTGACCTGATTGATCCCGGTTTTTTCCCGCAGCCGCTCGCAAACCTCAACGATCATCCGGGAAACCCCGTTATGGAACCGCGCTGAAATTTTCGCCGGGGATTCTTTTTTCCCGAGTTCTTCCACGATCCGGGCCAGGGCCGGGCAGGGGTCAATCAGGATTTGATCCTCTTGTTCAGAATAACCGAATTGGTACGCGCCTTGCTTCGCGTCGTCCGCGATCATCTCCAGCTCAATGGCGGGCTGGCCCTCGTAATTCGCCTCCAGCCGTAAATTGATCAGGGCGCTGACTGCGTCAAAAAGCCTTCCCATACTGGAGGTGAGGGGGGAGTTGATTCCTTGTTTGGCGGCGCTGAGCAGGAACCGGGCGTTTGGGCGCGGGATATTTTTCAAGAATTCAAGCGGGAGTTCCCATAGTTTCTCTCCGTAAATTTGATCCAGCCAGCTTATAGCCATCCGCCACGGCTCCTTGATCGCCCTTTCCCCGCCCGGCATCGGCAGATATCTCAAATGCGCCTTGCGCTTGAACCCGAAATAATCCGCAATCAAAAATTCCCCGCCCCAGATCGCGGAATCGGTTCCGTACCCGGTCCCGTCCATCGCCACCCCGATCACCGGTCCGGAAAGGTTATGCTCGGCCATCACAGAGGCGGTGTGGCTGTAATGATGCTGCACCCCGAGCCTGGGCAGGTCCAGCGCGAGCGCGTATTGGGTGGAAAGGTAGTCCGGGTGGAGATCGTAAACCACCAGTTCCGGCTCAATCTCAAAGATGCGCTTGAAATGTTCAATGCCTTCCTCAAACGCGGCCAGGGTTTCCAAATTGTCCAAATCGCCGAGGTGATGGCTCAAAATCACCTGTCCGGATTTGGTCAGGGCAAAGGTATTTTTCAAATGAGCGCCCACCGCGAGCAGGTCCCCTTTTTCCGGCAATTGCAATTCCAGCGGCCGGGGCACATAGCCGCGCGCTCGCCGGAGCGGATATATCTTTTGATCAAATATGCGCGTCACCGAATCGTCGCAGCGGATATGGATCGGCCGGTTGTGGGTGAGGAAAAAATCCGCGAGGCGCTTAAGCCGGACCATTGCTTCCTGGTCCAGATACGCGATCGGCTCGTCGCTCAGGTTCCCGCTGGTCATCACCAGGACCATCCGGCTCTCTTTCATCAGGAGATGATGCGCGGGCGTGTATGGGATCATAAACCCGAGATATTTTTGACCGGGGGCCGCGCTTTTGGACAGGGAGGACCCGGGCAATTTTTGCAAAAGCACGATCGGCCGCTCCGGGCTGAGCAACAATTCCGCTTCCGCCCCCGAAACCCGCGCATGGCGCCGGATCATATCCAAGTCTTCCGACATCAGCGCAAAGGGCTTGTCCTCCCGAACCTTGCGCTTGCGTAAAATCCGGACCGCTTCTTCATTCTCCGCGTCGCAGGCGAGTTGGAACCCGCCCAAGCTCTTGATGGCGACAATCTTGCCTTTCAGCAGGGCCTGCGCCGCCCCCT
>CAIYYW010000226.1 GCA_903930515.1 uncultured delta proteobacterium | reverse complement strand
CGGTTTTCTCGTGCTTCGCATTGAACTACTTCGCAGAGTAGCAGTGGACACCAATTTAGTCTTGCTTTAATTCCAGCGGGCCGGCCAGCCTGGTCAAGCGCCGGCCCGAGCGGGGTTCGGGCAGATTTCGGGCTTAGTCAAGGAGCGTCTTGCCGCCCCCGAAATAGGGCAGGGCAATCTTGCCCAACGGTGAATCAGATCTGAAACTCAAGGACTATTTGGGCAACAGACCCGTTATATTACTTAAGGAGAGGTTAGGGGGAACGAGAAATGAGAACCTGCGGCCCCAGGGAAACCAAAAAAGTTTGAACTTATGGCTTATTCACCAGTTGTGGGTTTTCTTTCCAGGCCGTGCCATCCCCGAGTTGTCCGAGTGAATTATTTCCCCAGCAAAAAATAGTCCCGTTGATTTTTATCGCGCAGGAATAATCAGAGCCGGCCGAGACCAAAGCCCAATCCGTATCCGATCCGCTTTGCACCGGGGCAAGCTGATCAATATCTGCGCCGTCCCCAAGCTGACCGAAAGAATTTTGTCCCCAGCAGAAGAGCGCGCCGGCTTTGAGTCCGCAGGTATGATAAAGCCCGGCCGAGACGGATTGCCAGTCCGGATCCAATCCCAGTTGGGTGGGCGCGTTTTTATCCGAGGTGGTTCCGTCCCCGATCTGTCCGTAATAATTATATCCCCAGCACCAGAGCGTTCCGTCGGTTTTTCGGGCGCAGCTATGCCCGCCACCGGCGCTCAGTTCTGCCCAGGTATTAAGGGCGCCGACCTGGACTGGAGTATTTTTGTCATCATTGGTTCCATCCCCCAGTTGCCCGTAGGCATTGGCCCCCCAGCACCAGAGCGTTCCGTCGATTTTTTTCGCGCAGCTATGGCGATACCCGTCTGAAACCCGCGCCCAATCCGCATCCAATCCGGTCTGGGCCGGGGCGATTCTATTGATAGCAGTTGTTCCATCTCCGAGCTGGCCGTCATTGTTCAGCCCCCAGCACCAGATGGCTCCGGTGGTTTTTAGCGCGCAACTATGATACCCGCCCACGGTAAAGGAATCCCAGTTGGTGTCCGAGCCGACCAGGGTGGGATTGTTCTTGATGATCAAATTGTTTCCGATTCCCAGCTGTCCATCCGCGTTGTTTCCCCAGCACCATAAGGTTCCGTCATTTTTTTTCGCGCAGGTATGATACCAGCCGGAGGCGATTGAAACCCATTCCGCGAGGCTTCCCGCCCGGGTCGGTAGATCCTGGTTCAAATTATTTCCCAGCCCGAGCTGTCCGGAAGTGTTATTTCCCCAGCAGAAGATGGTGGAATCGCTTTTTCGGGCGCAGGAATGTTCATACCCGGTTGATAGACTTGACCAGTTGGTGTCCGAGTCAACGGGGGAGGGGGAATTTTTGTTGGCAACCTCTCCGATCCCGATCTGGCCGGAGTTGTTCAAGCCGAAGCACCAGAGCGATCCTCCGGTCATTTTCGCGCAACTATGATACTCGCCGGCGGAAACCGAGTCCCAATTATCATAGATGCCGACCCGGACCGGCGAATACCTTACCCCGGTGTCGCCGACTCCGGTTTGTCCGTATTGGTTCCTGCCCCAGCAATAGAGGGATCCGTTGGTCTTTTTCGCGCAGCTATGATACCCGCCCGCGGAAACCGAGGCCCAGTCCTTGCTCCTGCCCACGCGCGCCGGCCGGTTCAGATCGGTATTGTTTCCGCGCCCGAGCTGGCCGTAGTTGTTGGAGCCCCAGCACCAGATGCTCTTGTCGGTCATCTTGGCGCAGATGTGCTCGCGGCCGGAGGACACTGAGACCCAACTGGATGCCTTGCCGACTTTGGCCGGCTTGGAGGCGCTGACCGTGGAACCCCAGCACCAGAGGGTATGATCCTTTTTAACCGCGCAGGTGTGATAGCCGCCGGAGGAAAGGGATTTCCAGTCCGTAGCTTTGCCGATTCGGACCGGCGACCAGCGATCCTGGTTGGCGCCGTCTCCGAGCTGGCTGTGGCTGTTGTCTCCCCAGCACCAGAGGGTTCCTTGGTTTTTTTTCGCGCAGCTATGGGTCAGCCCCGCGGAGATGGCGGCCCAATCCGAATCCAGGTTGACCCGGGTCGGATCCTTTTTATCCGCGCCCAAGCCATCCCCAAGCTGTCCCCGGTCATTCCTTCCAAAGCACCAGAGGCTTGAGTCATTCTTCCGCGCGCAGGTATGATCCCCGCCCGCGGAAACCGAGGCCCAGTTTTTTTCCAGGCCGACCTGCACCGGGCTGACCTGATCCGCGCTGGACCCGTTCCCGAGCTGTCCGTAATAATTATATCCCCAGCACCAGAGGGCGCCGTCATCCGCGATCGCGCAGCTATGCCTGCCGCCTGTGGAAAATTTATCCCAGCTTTCAGCCGCGGCTTTGGAAATTTGTCGCGCCTGGTCCGATCCCTCTCCGGCTGAGCGGACATTTCCCCGGTCCCTGCCGCACATACAAATCCCAATGGCGATTCCGAGCAGGACCCATCCTGATTTTTTTATTCGCATCCCTTTTCCTGAATTCTCCTCATATTATATTATAAACTATTTTCCCTTTGCCGGGTATTTTTCCGCGCCAAGCCCGCGCCCTCTTTGGAAGGAAGGCGGGTTTGACCGGCTCGGGTTCCGGTGCTAATTTAAAATAATTTCGGGAGTTCAGATGGACCAATATCAAAAGGCCGCGGAAATAATCGCGAACAGCAAAACCATTGTCGCGTTCAGCGGAGCCGGGATCAGCGCCGAGAGCGGAATCCCGACCTTCCGAGATCCGGGCGGACTCTGGGATCAATTTGACCCGGACGAAATCGGGACCACGGGCGGGATTATCGCCACGGTGATGCGCAAGCCGGAATTGATCCGGGATTTTTTCCTGCAAACCGCGGTGATTTTTGAACAGGCCCGGCCCAATCCCGGGCATTTCGGGCTTAAGGCCCTGGAAGAGTTGCGGCTGTTGAAAGCCATCATCACCCAGAATATTGACAACCTGCATCAGGAGGCTGGAAGCAGTAATGTGATTGAGGTGCATGGGAACCTGTTCCGGGCGCGCTGTTTGAATTGCGGAAGGAAACAGCAGCTCAACAAGCAGGAGTTGCTGGCGCGTCTGAAAAACTTTTTTGCCGCAGCGCCCGCTGATTTTGAAATAATGAACTTGGTCCAGCTGCTGCCGCGCTGTCCGAATTGCCAGGGCCTGACCCGGCCGGATGTGGTGATGTTCGGGGAGCAGGTCCAGCAAATGCCCGAGGCCTTTGCCCAGGCTGAAAGTTGCGACCTGATGCTGGTGCTGGGAACCTCCGGAGTGGTCTATCCCGCGGCCGCGATTCCCTGCCAGGCCTATGACCGGAAGGCCAAGATCATTGAGATCAATCCCACCGATAATTATTACAATTCCATCAGCGCGGTTTACCTTCCCGCCCCCTCCGGACAGGCAATGCCCAAACTGATTGAGCTGGTTAAAGACCTGCTCTGAGCTACGCCTTTTTCCCGGTCAACTCCGATAAAATCTGAAGGGTGTTTTCAATCATAATTTTTTCCTGGAAGTTTTGCAGGAAGACCTGGTATCCCCGCTCGCCCATTTCCCGGGCTCGCTCCGGGTTCTGGAGCAGTTTCAGGATCGCGCCGGCCAATCCGTTTGAATCCCTGGGCATCACCAGGTATCCGGTCTCGGCCGGGATCACCAACTCGGGCAAAGTTCCCACCCGGGTGGCCACCACCGGTTTTTTCAGCGCCATCCATTCCAGGCAGGCCCGGCTGCTGGCCTCGCTCCCGACCGAACTGATCGCGCCCAGCTCGCAGAGGTTGAGCAAATCCGCCCGGTCATCTCTCGGCCCGAAGACGAAAAATTTATCCTTGAGCGAACTTCGGTCCAGCCGGGCGAGGAAATCGCATTCTTTTTCAACCTTGCGGTAAGAGATCAGGAACCGGGCTTCCGGCATCTGCCCGGAAATTTTCTTCGCGGCTTCCAAGAAATACTGATGCCCTTTGACCACGGCCAGCCTCGCGGATAGTCCGACCAGTCTCCATTCCGGCCGGAGCCCGAGTTCTTGGCGCATTGCTTCCGGCGATTTGGCCGGCTTGAATTCTTCGGGATTGATCCCGAAATAAATCACCCGGACCTTGTCGGGATCCATCCGGAGCCTGGCGATCAGGTCCTCGGCCAGGAGTTGGTTGGACACAATTACCTTGTCCATTGAGCGATATGTCCAGCGGTTGATCGGATCGGTCCGCGCCGGCCGCATATCCTGCCGGGTGCGGATCAGGGCCGGCCGGGGATGGAGCCTTCGCGCCAGCGAAGCCAGGATGACAAACCCCTCGGAGCGGTGAATATCAATGAGGTCAAATTTCTCCTCGCTCATCCATCGCTTCAGTCTCGGAATGGCCAGGCCGATTTTCAGGGGATTCAGCGAAAGCAAATCAAACCGGTCTTCCACCCGCAGGCCCGCTTTTTTCGCCGCCTCCAACATCGGGTTTCCTTCCGAGCCCATGATCACGATTTCCACCCCGCGCTCCTTGAGCCTCCGGCACAAGACCAGTAGGTATTCCGTCTCGGCGTTGAGCCAGCGGATCGGCGCGTAAATCAACAGTTTTAATTTTTCCTTCAACTACCGCTTCCCGCCCTTCCGGTTAAATGCGAATGCGCGCTGAAACTTTTCTTGAAATCCTTGAACTTGGCCGTGTGCCTTAAATATTCCTCCAGGATGATCAGGGAATCCGGCTCGGAGAGCGGCAGGGAGGAAAATATTTCAAATAAATTCCTGCCGGCGGATTCGGCCTCCAATCGCCCAGCCGCGGCCAGCCGCTCCAGATGGGTCAGATAAAAATTCATTCTGGCCTCGGGCAATTCTTCCACCCAAATCTCGTCCCCTTGCGGCTGCTGGTAAACCATTCCCCGCTCGTGCAGGGCCAGGAGCAGATGCGCCAGCCGGAGCAATATTTTCCGATCCCAGCTTTTGCCGGAAAGCTCGTCCGCCAACACCCGCGCCAAATATTCATTCAAACCCACACTGGAGGAACTGAGCGGCTGATAAATCAAAAAATCTCCCCGGCTGGATTCCACTCCCAGCAGCGGCCTTTGGCCCGGGACATTCTCCAGCAGGAGCCGCTGGTAAAACCAAAAGGCCCGGGTCACCGGACGTTCGTTCCCGGGCTTCGCCGTCGCCTCCATCACTTCACATTCCAGCGGTTCCTTTTCCCCGATCGGCGTGATCCTGATCTTCTCCCGTCTCCGGCTGAGCAGGGCCAGTTGCGGGATCAGCCCCAGGGCCTGGTTCTGGTCAATGGAATAATGGAGCAAGACCCGCCCGGCCTTGAGGTCGAACCAGAAGAAGGATGATTTTTTCCGCCAGAATTGCTTTTGCATTTTTTCAATCCGCCGATCCAGGATTTGCTCTGCCCGGGAAAATATTTCCTGAAACTCCGAATGGAGCGATTTTTTTCCCAGACCCTCTGCCTGCAGGAACGAATTGAGAAGCCGGATCAAATAGGTCTTGGGGAGATATGGCCTCAGCTCCAGCAGGAGCCAGGCGAGGAAATGCCTCTGCGCCTCCGGGGTCCGCTCCCGGATCCGGATTTTTTCCGGAAAGCGGAAGACGATCCTCAGCTCTTCATCCATCCGGCAGAGGAAATCCTCCAGGATGGAATCCGGCCCCAGGGCGACCTGGCTGGAAAACATTTCCCGAAACGCACTCATCAGTCGTCGGGTCAGGTCTTTCTTGTCTTCAAAGGAGTTCCGGGTCAGCCGGTAATCAAAATTGTCCTTCAACCATTGGGGCAGGGGCTGGAAATGGGTCAGGGGGGCGAATGCCAATACCTCTCGCTGAACCCTCAAATCCCTTCTCATCCTGCCGCAGGCATAGGGCCTGGGGACGAAGGATTTTTTCGGGCCGAGTTCTCCCATCCGGAGGAAGGCTGATCGGAAATTGGTTTTGCGCCAGAAGAAGTTTAAAGGGTTGAGTTCGCTGTAATCCCGGACGCGGATCCAGATCAAGGCCGGCAATTTCGGATGATCCAATTTGCTCTCATACCAGGACTCCCGGTCTTGCCGCGAAACCAGCCGGGATCGGAAATCCTTCTTCGGGTCTTGCAGTTGGGCAAACAGTTCGGGTTCCACCGGCCATAATTCCGGGACCAAATCCCATTGCCATCGTTCCCGCCTGATCCTTCTGAATTCCATTTTTTATCCCGCGCGAGAACGATCCCTCTCAGACAATAATTCCCCGGCCGCGGCCAAAACCTCCTCGGGCTTTATTCCCAGCATACACTGGAAATGCCCTTCCGGACATTCCCGCGGGCCGTGATGGTGGCAGGGCCGGCAGGGAAGATCGCGCTGGATGATCCGGGCCGGATTGTTCCAGGGGCCGAACCCGAAGGTCGGAACCGTGGGTCCGAAGATCACCAGGGCGGGGACCGAGAAGGCCGAGGCGATATGCACGGGCGCGCTGTCATTGGTGACCAGCAGGTCCAGCCGGGAGACGATCCCGAACAGCTCCTGGATTTTGGTCTTGCCCGCGAGATTGAGCAGGGAAAGGCCGGAGCGTTTTTCTATTTCCGCGCAAACCGGAGCGTTCTCCTGATCGCCCAAGAGCAAAATTTTAGCGTTGAGTTCCCGGGACAGAAGCCGGGCCAGGTCCGCGAATTTTTCCGCGGGCCAGCGTTTGGTCTCCCAGGCCGCGCCGGGAGAAAAGCCGATCAGGGGATGATCTTCCGGCTTGATCCCGAACCGTGCCGGATCAAAATTTTCCGGGAGCGGAAGCCGGAGCCTGGGCGAAAAGTTTTTGGGAAGCTCGGTAATCGGCTCCAGCAATTTTAAATTCCGCTCAAGCTCGTGCAACCCTTTCGGCCGCTCAACCCGGAAATGATAAACCCACCTGAGCGAACTATCCTGGAACCCGACCAGGACCGGGAT
>CAIYYW010000225.1 GCA_903930515.1 uncultured delta proteobacterium | reverse complement strand
GCCATAATGGTGTTGATCCAGGACAGGCGGTGCTTTAATAAGAGCGTTCCGGTTCCGTTGATCCAGCCCGGATAGTCGGAAACCCAGAGCAGCCGGTCCCGGGTCAGGAGACAGAACACCAAAAGCCCGATCAGGCCGGTCAAAAGAATCGCGATCACGACCCGGTCCCGGTTTTTCCGGACCAAGGATTGGGCCAGTTGGAACCCGATCACCAGGGAGAGCAAATAACCGGTCACCATCAGCACTCCCAGACCGGCCAGGTCCATCGAATTCAGAGAGTCGGGATTAAAGAAATACATCCAGCTCCAGGCCGGATAAAAATAATACAGGTAAACCCCGAGCGGAACATAAAAGCAACTCTCAAACACCAGGCCCGCGGCCAGGTAGGGATGGAAAAATATCCTCCGCTCCCTCCGCAGTTCCTCCCGGAACCACCAAGCCAGGAAAGCGCCGATGATGAAACTTAAAGTTAAATCAAACGGAACTGTTTTAGCTCCCCCCTTTACACAAATTCTCCGCCGTCCATAGTGATGTCCTGATCCCCGGCGGCTTTCCCGTGCAGGGCCTCATCCATCCGGCGGTATCCTTCCAGCATCAGCGAATCGTTCCCCAGGCTGATCAAGCGCTCGTTGATGCTGATGTTCGGATCAATGGTAAAAATACCCTCGTTCCAATACAGGATCTTGTAGAACGCCTCTTCGCCTTTGAGGTTCTCGGTTGAAGCGTTCACGATCCGGCCTTCCTCCATATCAATCTCCGCGCTCTGATCTTTGTTCTTGAGGACGATCCTTCCGGTCTTGCGGCCGGCGCCCAAAATCTGGATGATGTCCGGCAGGCTCATCTCGCTCAGCGACCCGGACACCCCAGCCGGCTGCGACGCCACCACCTTCTTCTCGGCCTTGAGCCGGCTCAGCATGGTGTTGATCTTGGCGCAGAACACATCCACCTTGACCGGCTTGGTGATGTAATCCTCGGCCCCCAAAGACAGCGCCTGGGTTACCACCCTCGGCTCGTCCCGCCTGGACAGAAACACAAACGGAATATTTTTGACTTCTTCTTCCTTGGTCATCTCCGAGATGAAATCCAGCCCGCTCTTGACCGGAAGGTCCACCTCGGTGATGATCAGGCTCGGCTTCTCAGAACGCGCCTTCTCCAGGGCCTCGTTCCCGTTCCGGGCGATGATCACCTCAAACCCTTCCCGGACCAGCCGGAGCTCGAGCAGGGTGGTCAGGTCAATCTCGGTGTCCGCGATCAAAATCTTGTCCTGGGCCGTTTTCACCTGCTTCAGGTAAATATCGTCCCGCACCACGCTCATCAAGATCGGCACCAGGTTGGGATCGAAAATCTTCCCGGCCTGGCGGTTGATCTGTTCCAGCGCCTCCCCGGCCTCCACCGGATGGTCGTTGAGACCGCGGTTGGTCAGCATCTCAAAGGAATCCACCAGGGTCAAAATCCTCGCCCCCACCGGGATCGCCTCCCCTTTCAGCCCGTCCGGAATCCCCCTTCCGTCCCAGCGCTCATACTGGGACCGGATGATGCCGCTCAGGTCATAAGGGAACTTGGCCGCGCCCAGCAGCTTGAGCGGAATCTCCGCCTGTTCCACGATCTCCGCGGTTTCCGCGGTGGCGTCTATTTTCAGGATGGAACAAGGATTCATCCCCTTCTTGCCCAAATCGTGGATATAAGCGGCCAGGCTGATCCCGTCAATGTCCTTGATCCCCAACTCCAGCTTGTTTGAGAGCAAACGCGCGTACTTGGCGATGTTATGCGCGTGCCCCCGGACATTATGGCCCTCCATTTCCAGGAGCCCGACCAAAACATCCAGGGTTTCCAGGAAACTAGAAGTCAATTGCTGGTTGCTCCGGGTTTCTCCGATCACCGCGGAGCCGTAATCCTTGATCAGGCTCAATTCCACCCGCGGATACTTCCCCTTGAACCGCGCTTCAAAATCAGCGCCCGACTCTTCCAGATACCGCTCCTTGAGCATCAGCAGGTCATACCCGCCCGACTCCAGTTCCTGGTACGCCTCGTTCAGGGTCTTGAACCCGCGCACCTGGTAACCCTCGCTGGCGAACAGTTTGATAATGAATTTGCGGATCTGGTCATGCCGCTCAACCACCACCATCCGTCTCCGGTACCTCTGTTCCAGCACACGTTTGATCTCGGCCGGAGCGGCCTTCGCCGCCTGAATTTCAACCTCCTCGTCCGGCTCCAGATTGATCCGCGCCTCGGGGCTGGACTCCCCATCCGAGATTTCCTCAATGATGATCGCCGGTTCTTTCTTGAGACCGCTCTCCCGGGCCGGAGCGTTCTG
>CAIYYW010000224.1 GCA_903930515.1 uncultured delta proteobacterium | reverse complement strand
ATTGTCCGAGCAAGAAGTGGCTTCCGGCCTTCGCCAAAGCTTCGGCGGACAAGTCGGCGGACAAGGAAGGCGCTCGCACATTCAAAGCAGAATCACAGAAAAGAGTGCCTGCGCCCCAAGGGTCCTGCTTACCGAGATGATTTGGTAAAAAGGGGATGGGCTGGTAGAATCAAATGCCGATGAATCTTTCTTTGTTCAATATCAAGCGGGTTCTGATCATCCGGACCAGTTCCTTCGGGGACATCATCCTGACCACGCCCCTGATCCGGGCGCTTGCTCAGTCCTTGCCCGGGGCGCGGATAGATTATTTCACCAAGCAACAGTACCAGAGCCTTTTGCAATACCATCCCTCGGTTAAAGTGATCGGCTTTGATCCGGATTCCGGTCTTGCCGGCTTGATCCGGGCGGTCCGGGAATTGAAAGCGAACCGATACGACCTGGTGATAGATCTTCAGGTGAACCCGCGCAGCATCATCCTGCGCGGTTTTTCCGGGGCAAGGATGCAGAGGCGGTACCGGAAATATTCCTTGAAGCGGAGGCTGTTGAAGCGCGGGATCAACCTGCTCCGGGAGGCCCCTCCGGTGGCGGAGCGGTATTTCAGCGCGCTGGAGGATTTCGGTATCCTTCCCAACGGCAAGGGTCCGGAGATATTTTTCCCCGACCAAGAGCGGAACCGGGCCGATCAGATCCTGGCCGGGGCCGGTCTGGCCGGGATGCCTTTGCTCGGCCTGGCGCCGGGCGCGAGCCGGTTCACCAAGCAGTGGCCGGCCGAGCGGTTTGCCCAGACCGGAGCCATCCTGGCCGGGAAATTTTCAGCCGGGGTGGTGATCCTGGGCGGCAAGGAAGACCAAGGCGCGGCCGGGAAAGCCGCGGCCGGTCTCCAGGCCCGCGGGATCGTTAAGGTGAAAAACCTGGCCGGGTCGCTGAGTATTTTGGAAAGCGCGGCCGTGCTCAGCCGTCTGAATTTGTTGCTCTCCAATGACACCGCCCTGATGCACCTGGCCACGGCGGTGGGCACGCCGGTGGCGGCCATTTTCGGATCCACTTCCCGCGAGCTGGGATTTTTCCCTTACAGCAAAAAGGCGACGGTGCTGGAGGCGGAGGGGCTTTCGTGCCGCCCCTGCTCTTTGCACGGTGAGCCCGAATGCCCGGAAGGCCATTTCCAATGTATGCTCCTGCTGGACCCGGAAAAAGCCGCGGAGGCCGGAGCAAAATTGTGGGAGCCGTCCCGGCAATGATGGAGAAAGTCATTTATCGCGCGGTCCTGCCCGCGGGCCTTTTGGGCTTCCGGCTTTATTCGCTTTTTAACGAAAAAGCCCGACGCGTCTTTGAGGTCCGGAAAAAGCTTTTCCAGAACCTTAAATCCGAGCTTCCCAACTTGGGAAAGGGAAAGCGGGTCCTGATCCATATCTCCAGCGTGGGCGAATACCTCCAGGCCCGGCCGATCTCAAGTCTGATCCGGAAGCAATTCCCCATGACCAACATCTGCCTGAGCTTTTTCTCGCCTTCAATGGACCGTTTACTGCGCAAGGGCGTGGAAGCGGACCTGGCCGTCTATCTTCCCTTTGACCGGAAACGGGCGATGAAGAAATTCCTGGACCTGCTCAAGCCGGACCTGGTGATCTTCTCCTGTTACGACCTCTGGCCCAACCTGATCTGGGAAGTGAAAAAACGCGGGATTCCGCTGGCGCTGATCAACGCGAATTTGGCGGAGAATTCGGGAAAACTGGGTTCTGCGGTCCGCTGGTGGTTCAAGAAAATTTATCAGGAACTGGATTTGATCCTGGCCGCGAGCGAGCAAGACCGGAAGATGATCGCCGGGCTGGGACTGGACGAGAAAAATATTTTCAACACCGGCAACGCCCGGTTTGACGAGACCATGGCCCGGATCCGCTCGATCCCGGAAAACGATCCCTTGCTCCACCTGCTTGGGCCCTGGAAAAAAGGCCCCTGCGTCATCTTCGGGAGCGACTGGCCGGAGGACGATCAGGTGATCGTGCCGGCGTTGGCAAGGCTCTGGAAAGAGGGGAAACAGTTCCAGGCGATGATGGCGCCGCACGAGCCGGGGGCGCGGAAGCTGGAGTCTTTAAAGGGAAAATTTTTCCAGTTCGGGGTGAGGCCGATTTTTTTGTGGGAATATCAGGCGCGTCGGGATGGAGCGGATCTGGAGAGCAAGATGCTGATTATTGACACCACCGGCAAGCTTTACAAGCTTTACCGGCTGGCGGATATAGCTTTTGTGGGTGGCAGTTTCCGGAAAGAGGTTCATAATGTGATGGAGCCGGCTGGTTTTTCCATCCCGGTCCTGTTCGGACCCAAGATCCAGAATTCGTTGGAAGCGCAGGAACTGGTCCGAAGGAAGGGCGGGTTGGTAGTGGAAGACTCGGATCAGCTTTACCGGCAACTGAAGTTATTTCTGGAGGATGAAGGGCTTCGGCGGGAAGCGGGAAGACAAGCTTACCAGTTGGTCCTGGAGAATCAAGGGGCCGGGGAAAGGACTTTGGAGCTTTTGGTGAAAAATTTTCCGGAAGTTTTTAAAAACGGGGGAGACGGTCAATGAATCAACCCAGGCTCCGGGAACTGAAAGTAGGAGAGAGCTTCAAGGGGTTTTATCTGGTCAAGTCCAAGCGGGTAAAGCAGACCCGGGAGGGATCCAATTTTCTGGATTTGGATTTGCAGGACAGTTCCGGGGCGCTCAACGCCAAGTTATGGAACGATTTTGAGAAATATCAGGGAGAGTTTGAGCGGGGGGATGTGGTCAAGATTGAGGGGGTGGTGGAGCAATACCGGGACCAGCCCCAGATCAAGATCAAGCAATTGCGCAAATCCAGGCCGGAAGACCCGGTGGAGTTGTCCGCGCTCCAGTCAACGACCAAAGAGGATGTCAGCTGTCTGCTCCGGGAAGTGAAGGAAATCCTGGCGGAGATCAAGAATCCCCATTTAAAAAGATTGACGGAAGATTTTTTCCAGGACCCGTCCCTGGTGGAAAAGCTGACCCGGGCGCCCGCGGCTCGAAACATTCACCACGCTTATCTGGGCGGGCTGTTGGAACACATCTGGCGGATGGTAAAAATGGCGCAGGCGCTGGTCCCGAAGATATATCCCAACCTGGATTACGATCTGGTCATCACCGGCACCTTCTGGCACGACTTGGGCAAAATCGAGGAATTGACTTTCTCTCCCGCGCTTTCCATCACCCGGGCCGGATACCTGGAAGGCCACATCATTTTGGGGTTGAAGCTTTTGGAGAGAAAGATCGCCCTGATTCCGGAATTTCCCGACGAGCTCCGGCTGCATCTGGAACATATCATCCTCAGCCATCACGGCGAACACGAATGGGGCTCCCCGGTTCTTCCTTCCACGCCGGAAGCGATGCTGATCCATCACCTGGACAATTTGGACGCCAAGCAGGCTATGGTTTCGGAGGCGATTGAATCGGACCAGAACCAGGCCGAGGAGTTCACCGGGTATCACCCGATCCTGGGCCGGCATCTATATAAGCGAAGGCCGGGCGATAAAAGCGGGCGGGAAGAATGAACTATGAATGGATGATCGCGCTCCGATACCTCCGCGCCCGGAGACGGCAGGTGTTCATTTCGGTGATCACCTTGATTTCCATCCTGGGGGTGATGGTGGGGGTGGCGGCATTGATCGTGGTCTTGAGCGTGATGGTGGGGGCGCAGGAGGACATCCAGGAAAAAATTTTAGGAGCCAATTCGCATCTCACCGTGCTCAGCTATCACGGCCGGATGGAAAAATATGATGAGTTGACCAAGCAAATCGAGCAGACGCCGGAAGTGGTGGCGGCAAGTCCTTACCTGGAAAGCCAGGTGATGCTCCTGTACGGATCCCAGGTGGCGGGCGCGCTGGTGCGCGGGATAGAGCCGGATTCCGCGCTCAAGGTGACCACCATCGGGGCGCAGATGCTGGCCGGGAAAATAGATTACCTCAAGCCCGGGGCGTTCGCGGGGGAAGAGCAATTGCCCGGGATCGCGATCGGGAGCGACCTCTCCAATATGGTCGGAGCCGGGTACGGGGATGTGGTCTCGGTGATCAGCCCGCTGGGGTCGCTGAGCCCGATGGGGCTGGCCCCGGCCGCCAAGCGGTTCCGGGTGGCGGCGGTGTTCAAGTTCGGATTTTATGAAGTGGACTCGGGTTTTGTTTTTATGGACCTGCAAGAGGCGCAGAACTTCTTCCACGCCCCGGGCCAGGCGGACGGGATCGAAGTCAGGCTTAAGAACCTGTACCTGGCGGAGCAGGCGGGAAAAGAAATCGAGAAGAAGCTCGGTTTTCCCTATTGGGCCAGGACCTGGATTCAGGCCCACCAGCCGCTGTTCGCCGCGCTCAAGATGGAACAGCTGGCCTTCAGCGTGATCCTGGCGTTGATCGTTCTGGTGGCGGGATTGAACATCATCATCAGCACCCTGGTGATGATGGTGATGGAGAAATACCGCGACATCGCGATCCTGAAATCAATGGGCGCGACCGACCGGAGCGTGATGAAGATTTTTATATTCCAGGGGCTGGTGATCGGGATCATCGGCACCCTGCTGGGCGCGATCCTCGGTTCGGTCCTGTGCTGGCTCCAGATCAAATATCATCTGGTGCGGATTGACCAGACCGTTTACCAGTTCGCGGAACTGCCGATGCGATTGCGCTGGCAGAATGTCCTGGGAATCTCCGCGTTCGCGGTCCTGGTAAGTTTCCTATCCACCATTTACCCGGCGCGCCAGGCCGCGAAGATGAACCCGGCGGAGAGCTTGCGCTATGAGTAAGAAGCTGATTCTGGAGCTGAACGCGGTGAACAAGGTTTTCCCGCATCAGTGCGGCCCGGTATCGGCGCTCAAGAACATCAATGTTCAGGTGGAGCCGGGGGAGAGCATCGCGATCAGCGGGGTATCGGGCGCGGGCAAGAGCACGCTTCTCCACCTGATCGGCGCGCTTGACTATCCCAGCTCGGGCGGCATTATTTTTGAAGGCGCCGACTTTGCGCGGCTGGACCCCTTGAGCCTGGCCCGGATCCGGAACAGCCGGATCGGGTTCGTGTTCCAGTTCCATCACCTGCTTCCGGAATTTAATTCCTGGGAGAATGTGATGATCCCGGCCTTGATCGCGAGGAAGGATGAGGCGGAAGCGAGGAAGAGGGCGAGAACGATCCTTGACGACCTCGGCCTTTCCGCCCGGATTTATCACCGGCTGGGGGAGCTTTCCGGCGGAGAGCAACAACGGGTGGCGGTGGCCCGGGCGGTGATGCTGGAGCCGGGCTTGCTGCTGTGCGACGAGCCGACCGGGAACCTGGACGCGGAGACCGGGAAACGGGTGGAGGATTTGCTTTTGGATTTGAATCAGAAGAAAAACATCACTTTGGTGGTGGTGACTCATAACGAGATTCTGGCCAAACGGATGCAGCGGGTGATCCGGCTGTTCAACGGAGAAATTATTTCTGATTCCAAGCGGGTCTGATGTTCAAACCGGGAAAAACCGTATGGATTCTGCCGGTATGGTTTTCAGCTTGCAGATGGAGCCGGCCAATTATGAACATAAGACGTTCTTCTTGACCGCGTTTTTCGAATTACTTGACCAGCTTTTCTAAAACCCTTTTCCCGGTCATTCCTTTTTTGATCCCGAGCTTTTTGGCTTTGGCGGAGACCTCTTTAACTTTGGCGGGCAGTAAATCCTCGGGCTCCCGGAGAGGCTTTTCCGGGGTGCCCCGGGCAATCGCGCCGGCCATCTGAAATTTTTCCAGGACCGCCGGGTCAAAGATGCCGCAGCCCAATATTCCCCGGTCCGCCACGATCAGGGTGAACTGTCCGTCATCCCATTTCACGCTGATCCCGGTGGCTTTCCCGCCTTTAAGGGATTTAATCTTTACCTCGCGCATAAATTCCCCGCCCGCATTTTGATCGGTCAGGAGCTTGGGCCGGAAAGACCCAGCCGCTGAATAATCTCCTCAACCGCCTGCTCCGGACTCATCTTCCCGGTGTCCAGGGTCAGGTGAGACAGTGCCTGATAAAAAGGCTCCCGCCGCGTCAGCACTTCCGGAACCTCATCCACCAGGCTCTTCCCGGTCAGGCTGGGGCGATGGCTGGAATCTTTGATCCGATCCATCAGCACCTGGGCCCGGGCCTTGAGCCAGACCACCCGGCAATGATCCCGGATCAGCTTCCGGTTCTCTTCTTTTTCCACCACGCCTCCGCCCAAGTCCAGGACCGCATTCTCCCGGCTGACCAGTTCCGCCAACAGCTCGGTCTCCAACTGCCGGAATTTTTCCCAGCCGAACTTGGCCACGATCTCGGGAATCTTTTCTCCGGCCCGCTCGTCAATCAGCCGGTCCAGCTCAAACAATTTAAACCCCAACCGCCCGGCCAAAATTTTCGCGATCGTGCTTTTGCCCGAGCCGCGATAGCCGATCAAGGCGATCCGAGCAATTTTTCCCGGCATAATTATTTTCCCTTTAAGCTCAGCCCCGCGAGCAGTTTGGGATTATCGGTCAGGATCGCGTCAATCCCGGCGGTGATTTTTTTCTCGATGGTTTTTGCGTCGTTGATTTCCAGGGTGATCACTTTCAGGCCGGCCTGGTGCGCCTGCCTGATTATCGGCCCGGTGGCGATCGGCGCCAGGGTCCCCACCCAGTCGGCATTAAGCGCTTTCAGTTGGTTGAGGCTTTTCAGCGGCATCGGCCAGGAAATGCAGGTGACGATCTCGGGATGATTGGTCTCCACCCATTTGAGATGATCAATTCCCCACAAGCCCAGGATCACCCGATCCGCCATCCCGGCCTGAAGAATCTGATCCACCAGCTTCTCCAGCGCGTCCAGACTTTTCTCCTTGGTGTCCAGATATACCCCGATTTTCCGGTCTCGCGCTAAATTAAAAATTTCCGCCAGGGTCGGGATCTGCT
>CAIYYW010000223.1 GCA_903930515.1 uncultured delta proteobacterium | reverse complement strand
TTCCCCTTGATCCAGCCGCGGTCCCCGACCTGGCCGCCGGTCTCGCCGTAAAAGCAGGTCTGGTCGGTGATGATCTGGAATTCCTTGCCGGCGCCCGAGATTTCTTTTTTCAACTCGCCCTGGTCAATCAAGGCCAGCACTTTTCCCTGTTCCTTGACTTTCTGGTAGCCCGAGAACTCGCTCTTGATCCCCTGATGCTTGACCTGCTTATAAATCGCCTCGGTATCTTCCGCTCCCGAGCCTTTCCAGCTTGCGCGCGCCCTTTCCTTTTGCTTTTCCATTTCCTGGTCAAAGCCGGCCAAATCAACCTCAAACCCTTCTTCCTTCCCGATCACCTGGGTCAGGTCCAGCGGGAACCCGTAGGTGTCATAAAGCTTGAAGGCGATTTCGCCGGCAAGGGTCCAACTCCGCTCTTTCTTATGCCGATCAATTTCCTCCCGGATCAGCCGCAGGCCGTTGTCCAGGGTTTGGAGGAACCTCTCTTCCTCGTTCCGGATCACTTCTTCAATATAGGCCTTCCGTTCCACCAGCTCGGGATAGGCCTGACCCATCAGGTCAATCACCCGGTCACAGACCTGGAACAGGACCGGCCGCTCAAAACCGAGCAGGCGTCCATGCCGGGCGGCCCGTCTCATCACTCTCCGGAGCACATATCCCCGGCCCTCGTTGCCGGGAATGATTCCGTCCGCGATCAGGAACACGGTGGCTCGGGAATGGTCCGCAATCACCTGCATTGAGGTATCCCGGTGCTGTTCCCGGTGATATTCTTTCCCGCTCAACTCCTCAATCCGGGAGATGATCGCCCGGAAATGGTCGGTATCGTAATTGGACAAAACCCCTTGCATCACCGCGGCGATCCGCTCCAGCCCCATCCCGGTGTCAATGCTGGGCTTGGGCAGCGGGGTCATCTTGCCGTCCGCGTCTCGGTTGTATTGCATAAACACCAGGTTCCATAGCTCCAGGTAACGGTCGCAGTCGCAGCCGACCTTGCAATCCGGTTTTCCGCAGCCGACTTTCCCGCCCTGGTCATAAATTATTTCCGAACACGGCCCGCACGGGCCGGTTTCTCCCATACTCCAGAAATTATCCTTTTCCCCCAGCCGCACGATCCGCTCTTCCGGAACCCCGATCTGCTTCCGCCAGATTTCAAAGGCGTCCTGATCGTCCCGGTAAATGGTGACCCAGAGGCGGGCCGGGTCCAGCCCCAGCTCCTTGGTGATCAGCTCCCAGGCGAACGCGATCGCGTCCTTCTTGAAATAATCCCCGAAACTGAAATTGCCGAGCATTTCAAAAAAAGTGTGGTGGCGCGCGGTGTATCCGACATTTTCCAAATCGTTATGCTTGCCCGAGGCGCGGAAGCATTTCTGGCTGGAGCAGGCGCGGTTATAGGGCCGTTTCTCCAGGCCGAGGAAGACATCCTTGAACTGGTTCATCCCGGCGTTGGAGAAGAGCAGGGTCGGGTCTTTTTCCGGGACCAAGCCGGAGCTTTTCACCACCTGATGTCCGTTTTTCCGGAAATACTCCAGAAATATATTTCTCAACTGGTCCAGCTTCATTTTTTACATTCCCGGCCGGCCCGGTGATTCAGGCGCATCAGCTTGGAGGCTCAGAAGCGCTCGATCTGGAAGTCATCCTTTTTGGGTTTATCCTCGGCTTTGTTTTCTTCTTTCCCTTCCTGCTGATCAAAGTGATCCCACTGCTCGGTATCCTTGGTGTTGGAGATTCCGGAGATCTTGAGCTTGAAGTCATCCGGGTTGGAACATTGCCTGAGCGCCTCGTCCAGGCTGATCAATTGCTTGCGGTATAATTGCAGGAGCGACTGGTCAAAGGTCTGCATTCCGTAAGCGGTAAATCCGGTGGAAATGGCGTCCCGGATTTCCTTGGCCCGATCCTTGTCTTCAATGCACTCCCGGATCCGGGCCGAACTGACCATTGCTTCCACCGCCGGCACCCTGCCCTTTCCGTCCGCCCGGGCCATCAGCCTTTGGCTGATAACGCCTTTGAGAATCGCGGCGAGTTGGAGCCGGACCTGCTTTTGCTGATAGGGCGGGAACACCGCCACGATCCGGTTGATGGTTTCGGTGGCGTCCAGGGTGTGGAGGGTGGAGAGCACCAGATGCCCGGTCTCGGCCGCGAGTAATGCGGTCTCAATGGTTTCAAAATCTCTCATTTCTCCCACCAGGATCACATCCGGGTCTTCCCGGAGAGCGCTCCTAAGCGCGACCGAAAAGGCCTTGGTGTCAAAGCCGACTTCGCGCTGGTTCACGATGCTCCTTTTATCGCGGTGCAAGAATTCAATCGGGTCTTCAATGGTCACGATATGGCAGGTCCGGGTGGCGTTGATCAGGTCAATCATCGCGGCCAGGGTGGTGCTCTTTCCGCTCCCGGTGGTGCCGGTGACCAGGATCAATCCCCGCTGCTCATTCGCCAGCTTGGCCACGATCGGAGGCAGATACAGCTCTTCTATGCTCTTGACCGCGAACGGGATCACCCGGAGCACGATCCCGATGGTGCCTCTTTGCTGGAAGATATTGACCCGGAACCGGCCCAATCCCGGCACTCCATAAGCCAGGTCCACTTCTCCGGAGTCCTTGTACTTGTCCTGCTGACTCTTGGTCATAATCCCAAAGGCCATCTTATTCACCACATCCGGGGTCAGACGCGGAGCTTCCTTGAACGGATATAGCTGGCCGTCAATCCGGAAGATGGGCGGAAGTCCGGCCTTGATGTGGATGTCGCTCGCACCCGCTTTCATCGCCACGGACAGGACTTCATTCAGGTCCACGCCCGGGGCTTTGACGACGGGAACTCCCGGATTTTTCGGGGGCGTGCCTCCCCCTGATGGCATCTGCGTGGTCATTGAGTTCCTCCTTTATTAAAATTCCTCTTGTTCTATCGGCCCGATCAGTTCAGCCCGGTAGCGCTCCTTGACCTGGACCTCAATTTCCTCACGCGCCTCCCCGTGCGCTTTCAAAAAGGACTTGGAATTCTCCCGGCCCTGTCCCAACCGCTCTCCTTTATACGCATACCAAGCCCCGATTTTTTCCACTACGCCCAAGGCCTGCCCCAGGTCCAGGGCTTCCCCCTCCCGGCTGATCCCTTCCCCATACATTATGTCAAATTCGGCCTGGCGGAAGGGCGGGGCCAACTTGTTCTTGACCACCTTGACCCGCACCCTGGAACCGATCACCTGGACGCCCTGCTTGAGCTGGCCGATCCTTCTGATATCCAGCCGGATGCTGGAATAAAATTTCAGGGCGTTTCCGCCGGTGGTGGTTTCCGGGTTCCCGAACATCACCCCGATCTTGGACCGGATCTGGTTGATGAACACAACAATGGTCCCGGACCGGGAGATGCTGGCGGTCAGCTTCCGGAGCGCCTGGCTCATCAGCCTGGCCTGGAGCGCCATATGTGCGTCCCCCATCTCTCCCTCCAACTCGGCCTTGGGGGTGAGCGCCGCGACCGAATCAATCGCGATCACGCTCACGGATCCGGCCTTGAGCAGGGTATCCGTGATCTCCAGGGCCTGCTCCCCGTAATCCGGCTGGCTGATCAGGAGGTCTTCAATATTCACCCCCAGCTTCTTCGCGTAATTCACATCCAAGGCGTGCTCCGCGTCTATGAAGGCGCAAATCCCTTCCAGCTTCTGCGCCTCGGCAATCAGGTGCAAGGCCATGGTGGTCTTTCCGCTTGACTCCGGCCCGAAGACTTCCAGCACCCGCCCCCGGGGTATCCCGTTCACGCCCAAGGCCAAATCCAGCCCGAGCGACCCGGTCGGCACCACTTCCACCTCCGGGATTTTGGCATCGGCCCCCAGCCGCATAATGGACCCCTTGCCGAATTGCTTTTCAATAATATCAATCGTGGTTTTTATGGATTTCTCCCGGTCATCCTTTTTCTTGTCCTGGTCCTTTTCCTCTCCGATTCCTTTTTTTTCCTTGGCCATTAAACCCCTCCCGGGCCGCCTGTCAACGCCCCTTCTTTCAACACGGTATAAACCGCTCCGGTTGGATGAAGCCGGCTTTGATACAGGCAGATATTTTTTACTTCAAAACCCCCAAAATTCCTGCTTCCCTCTTTATTCAGATATTCTAATAGATTATCAAGATTTTTGCCAGTTTTGACCCGGCCCAAAGTCAGATGCCCGGCAAACGGACGGTCCGCCTCCCCCAAATCCCTCAAGATCAACTCCTGTTCCAGGCTCTGAAAAACCTCCGATAGCTCTTTCGCGCCCCGGCTCAGACCGGCCCAGATCACCCGGGGCCGTTTATTTTCCGGAAAGGTCCCCAACCCCTGAACCTCAATTTGAAAGGGCGTAAATTTTTCCGCCGAGATCACCACCGCTTCTTCTGCCAGCCGGACCTGTTCCTTGCTCAGGTATCCCATAAACCGGAGTGTAATGTGCATTGATTCCGGCCGAACCCATTTCACATCCGCGCCGGCCATTTTCAGCCGCGCTTCAAACCTTCCCAGCTCCGCCTTGACCCCCTCCGGGATCTCCACCGCGATAAAGGCCCGAACCTTTTCGGGCGTATCGCCATCCGCCCCTGCCTTGGAACTATTTGCCTCCATCCTTCTTCTCTCCCGGCATCCTTAAATTCAGGAGCCGCCTCCGGATGATTTCCAACGCGGTCTCGGCCGTGAGCGTCCTCACCAGATCCCGGCTGATGGGCAGGAAGATAAAATCCCGGCTCCAGATCCCCCGGTCATCAGCCAGCGCCATATACACGGTCCCGACCGGTTTCTCTTTGGTCCCGCCGGCTGGTCCGGCAATTCCGGTGATGGCTATCGCAAGGTCCGCCCCGGTCCTTTCCCTTGCGCCGATCGCCATTTCCCTTGCCACCTCCGCGCAAACCGCCCCTTTTTCCTTGAGCAAGGATTCACTTACTCCCAGTTCCCGAACCTTGAGTTGATTGGAATAAGTGATGAACCCGCCCAAAAAATAATCCGAGCTGCCGGAAATGTCCGTAATCCTTTTCGCCACCAGCCCGCCGGTGCAACTCTCCGCGGTCGCGAGCGTCAGTCCCCGGGCCTTGAGCAATTTCCCGACCGTCGCTTCCAGCGGATCATCATCCTCGGAGATCAGGTATTCCCCAAGCTCGGCCTGGATAGCCTCGGCTGCGCTCTCAACAACTTTTTCCGCTTTGGCCGCGTCCGCGAGCGCCGCGCTCAGCCTAAGATGGATGTCCGGGAATTCCGGGAGGTAGGCGATTTTCAATTCCGGATCAAATTTCATTTTTATCAGCCGGTCCGCGATCCCGCTTTCCGGTATGCCATACACCCGCAAGGTCTTGACCTTGACCGATTTCCGGGATCCTTCCAGCTCCAAAAGCCTGGGGAGCAGGGAGTCCATTGCCATTTGTTTGAACTCCGAGGGAACCCCCGGGAAGAAAAACCAATGTCTCCCCTTCAACTCAACCTCGTATCCAGGCGCGGTCCCGAACTGGTTCCCGATGATCCTGGCGTTCTTGGGGATCAGCGCCTGCTTTTTATTGGACAGCGGCATCTGCATCCCGCGGATTTTAAACCGCGCCTCAATCCCGGCCAAAATCTCCGGATCAAATTCCAGGTCCGCTCCCATGAATTTCGCGAAAACCTCGCTGGTAAGGTCGTCGGGGGTCGGACCCAATCCCCCGGTGACGATGATCGCGTCCGAATTTTTTCCGAGAAACTCAAACGCCCGGACCATTTCCGCCTCGTCATCCCCGGCCATCAGCAGGCAGGTCATTTGCAAACCCAGGCCGGAAATTTCCTGAGCGAAAAATTTGCCGTTGGCCTCGGCGGTTTCCCCCGAAAGCAGTTCGTCCCCGACGGCCAGGAAGGAAATCTTCATCTCTGGAGGACCAACCGGAGGATCTGCAGACAGAGGTTGGCGTAAATCCCGGCAAAGATGTCGTCCATTACCACGGCAAAGCCACTCTTGGACACCTGGTCAAAATGACTGGCCGGCCAGGGCTTGATGATGTCAAAGATCCGGAACAAAATAAACCCGGCCAGCAGCCATTTCCATCCGGTGGTGAAAGTAAACATCGTGACCAAATACCCGGCCACCTCGTCAATGGTCACCATCTGCGGGTCGCGCGTGAACAGGATCAATTCGGCCTGATGGGAAGACCAGACCGCGACCAGGATAATAATAATAATGATCGGAAGGACCGCCCACCATTCCAGTCGTCCGAGATAAAAATAGACCAGGACGCCCAGCAGCGTCCCGAAAGTCCCCGGGACCAGGGGCGCGTATCCCAACCCCAGTCCGCTGGCGAGCCACAGGATCAATTTATTTCTCATCGGCATCCTACTTTAACACCCGAAAAAATGCTGTCAAGATTTGCCTTGGGGGTGCGACATAAATGGTGATCCTGTTCGGATCCCGGGCCCAAAGGAAGATTCAGGAGACGATGAAATCTTTTTTGATATTATATTTCTGCATCCGGTAACGGAGCTTGCGCAGGGTGATGCCGAGGATTTTAGCGGCCTGTACCTGGGAGCCGCGGTTTTTTTTCAGGGCCTCCAGCACCGCTTCCTTTTCCAGGTCGGCCAGGGATTTCTGGTCAAGAGGGGCGAAGGGAACCTGGGCAGGGGAGGCAGCTTGGCTTAAATGTTTGGGCAGGGTGATCAGGCCGCTTTTCACGACCTGGCTCTGGCTCATAATCACCAGCCGCTCAATGGTATTTTCCAGTTCCCGAACATTTCCCGGCCAGTCATAAGCCATAAATTCCGCCATCAGTTCCGGGCTGATTTTTATTTCCTTCTTGTTCTCCTTGTTGAACTTTTCCAAAAAATAATCCGTCAAATAGGGAATGTCTTCCTGGTGCTGGCGCAAGGCCGGCAGATAGATCGGCACCACATTCAACCGGTAATAGAGGTCCTCCCGGAATTTCCCCTCGGTCATTTCCTTTTCCAGCTCCCGGTTGGTGGCCGCGATCACGCGCACGCTGATGGCGCGGGGACGGTTGGACCCGATCGGCTCGATCACCCGCTCCTGGAGCACGCGCAGGATCTTGGCCTGGAGCGCCGGGCTCAACTCTCCGATCTCGTCCAGGAAAATGGTGCCGCCGTCGGCGACTTCAAACTTTCCCTTCTTGTCCGCGATCGCCCCGGTGAAGGACCCGCGGGCGTGTCCGAACAATTCGCTCTCCAGCAGGGTCTCCGGGATGGAGGCGCAGTCCACCTTGATGAAGGCCTTCTCCTTCCAGGGACTGTTGAAATGGATCGCCTTGGCCACCAGTTCCTTGCCGGTGCCGCTCTCTCCCCGGACCAAAACCGTGGCGTGACTGTTGGCCACGGCCTGGATCCGCTCAAACACCTCCTGCATCGGCCGGCTCTGGCCGATGATGTTGCTGAAGCTGTATTTGCGCGAGAGCTGGCTGCGGAGATAGATGTTGCGATCCTCCAGTTCCTTCCGCATCTCGTCCACCCGCATATGGATCCGGACCGCCTGCGCCAAAGACGCGGAAATGATCTCCAGGAATTGCAGGTCTCCCTTGAACTGCTCGTCGCTCTCAAATTCCTTGTCCACGCTCAACACCCCGATCACCAGGTCCTGGATCTTGATCGGCACGCTCATAAAGGAAATCTGCCCGCCATGCTTCACCCGAGAGCGCGCCCCGGTGCGGTCCAGGAATTTGGGTTCCCGGGAAATGTCCGGCACCCCCACTGCTTTTCCGGTCTTCACCACCTCCCCGGTGATCCCCTCTCCCACCCGGTATCTACCGCGCTTGATCTGCTCCTCGGTCAGCCCGTCCGCGATCTTGATCTCAAACTCGCCGGTGGCCGTGTCCAAAAGCACCAGGGTGGCCCGCTCCATCTTCAATTCCTTCTTCAGGGCCGATACCACATGGTCAAAGGCCTTGCGCAAATCCAGGCTCTGGCTGAAAATCTGGTTGATCCGGTTGATCAGATCCAATTCCCGGATCTTCTGCTCCCGCTCCTGGAAAGCATGCGCGTTCCGGATCGCCTGTCCCGCCAGGCTCGCCACCGCCTCCAAGACCTGGAGGTCTTCCTTGTCAAAGGCGTATTTGTTCCAACTGTCAACGCTGATCACCCCGATCACCTTGCCCCGGTCAAAGATCGGAACCGCCATCTCGCTCTTGACCTTCTTCCGCAGCCGCACGAACCGCGGCTCCGATTCCACATCCGGAACCATCAAAGACTTCCCGGTCTTGGCCACATACCCGGTGATCCCCTCCCCAACCTTGAGCCGGAAATCCTTGGCCATCTCATCGCTCACGCCCTTCGCCTTCACCAACTTCAATTCCTTCCTCTCCTCGTCCAGAAAAAGAATCGAGCCGGTATTGGCATTGGAAAACCGAACGCAGGCGTCCAGGATTTTATCCAAAACCTGGCCCAACTCCAGCGCCGCGCTAAGCATCATCGCGATCTCCTGGATCAGCAGCAAACCCTCGGTATTCCGCTCTTTACCCTTTTTGGTCAGTTCTGACATTTTTGTCAATAATTATTTTATATCATTTCCGAGAAAAAGCCATCCAAGAATCAGCAAAATTTTTCCGGTCATCGTTTTTGAATTTGAAAAACGGGTGTTGCCCAACTTTCCAAGCGGCAAAGGATCTTTCCTCCCGTGGAACCGAATCTGGGATAGAAGCAAAAGGGCGGTTTGCCAAAGAAGCAAAGATATGCTATTTTCAAGACAGGAGGTAGAGGAAGATGCCATCGATCGGACCGATGGAATGGGTGATCATTTTATTTATTGTGCTGCTGATCTTCGGAGCGGGAAAACTGCCGCAACTGGGAAGCAGTCTGGGAAAAGGGATTAAGAATTTCCGGTCCACGCTCAAGGGCGAAGAGGCGGGAGCAGAAAAACCGGACGAGGACAAAGAGTCCAAGAAATAGCCGGTTTCAGTCTTCGGATTGCTTTTGGTCTTTCCGGGCTTTGCTTCTATCCAACAACAATTCCAGGGCGGATTCCTGGACCTTGGGGTGCAGGACTTCGTTGTCGGCGATGTCTTCCAGGTCGTGTTCAAGCATAAAATGGATCAGGCTTAAGGAGATCTGGGTCGGGCAATAGGGGTTGTTGATCAGGGACTTCTTCACCGAGTAGTGGTTGATCCATTTAAGATTGCGATATACCTGCCAGAGCACCTGGGGATTGGTGGGCCGCTTGGAGGCGACCTTGACGATTTCCTTGATGGTGAGGATGGGGTTCTGGAGCAAAATCTGGATCACCGAGGGGTTCTGGTCGTGGAGCAAGCGGTTGATAAAATCGCGGTCCCGGGTCCGGGCCTCTGATTTCCTCTCGCCCAGGGTCAGCTCCCTGACCTCCCGGTCTTCCAGAGGATCGTCTTCCAACCCGGGAATTTTCCAGGGCGGCGTGCGCGACATAATCCGGACCACATCGCGGTAATCCTTGCTCCGGGCGACGGTGTAAACCCCGCTCAGTTTTCTCGGGCCCAGGTAATGGGCAAGCATCCCCATATCGGAAATGACCCGGTATCCGTCCTGGAAGGCTGGTTTTTTCTCCCGGGCATTTTCCGCGATCAGGTAGAAGACTTCCGCGACCATTTCGTCGGAGAGTTTTCCCAGCTTGTTGCTCAGGGCGAAAGTCCTCTGCCGGCGGTCAAGGATCGGCGCGATTTCCTGGAGGATTTTCCGGGAGATCTTCTCGGCCTTGGCGCGATTTACTGACATCTTCCGATCGGAAACGGCGCTCCGGGGAAGCGGTTCCCTGCAAACGCGACCAGAATTTATCCGCCCCCTTTGATCATTTCAAAATTTTTGACCGTGACATCATAGTTGGCGACCCCGGGCGGGATCTGAAAAAAGACCACCGCGAAATCGCGCTCTTCCTTCGGCGGAACGGTCATATTATTTGTATTCCTTCCCGCACGGGTGTTCATCCAGCCTTCAATTTCCTCCTGGGACATGCCCTGCAGTTCGCTCTTTTCAAAGTGGAGGTCGGCAAAGCCGGTTTTCACCGTCAGGGCATTCCGGTCGGCGTCGTAAAGGGTCACCTCCACCTTAATATACGCAACCGCAACCGGCCAGTCATTCCTGACCTTGCCTTGGACCGAGGCGACATCCCCGCCGTCGCGCCGTTTGATGATCTGATAGGATACCCCTTCCTTTAAAACCGCGATCTCGCCCTGGAGTTCGGGCTTGGCCAACCCCAGGCTGATCAACATTTTCCGGACTTCCGGCGCGCTTTTCAGCTTGGCGAAATCCTTCTTGGCGAGATCGGAGAAGGTGAAGCTGCCGGTGGAGTTCAAATAAAAAAGCCCTCCCACCGGGCTGAGCAGGATCAGCGACAAAACCAGGATCAGGAAAACTTTAAAGCCCCCGCCCCTCTTCTCGCGGTATGTGACCGGAGCGGGACGGGACGGGGCGCGGAATTCCCGGACCTGAGCGGTCGCGGCCGCAACGGTTGCGGGCGCGGATTCCGTGCCAATATCTATTTGGGCTTCCAGATCATCCCCCAACTCGTCTTTCCCGCGAGCCGGAGCCTCGGGACGGGCATAACTTTCCAGCTTGTCCGCGAAATCAAACTCCTCCGCCGGAGCCCCTTTCTTGGCGGGCTTGCCCGCGACCCCTCCCCGGGCCGGAATCTCGGAACCGCGGTCAATCTTGAAATCATCCAGGCCTTCGTTAAGAGAGGCCTCTCCCCCATCAGGAGCCTCGTTGGAACCGCTCCCGGGAATTTCCGGCATTTCCGGAGACATCCCCAGGTCGGGCTGTTTGGACTCCGAGCCGAACTCTTCGCTGGAAGAAAAATCCGCTTCCTCGTCTTCAAAACTGAATTCCTCGGTTTCTTTCTTAGGAGGCTCCGGAGCCCGGGGAGCCGGGGGAGCTGGGGGGGGTGTTGAGGAAACCCCATCCGAGAAATCAAAATTGGATTTGGGGGGAGGCTGGGGAGCTCGTTCCGTGGACACCTTCTCGTCCCCAAAATCAAAATCCTCTCCGAAACTGAATTTCTCCTCTTCCTCGGCCGGCTTGGGATTGACCACTACCTCCGGAGACGAGGCCGCTTCTTTCTTCACCTCGAAAATATTTTTACACTTCGAGCATCTGACCTTCAGGCCTTTTTCCGTGACCTTGCCATCCGCCAGGTTGAACTTGGCTTGGCACTCTGGACATTGAACGACCATTTCTGCTCCTTATAGAGGATAAATATAAACCAGGGCTAAACCAAAATCAAGCCGAATTTCAGAACCGCCCGGATCTCCCGATCAAGCCGCGCCTGAAAACCCCATCCGGGCGGGTGATCTGTTGAGAACTGACTCACCCGCCGATTCCCCGTTTCTCGCCGGGCCGCGGCAGTCTCTGGTCATCCGCATGATGGCAAAGGCGTATCCCTCGTTTCTCGCTTCTCTTACCCGCCCTCATTCCGGCCGCGCCGGTCCTTCCGGCTCGGGGAAATCCGGATCCCGATCCGGCGGCGGCGGCTGGTACTCCCGGGCATCCGGGTCCGGCCTTTCCCACCGCGGAGACGGCGGCACATAAGGTTCCGGAGCGGGTTGTTCCGGAGCGGGTTGGGGCAGGGTAATTTCCGGAACCGGCTCCCCCATTTCCTTATACCATTCGGTGATCCAGAGCAGGCTCTCATCCGGGGTAATTTTATTGTCCGCGTTAATCGCCCGCATCACCCCGAAGCTCTTATTGTGCTTGGTCCAGGTGCTCATCCCTTTATCGGCGAATTCCTTAACCATCGCGTCATAAACCTGTTCCGTGAGCGCAAGCTGCCCGGTGGTATGGTCCGGACTGAGATCGCCCATAAATCCGGGCTTTCCCTTTTCCAAAACAGCCGCCATCCATTTGCCGGAACTCTTCCAGGCCGCCATTCCCAAGGGCACCCCCACCACCGCGATTATCAACAGGACGATCCCGGTCGCGATCAGGCATCCCTTAAGAAAGCCGGAAAAGTTTTTCGGCGCCAGCGGCTGAGGGCCGGAAACTGCCGGGTTAGGGTTAGGCGGTTGACTGCCGATCATTTTTCCCGCCTCTTTAAATTTGATTCAGAATCCATTCTCCATCTATTTTGCCCTCCGCAGGATCAATGTCAAATTATTATCCCGGC
>CAIYYW010000222.1 GCA_903930515.1 uncultured delta proteobacterium | reverse complement strand
TGGAATATTTCCTCGCCTTGCTCAACAGCGACCTGCTAAATTTCTACTACCGGCATTGCCTGGTCACCAACCCCAACAGCACGCCCCAGTTGAAAAAATTTCATCTGGACCAGTTGCCGGTGAAAAAAATAAACCTCAAGCAGCCTTGGGAGAAGGGAATTTACGATCAGCTGGTGGAGTTGGCGGGAAAAATCAGCCGGGAAGAAAATCCGGAAGAACGGTTGAAGTTGGAGAAGCGGGTTAACCATTTGATTTGTGAGCTCCATCATCTGGACAGCCGCTCTTGCAAGCTGCTGGAGGGAAAGGATTAGGACGCGGCGCTTGAACCCGCGAGCCGATCTGGTAAATTAAGCAAGATGTTGATCCGGGAAAAGCTGGAAAAAATGGAGCGCTCCACCCTCTCCAATTTCGCGGCCTTCAGCGATCAGAGCAAGGGACGGCTCCGGTCGGAGGACCCTTGCGAGATCCGTCCGGCTTTTCAGCGAGACCGCGACCGGATCATCCACAGCAAGCCCTTCCGCCGGCTCAAGCACAAGACCCAGGTTTTTCTGGCCCCGGCCGGGGACCATTACCGCACCCGGCTTACCCATACCATTGAAGTCAACCAGATCGGAAGGACCATCGCCCGGGCGCTGTTCCTGAATGAGAGTTTGGTAGAGGCGATCGCGCTCGGGCACGATCTGGGGCATACCCCGTTCGGGCACGCCGGCGAATTCGCGCTTAACCAGGTCTGCCCCAACGGGTTCCGGCATTGGGAGCAGAGCCTGCGGGTGGTGGACACGCTCGCCAATGACGGCCGGGGATTGAACCTGACCTACGAAGTCCGGGACGGAATCGTCAAACATTCCAAGGGCAAGGACAACCCCTTTCTGGGAAACGGAGAAGACGCGCCGGAGACCATGGAGGGTAAAATTGTCCGGGCCGCGGACATCATCGCCTATGTCAACCACGATCTGGAAGACGCCCTTCAGGCCGGATTGATCTCCCTCCCCGACCTTCCCGGGGATTGCCTGCAAACCCTGGGCTCAAGACATTCGCAGCGGATCAACACCATGGTTACGGATATTATCCACCGGACTTTGGAAAATAATCAACCCTGGCTCACTATGAGCAAGGAAACCCTCAAGGCCACGGAATCCTTGCGCGAATGGCTGTTCGCCAAGGTCTATGAAAACCCCCTGATCCGGTCCGAGTTTGACAAAGCGGTCAAGGTGGTCAACGACCTATATCAATACCTGGTCCAGCATCCGGAACAGTTCGGAAGGCTGTCCCAAAAGAAGGAATTCCGCTTCGGGATAGACCAGGAGGTCTGCGATTTCATCGCCGGAATGACCGACCGATACGCACTCTCCCTTTACCAGGATTTATTCCTGCCCCGACCCTGGGATTGAATATCGCCCAAAAATATGGTCCTGCTCTTTGGCGAAGCCGACGCCCTGCTGCGGTAAAAACTGGATTTGGAATTCGGAAAGGCTTCTTAAACACGACGACACCACGGACACGACGGAATTCGGGAAGCGGAATAAATATTCGGTGTAAAGAAAACTACAAAAAGACAACTTCCTGCGAGCGACTTTAGTCGCGATCTTGGGGACAAATGCAAAATATCGTCAAGTCTGACTTAACAATTTGCCCCCTTTCCCAAGTGCTTGAAATTACAGCAAAATATATTTTTCGTTAAGTATGACTTAACATTGCGTTTCTCTAATCTTAGACCTGAATTCCGGGATTTAAGATATTTTTCAAGGGCTTACGCGGAATATATTCAGGATTCTCTATGTTACGATTTTCCTATATATAGGGGCATGCGAGTTTTTCTGGAAAAACTCGCGTGTACGGGCGAAGCGGTGCTTCGCCCCC
>CAIYYW010000221.1 GCA_903930515.1 uncultured delta proteobacterium | reverse complement strand
GTTTTCCCAAGGATCCCGGCCTCCAGCCCGCGTATCAAAAGGCGCTGGTGGAGATGGACCGGCTCTCGGAAAAATACCACGGGCTGGAAACCAAAATCCGCCTGCGCGGTTTTTACGATTTTAAAAATCCTTACGGATATTTTTACGACCGGTACCTGGCGCTGAAAAATTTCGGCGAGTTGGAATTGGCCAAGGATTTCCTCAAAGTCGCGTTCAAGCTTAAGCCGTTTGAGCCCAAGCTCTGGGGAAGTCTGATCTCGGCCTTGCTTGCCGGCAAGGGGGAAAAACAGGATGCGCTGGCGAAGGAAAAATACCGGGATCAGGGTCGCGATTAACCATCAGCCCAGGCGGTTCCCGGGCTCTCCTTATTTCGGAGAGCAGTTCCTGGCCGAGGCCAAAAGGCAGGGGCGGAGCGCGGCCTTCTGGAAGGACGCGGAAAAGCCGGACATCCTTTTGGTGATTGACTGCGACCAAGATTGGGACCGGCTGGAACATTTCCGAAACCAGGGCGCCAAGCTGGTCCAGCGCGTGGACGGCGCCGGGATCAAGGATTCCCAAAGCCCCCGCTCCGACAACCCGATCTATCAGACTTATGAAAAATGCGACGCGGTGATTTTCCAGAGTCATTTCTGCCGGGAAATCTGGGAGCGGTCTTTTTCCCTGGACAAGCCGTGCTTCATCGCGCTCAACGGAGCGGACGAGAATATTTTTTCGCGCCAGGGTCCCAAAACTGATTTCGGGTTTAAGCGAATGATGGTCACGGCTGCGCGCTGGCGTCCGTGGAAGGGTCTGGACCAGGCGGTGGAGGTTTTCCAAAAGCTGGACCGCGAGGACCTGGGACTGGCGGTTTTGGGAGATGGCGCTGAAGTTCCGTCTCATCCCCGGATCAAGGTCACCGGCAAGCTCAGCCATAAGGAAATGGCCCGGGTGTTCCGAGCCGCTGATTTGTTTATCTACCTTCCCTGGCAGGAATGGTGCCCGAAGGTGGTGGCGCAGGCCCTGGTGTCCGGATTGCCGGTGGTTTGCTCATATCGCGGCGGGACCAAAGAGCTGGTGCAGGATTGCGGGATCGCGGCGCGCGGGGCCAAGGATGACGACCTGGAGGATTTCGGGCCGAACCCGGTGGATATTGATGAGGCGGTCAAGGCGTCAAATGCCATATTGGACCAAAGGAAAAAATGCCGGGAACGGCCGGACTTATATTTGTCAACAATGGTCAGGAACTACTTTGAGATTTTTGAAAAGGTGATGGGCAATGCTGGATGAACTCCGACTAAACGATCCGGGCTGGGAATTTATCTTCAGCGATGAGCGGGGATCGGCGGTTGTCTCTCAAATCAAGCAGGCTCAAGAAAAGAGCCGGCCCAGCCTCAGCCTGTTTAAAACCACCACAGGCCGGAGAAGGATTTATCTGTTCTCCCCGGAAGGATCACCTGAAAAATTTCTAATCAAAGCCTATCTTCCCGCGAAATTGGGCAAGCGGATGAAATATCTGGTCCGGAACTCCAGATGCGCCCAGGAATTTTTCGCCGCTAAAAAATTGGCCGAGCTGAAAATTCCCGCGGTCAAGGCGATCGCTTTCGGATACCGGCGCGAGGGTTTGTTCCCGGCCGAGGAACTGGTCCTGGAGCCTTTTTGGGAAGGGTTGCAGCCCTTTGACCGGGCCTGGAAAAAGATGGAAAGCGAGGGAAGGAAAGCCCTTTTCATCAGCCTGGCCCGGCTGGTTTCAGAACTGGATCAAAAAGGCATCCTGCAAAGGGACTTCAAGCCCGATTCCATCCTGGTCCGCAAAACCGGACCCGGTTTTGAACTGATCCTGTCCGACCTGGAGCGGATCAAGTTTTATCCCGGCCCGCTTTCGCGCGGGAATCGGATATCCAACCTCGGGAAAATGCTCCAAGGCTTTTTCAGGATTGAATCCTGCCCGGAAATGGAGTGGTTTTTGGAGGAATATTCCAAGACGGCCGGAGATGATTTCAGCAAAGGCAGGTTGAGAAGGAAAGTTATTTTAAGCGGAATCCGACAGCTGAAAAGGCACGCGGAAAAAAGACAAAGCTGGGCCAAGGACACCAACGAGTTGATTGAAAAATTCAAAACCGCCGGATTGGAACTGCGGGTCAGCCGGGAGCCGGGCAAAAGCGCGGTGGAGACATTCCTGGAATCCACTCATCTCCCGGATCACGGCGTCATTGCAATCGGGAACAACAATCTGGAAATGATTGAGGCCGGTTCCGGGCAAGCGGTGATGGAAAAATATTTCTATCTGCGCGAGTTGAGGATCAACTGCCGGGCCATCCTTCTGGCCGTGGAATTACCGGGAGGGCGGGAGGGCCTGGCCGGGATTGAATTCACGGAAGGCGCCCGGCCGATCAAAGAATTTTTCGGGCCGTCCTTTTCCGGAAACCGGAAGCAGGCCCTGGCCGCGTTGGGACAATTCCTGTTCCGGATGGACTTGTTCGGGGTCAAGGTCATCGGCGCCCCCGGCGAACTGATCCTGGCCAAAACCTCTGATTCCGGATTTGAATTCAAGATCTCCCGTCCCGACCGGCTGCTGTTCTCTCGGAGCCGCCTGTCCAAAATCCCCGACTTTGACAACTCCCCCCTGCTCACCCGACTCCTTGGAGACGCCTTCCTGGAATCCTCCGAAATCACCTTTTTGAAACAGGGATTTGAGAGCCAAAAACTATTCTGAAACCGGATGCTTTCTATTTTGAAAATTGAGAAACGCGCATTGCCGGGGATGACCCGGGGTTGGGCGGGAAATGGAACCTGAAGCCCCAATTCAAGCCCTGATCCCGCCCTTAAGTTACAAGTCGCGCCCTGAACTCAATTCCATCCTCCAAAGATCCCGAGCCGGAACGGGAATGAGAACCTAAATCGGACAGGAAGCGTCTAAATAAAAATGGAAGCTAAAGCGTCTATTACTTAAAAGGAGGACAAAAATGAAACCCCAATCCAAAATCGTTGGCATTCTGTTTGTTATTATGGGATTTATCTTTTCCACCGTCCTGGTCGGGCAGCAATCCTGGACCACCCTGGAATGGCCGGTGGAGATTAAATCCAACAGCGGCGCCATTGAAATCTACGAGCCTCAGCCGGAAATTCTTCAGGGCAATAAATTAACCGGCCGGGCCGCGGTTTCCCTGACCCCCCCCGGCAGCGACACGCCCGCCTTCGGCGCCATCTGGTTCACGGCCAAGCTGGTTTCTGATATGGACACGCGAACCTATGAACTGGAAAGCATTGATGTCACCCGGGTGAAGTTCCCGAATTCCACCCCGGATCAGGAGCAGGCATTTTCCGCGACGGTGGAAAGGGAATTGCCCAAGCGCAACCTGCACGGCTCGCTGGACGCCCTGCTCGCGACTTTGGAGACCGCTCAAAAAGAGGAAAAGGCTTCGGAAAATCTGGCCACCGCTCCCCCGAAGATTATTTTTGTCAATCATCCCGCGGTCCTGGTCTTGATTGACGGCGCTCCCAAACTACAGGCGATTGACGGGTCCCGCCTGATGCGGGTGATCAACACCCCGATGATGATGATTTTTCATCCCGATACCCGTAAATATTACTTGTCCTCCGGAAACGCCTGGTACAGCGCCTCCGAGGTTCCGGGCCCTTGGCGGATTGACCGCAATTTGCCCGCGGAGGTTTTGGGTATGGTAACCGATAATGGACAGCCGGTGGTCAACAACCTCCCGGATTCAGAGATGCCGGCCATCATCGTCTCGCAGGTTCCGGCCGAATTGATCGTGACCCAGGGGGCTGCCCTTTATTCGCCCATCAAGGGCACCAGCCTCCTTTACCTGAGCAACAGCGAAAACGATGTGCTGATGGACATCTCATCCCAGTACCACTATGTCCTGCTCGCCGGCCGCTGGTACCGGTCCAAATCGCTGGACGGCCCCTGGGCCTATGTCCCCGCGGACCAGTTGCCCCGAGGACTTCGCCAAGGTCCCGACCAACTCCGACAAAGGGGATATTTTGGCCAGCGTGCCCGGCACCAACGAGTCGCAGGACACCCTGATTGAATCTCAGATCCCGCAGACCGCTGCGGTCAAGCGCGGGGAGGCCCGCCTGGAGGTTGAATACGACGGCCCTGCCAAATTAGATCACATCCGGGGAACCGATATGGACTATGCGGTCAACACCACCACCCCGGTGATCTTGCTCCACGGCAGATACTACGCCTGCTCCAATGCGGTCTGGTTCGTGGCGCCCACGCCCAACGGCCCCTGGGTGGTCGCGGAATCCGTCCCGGACGATTTTCAAACCATTCCGCCGGAGTATCCGGTTTACAATGTTAAATATGTTTATATTTATGATGTCACCCCGGAGGTGATCTATATGGGTTACACCCCCGGTTATCTGGGATGGTATCCCTATTACGGCACCGTGGTGTACGGCACCGGCTATTATTATCCGGGATGGTACGGTGCGCATTATTACCCGCGGCCCTGCACCTGGGGTTTTTATCCCCATTATGTTCCGGTGGTGGGCTGGGGGATTGGATACACCTGGAGCACGGGTTTTTATACTATGGGCGTGGCCTGGAACTACGGATGGGATTGCTGGGGCTGGTACGGGCCGGCCGGATATTATGGATGGCATGCGCGGGACTTTTACTACTACCGGAATGTGAATATTTACCATAACACCTATATTAACCGCAATGTCAATATCTACCGCAATGTCAACTACGGCAACCGGATCAATGCCGGTAATTACCATCACGAAATGAGTCGCGGGGAACCGGCCAATATCTATCATCGCCAGGAAAACAAAAATTGGGTGGTTAACCAGCCCGGGCTCGCGCGTCACAATGTTGCCCAGGGAAAAGCCAATAATGTTTATGTGGACAAGCAAGGAAATGTTTACCGCCATAACCAGACCGGATGGCAGCAGAACACCGGCGATAAAGATAAATGGTCCAGGGCCTATCCTCCCAAAAATTCAAAGGCCGCGGCCGGAAATCAGACCCAGCAGCTAGGCAAGGGACAGCCCCAATCCCAGGGACAGGGCAAGTCCCAGGGACAGTCTCAGGGACAGTCCCAGGGCAAGTCCCAGGGCCAATACCAAGGCCAGGGCCAGTCTCAGGGACAGTCCCAAGGCCAGTCTCAGGGCCAGTCCCAGGGCCAGGTTAAACAAAATCGGAACCGTGTCCCGCAAGATGTCCAGAGCGACTATCAGGCCCGGAAGCGCGGACAGCAGCGTGCTAATGAGAGCCAGGGTGGCGGCCAGCAAGGCGGAGGTCAGCAAGGCGGAGGTCAGCAAGGTGGAGGCCAGCAAGGTGGAGGCCAGCAAGGTGGAGGCCAGCAAGGCGGGGGTCAGCAAGGAGGAGGTCAGCAAGGAGGAGCGAACCAAGGCGGAGGCGGCCAGCAAGGTGGAGGCCAAGCGCATCCAGGCGGCGGAAACCAGCAAGGCGGACAGGGAAAACCGAAACAGCAAAAATAAACCCGTCCGCCTTTGGCATATTGCAAAAGGCAAAAGCTTAACCGGCTTTGGAGCAATTTGCCTATCCCCGAATTCCCAGGCGGTCGTTTCCCCCTGGGGGCACGGGAAGGGGGATGTCATTTTCCCCTTGGAATTACCATAACATTTTCCCTTTGGCACGACCCACCCGTATTTTTATGTTTTACATTGCTTTAAAAATTTATTATACTCTTACAATTAGGCAAACAATTAATATTTTCATAAAGCAGGGGATTATTTTTATCAGGTTTTAGCGACCAACTAAAAAGGAAGGAATTTAAGATGAAAGGTTTTAACCAGGGACTTGGTTTTATGGCAATCATTGTTCTTTTCTTCGCCATTTTCCTTATTCAAACCGGATGCCAGGGGGAAGGATCAGAAGGGACCAATCCCGCTTTTGGAATCTCGGGATTTGACCGGGTGGAAAGTTATGCCAAAGGTCTCAACACCAAAATCACGG
>CAIYYW010000220.1 GCA_903930515.1 uncultured delta proteobacterium | reverse complement strand
CGGTCACCTCCATCTCCTTTTGAAAAATTTTCGCCTGCTCAATGGCGTTCTGTCCGGTGGTGGCGTCCAGGACCAGGAGCACCTCGTCCAGTTTTCTTCCCAGCGCTTTCTCCGAATCGCGCTTGACCTTTTTCAACTCCTCCACCAGGTTCACCCGGGTGTGCAACCGTCCGGCCGTGTCAATGATCACCACCTCCCGGCCCCGGCTTTTCGCCGCGGCAATCGCGTCAAAGCTGACTGCGGAGGGACTGGCCCCGGACTTATGCGCGATCAATTCCGCGCCGGATCGTTCGGCCCAGATTTGGAGTTGTTCCACGGCCGCGGCGCGGAAGGTGTCGGCGCCTGCCAGGATCACGGAGAGCCCCTGGTTTTTAAAACGGAGCGCGATTTTGCCGATGGTGGTGGTTTTGCCGGAGCCGTTGACCCCGATCACCATCATCACATAAGGCCTTTGGCCGGCCGGAACCTTGATCGGTTTTTCCAGCGGCCGGAGGATGGCAAGGATCTGGCTCCGGAGTTCGGCCTTCACTTTTTCCAGGTCCGCCTCGCCCTTGATTTTTTGCTCCAAACCCTCAATCAATTTCACGCTGGTCTTCACGCCCAGGTCGGAGCGGATCAGGACTTCTTCCAACTGATCCTTGATCCCGCGGATGGATTTGGCATCGGTGAAAAGATCGGCCAGGCTGGTGTTGAGCAACTCTCGGGTCTTGGCCAGGCCCTTCTTGAACCGGTCCAGAAGACCGGGCCGGGAGGACTGGGCAGAGGAAGGGGCAGGCGGATCATCGCCTTGGGAAAAAAGAGACATCGCCAAAAAAACGGCGAAGAAAAATCCGCTGCCCATCAAATTGCCGACAACTTTTTCAGGCGAGCTCTTCCAGCCGGACCGAGACCACGGTGCTCACTCCCGGTTTTTCCATAGTGACCCCGTAGAGCAGGTCCGCCAGCTCCATCGTGCGCTTGTTGTGGGTGACCAAAAGGATCTGGGATTGTGCGGACAAATCCCGAAGCAGCCTGTTGAACCGGTCCACATTCAACTCGTCCAGGGCCGAGTCAACCTCGTCCAGCAGGCAGAACGGGCTGGGGCGGTTCAGGTAGAGCGAGAAGATCAGCGCGATCGCGGCCAAGGATTTCTCGCCGCCGCTCAGCAGGGAGAGGTTCTGGAATTTTTTCCCGGGCGGTTGGGCGATGATCTCAATCCCGCTTTCAAGCAGGTTATTTTCATCGGCGAGCAGGAGGGTGGCCTTGCCGCCTCCGAAGAGTTTGGGGAACAGGTCCTGGAAAATTATGTTGACCTCTTCAAAGGTGGTCTTGAACTGCTTCCGGTATTCCTGGTTCACCTTCTGGATGGTTGACTCCAGGCTGCCGAGCGCGGAGATCAGGTCCGCCTCCTGGTTGGAGAGGAAGCTGAAGCGGGATTCCACTTCTTGATATTCTTCCAGCGCGGTCGGGTTCACCTCGCCCATCCGCATGATCAATTTCCGCAGCTCATCCACCCGTTCCTGCCTTGGCTCGGGCTGGAACCCGGCTAGATCAATCCCGCCTTTTTTGGCTTCAATCACCAGGTCCAGGTCTTCCTGATATATCTCCGAGAGCAACTGCTTTTGATGGTTCAGGTCCAGTTTCTCCCGCTCAAAATCCAGGGACAGTTGGTTCAGCATTTCCTCCTGCTGCCGGACCTGGTGGTTGGTTTCTTTCAATTGCGTTTGAGCCTCGGCCCGGTTTTGCTCCAGGCCGCTCTTGTCTCGCGCCAGCCCTTCCAGCTTTTTCGCCTTCAGCTCCAGGTCCGCGCTCAAGGCGTTTTTCTCAATTTCTATCCGCTCCCGCCGGCCCCTGAGCTCCAGGATATTTTTCTCTCCTTCCTCAATTTCCGCGATCAAATGTTGCTTGGCCGCGAATAATTCCTCCAGTGATTTTTGCGCCCGGGCCCGGGCTTCTTCCATTCCCAGGACCCGTTCCCGGAGACCGGCCTGCCCGGCCCTAAATTTACCACGATCTTCCTCCAGCCGGGCCAACTCCAGTTCCTTGGACTCCATCCCCCGGCCCAGGGCCTCGGATTCCTCTTTCAGCCGTTCCAGCGCGGAGATGATCTCGGTTTTCCTCCGGTTCAGGTCGTCCTGATCCCGGCTGATCCTTCCAACCTGTTCGGATAATAGCGAGGACTGCCCCTTGAGTTTTTCCAGCGATTGGGTCTTCTGGTTCAGTTCGTCGGTGGCCTGTTGCAAATCCTTTTCCTGGTCCAGCGCTTCCAGCTGGAGATGGTGGGTGCGGTTCCGGAGCTGGTTCATTTCATTTTCCCGCTCCATAAGTTGATTATTAAACAGGCTCAACTCCTGCTCGGCATCTTGCAGCTTGGCCTGAAGAGAATGTCTCTCCTCTTCCAGTTCCTTGAGCTGGCGCTTCTTGGCCAGGAACCCGGCCTGGTCCTTGCTGCCCCCGCTCAGAATCCCGTGCGGGTCCAGCACCGCGCCGTCTCGGGTCACGAACGCGCCCTTGAATCCGTTTTCATTCCAGAGCCGGACCGCCTGTCCCAAATCGTCCACCAGCACCGACTGGCCGAGCAAATAATTCGCCACCGGCTCAAACCCGGACTGGACCTGGACCAAATCCTGCAAGGGCCGGGCGCCGGCTGCGCGGATATGCTCCGGGATCGCGACCGTTTCCAACTGCCGCAAAGAAAGCGGGATGAAGGTCCCGCGGCCCGCGGAATCGTTTTGTAAAGCGCTGATCGCCTCCAATCCCTGCTCGGGGCTGTCCACCACCACGCTCTGGATCCGCTCGCCCAAAATTGCTTCCACCGCCAACTCGAATTCCGGCTGAGTATCCAGGATGTCCGCGACCAGTCCGTGGATGCCTTTTTTCTCCGGCGTTGCGCGGTTTTTTTCCATGATGTATCTCACCCCGCGCTCCACTCCCTCGAGCTTCTCCAGCATCTCCTTCAAATTCTCAAACCGGGCGCAAACCGACTGATACTGGTTCTTGATCTCCTGGGCTCGGCCGCTTTTTTCCGCGATCAGCTCGCGCAGTTTTTCCATCTCGGTCTGCTTTTCCCCAAGCTTCTGCTCAGCGTCGCTCAAGGTCTTGCGCAACTGATGCAGGTTCTGGTTGAAGCTAAAGGAGCGCTGATGCTCCCCGCTGATGACCGGCTCCAGCTCCAGCAGCCGAGACTGGGTCTGCTCCAACTCCTCCCGCAGCCGGGTTTCCTGCCAGACCAAATTTTTTTCCTTTTCCAACAAACGCGCTAATTCCTGGTCGGATTTCCGCAGTTCCTCCTGGAGGGATCCCAGCAGGATTTTTTGCTTCTTATTCTCGTCCAGCTTTTCCTCCAGAACACTGGACTGCGTCTCCAGGTCGGCCTGGAGCGAGCTTAACTCAAATTCCGCTTCTTCCTTCTGACGGGTCTTGACTAAAATTTCTTGCTCCAAGCCCTGAAGCTGATTCTCAATCGCAAGCCGATCCTGTTTCTTTTTATCCAGTCCCGCCAATTCCAGCTCTTCCTGCCTCGCCAAACCTTTGCCTTCGGCATCCAGTTTTTCCAGGCCGGATTTCATCTGGTAATTGGATTCCTGCTCCTGCGCCAACTCCACATTGACCAGGTCCAGTCCGGCCCCCTTATCCTCCAGATCCAGTTCCAGCCGGTTCAGGGAGGTCTTTGCCTCTTCCAGCCGGGACTTTTTTTCCGCCAACTCGGATTCCAGTTTTTGGATCTGGTCTTTCAGGATGATCCCGCGATAGGCGAACAATTCCAGATCGGTGTTTTTGATCTCCTCGCGGTATTTATGGTAGCGCTCGGCTTTTTTCGCCTGCCGGCTCAGGGAGTTTAGCTGGCGGGATAGCTCGGCCAGGATGTCCCGGAGCCGGACCAGGTTTTCACGAGTAAGCTGGATTTTCCTTTGAGCCTCGTCGCGCCGGAACCGGTACTTGCTGATCCCGGCCGCTTCTTCAATCATTGAACGGATCTCCTCCGGCTTGGCCTGAAGGATCCGGTCAACTTCTCCCTGCTCAATAATGGAATAGGCCTGCTTGCCCAGGCCGGTTCCGAGGAAGAACTCGGTAATGTCCTTGAGCCGGCAGCGGGTCCGGTTGATCAGGTATTCGCTCTCGCCGGTCCGGTTCAATCGCCGGGTGATCTCGATTTCCGCATACTGGTTGAACTCCGCAGGAGCGCCGCCCTTCTGGTTGTCAAACACCAGGGAAACCTCGCAGGCCTGAGCCGGGGTAAGGTCCCGCGCTCCCGCGAAGATCAGGTCCTCGCTGCATTTGGCGCGAAGCGGTCTTAGCCCCTGCTCGCCCATCGCCCAGCAGATCGCTTCAACCACATTGCTCTTGCCGCATCCGTTCGGGCCAACCACCACGCAAATCCCCGGACTGAATTCCAGCCGGGTCGGATCCGCGAATGATTTAAACCCGCTCAGCTCAATCCTTTTCAGCCACATTCAATTGCCCCCTGTTTCCTGGTCTGACATTTCTTTAATGATAAAGAACATCTTACCAAATTTCAATGCCTTTGACAATGAAAAAATCTATTACCGGACTTTTTCATTGCCGAACCACTATATTTAGTCCATCCCCTTCAATCCCTATTCCAATCAAATTCTTCCAAAAAACTAATCTTAACCTTTCAATAAGTTTCATAACATATTGATATAATGTGATTTTCATTCAACGGTATTTTTTGGTATTCATTATTTATCATTCATCAAATCCTGATTTTGATATTTTCCTTTATTTGATCGGATATATTAGCGATTTGGGAAAGTTTGTCAAGTAAAAAATGGATTTTGTGTAAAAGATTTTTTTTAGGGATTTCCCATCCGAGCCCTCTGTGTCAACATGACAGGGACACTTGCTCTTTGTTAAATTAATGTAGATGGGCGGGGGAGGAAGGAAGAAGATGGAAAGGGTTCCAGTGATGGAGGGGACGGTGGGCAGGGCGGGGAGGGCGTCGCCCGCGGGGTTTCACCCGCGGGGTTCGTGAGCGAGCCATTCCGCTTGAATTGAATAGGTATGGACAAACGGTAAAAGTCGGCTATAAATACAAAGTGATGATTGAGGAGCCGGCAAAAAAGAAACCATTGAAGAAGCGGGTTCGGAACTGGCTGTTGCTCAATCTCGCGCCGGTCCTGATGTGGCTTTATACGCAGTTTGTGGGGAGGACCAGCAGATGGGTCGTGATCAACAACGAGCAGCATCTCAGGATGTTCCACCAGGGCCAGCCTTATATCGCGGCGGTCTGGCATAACCGCTCGCTGATGATGCCCTTCGTTTACCAGATTGAGGGGGGCAAGAAGGTGATTGGGATGGTGAGCCGGAGCATAGATGGGCAGTTGATGTCGCGGATCCTGAAATTGTTCGGGTTTGAATGCGCACTGGGGTCCAGCACCCGGGGCGGCAAAGAGGCTCTGGAGGAGATGCTCAAGGCTCAACGCACCGAGGGGTTTGCCTTGGTGATCACCCCGGACGGGCCGCTTGGGCCGAAAGAGGTGGTCAAGCCGGGCGTGATCAAGCTGGCCAAGGAGACCGGGCTGCCGATTGTATCAATAAGCTATTACGCGAAAAAGGTATATCGCTTCAAGAGCTGGGACCGGTTCGTGATGGTCTGGCCCTTTAACACCATCGCCGGGATCGGGAGCAACGAGCGGATTTATGTCCCGGCCGACGCGACGATGGAGCAGATGGAGCAATACCGGCAGAAGCTGGAAACCGAGATGAGGCGGATGAATAAGTTCGTGGAGGATTATTTCGCGGGCAAGGTGACCTTGGAAGGACAATCGTATTTTTATTCCAAAATCGGATTTTTTTCCGGGATCACCCACTGGACCAGGCCGGATGGGACCAGGTTTAGCAAGGAGGATTTGCTCAAAAGTAAGGATGAAGGATAAGGGATAAAAGGTTCCAAGGTGGGAAAGGTGTTATCCTCCTTGGCCCTTTTCCGCTTTCAGCAAGGGCTTCGGAGGACAAGAAGGATGCAAAACTTAACAGGGTGTTGAAAAAGTCTTTTTTAAGCAATAATCGCGAAAAATCGTCTCTTCTACCTTGATGGGAGAGGAACAAGGAGAGGGTGATTTGGTCCTTATTTCGCAAGGCTTTGTGGGCTTTGGCTATGAGTAAATTTGAGGCGACCCTCTCCCCGACCCTCCCCCCTCCCAGGGGGAGGGAGCTCTTTTTCAACAGCCTGTTAAAGGCTTAAAAGTGGGCAACCCCCGGAAACCGTTTCCATTGCTCTTTTCTCTTATTTCGTTTAAAATTATAGATTAGCTGCGGTATCCTGATTAAGAGCTTGAGACCCTGATTTATTTATGGCTTGGCGGATTCAGTCAAAAAAGCCAAAGGAGTCAAAGGGGATATGATAATGGAAAAGTTTGGACGGATTTGGGGGATCGGTTTTTTTTGCTTAACCGCAATTTTTATCCTGCCGTTTTCAGCCAACGCTCAGCAACATCTGCCGGGCGCTAATTTCTGGGGAGACGCGGACAACGCCCTGATTGACGGCCCGGATATGGGCGCGATGGAATTGGGACTGGCCTTCCAGGACCCGGGATACTGGCTTGTTACGGACAACCAGGCTCCGGGCGGGCTTCGTTCCCGGACCACCCTCTGGCAGGACCTGGATGGAAACGGGTTTTTAGATGGCCCGGACTACAGCACTCTCCAATCCTGGTTGACCGGAGATTTCAGCGACCTGTCCGGCGATCCCATTTCCTTGGATGCGGAATTTTACGCCTTGACCGTGGATTCGGGAGATTCAGTGACGGTCCAGGCCAATGGCCTGTCCGGCTACGGTAATTTGCGGCCGGGATGGGGCGTTGTTTACGAGATCCTG
>CAIYYW010000219.1 GCA_903930515.1 uncultured delta proteobacterium | reverse complement strand
TACTCCCCCTTTTTATTTTCTGAGGAAACCGGATAAAGTATTTATGGAAACGGTAATTCCCGGAAAAGGAGATAGTGGAATGAAGATCAAGTCGGTTCTCGGTTTGGTTTTGGTGGCGGGATTTTTAACCGGCGCGACCCCCGGCGTTTTTCTGGACGGCCTGGAGGGGCCGGAGAATTTGGTATTTGACCGGACCGGCGTTCTTTATATTACGGACACGAACCACCTCTGGAAATACAGCAAGGAAAAAGGGCTGGAGCCGCTCTACACCCGGGACCCGAAAACCGACGGCACTTCCTTGTGCGGGATCGTATTAGCGCCGGACGGGAGCGTCATCTTTTCCGCGGTCACGCGCCTGCTCAAGCTGGGAACGGACGGGAAGATTTCCGAATACGCCACGGGATTTAAACTGGCCAATGGGATGGCAATGGACCCGGCCGGGAATGTGTTCATCGCGGATTCCAACGCCAAACAAATCGTGCTGGTGACCCCGGAGGGAAAGACGAGCGTGCTGGTGAAGGGGGAAGGCGCGGTCAATGGGATGCGGTATCAGGCGGAAACGCGGCGTCTTTATTTTACCTCAATGTATTCGGGCAAGGTGGGTTATGTCCAGATTTCGCCGGAGCTGGCGGTGGAGAAGATCGTGCCGGTGGCGGATTTGGGTGTTGGCCTGGATGATCTGGCGGTGGACTCCAAAGGGAATCTTTATGTCTGCCAGTATATTAAAGGGAAGGTGATCAAGGTCACGGCGGAGGGAAAGCAGGAATTGATCGCGGAGGGGATCAAAGGCCCGTCCAGCGCGGCATTGGGCGTGACCGATTCCGACCGGAACCAGCTTTATCTGCTGGAGAAGGGCGCGAACCTGAAATTCACCGGCACTGCGGTTTTGGCAATAACGATCAATCCCGATTAAGGATCGCGGGAGTTTTCCTGCCGGACAGGTCTATTTTTTCGCCTTCGCTTTTGGCGATGATCACGGCGCCGGTGAGGTCTCCGTAAACATTGACCACGGTCCTCATCATATCCAACACCCGGTCCACGGCCAGGATCAACCCGATCCCCTTGATGGGCAGGCCCACGGCCTCCAGGATAATCACCATCGTGAACAAGCCGGCCTGGGGCATCCCCGGGGTTCCGATCGCGGCCAGGATCGCGGTCAGGAAGATGACGGCCTGCTGGGCGAAGCTGAGATCAATGCCATAGGCCTGGGCGATAAAAATAGCGGCCACGGCCTCGTAGAGGGCGGTTCCGTTCATATTGATGGTTGCCCCGAGCGGGAGCACGAAGCTGACCACCTTCTCGCTCACGCCGATTTCCTTCTCCATCGTGCCCATAGAGACCGGGAGGGTGGCGTTGCTGGAGGAGGTGGAAAAGGCGGTGGCCATCACCGGAAAGACTTTGACGATGAAGCGGTAGGGATTCAGCCCGGTGAATGCCCAGAGGATGACAGGAAGGATCACAAAAGTCTGAATTACCAGTCCGAGAAAAACCGTGAGCATATATTTGGCCAGCGGGAGCATCGGCGCGAATCCCATTTGCCCGATGATTTCGGCCAGCAGAGCTCCCACGCCGATGGGCGCGACCTTCATCAGGGCGGAAGTGAGATAGAGCATCAGATGGTCAAAGCTCAGGAAAAACTCGCGGAGTCCGGAGGCTTTTTCTCCCAGCGCCACCAGTCCGAATCCGAGAACAATCGCGATGAAGATGATCCCGAGGACATCGGTTTCCGCGAGGGCCTTGAAGGGGTTGGTCGGTACGATCTTGATCAGGAGGTCCACCACCCGCATCCCCTGGGTCCTGGCGATCTCCTCGGAAACCGCCTGTCCCAGGAGGCTGACCCCGCTTCCGGGCCGGATCAAGTTGACCAGCAAAATTCCCAGGGCCACGGCGATGGCGGTGGTGGCGATAAAATAAGCCATGGTTTTAACCCCGAGCTTGCCCAGGCGGGAGACGCTGCCGGTGCTGAACACTCCCACTGTGAGCGAAGCCAGGATCAGGGGCGCCACCAGCATCCGGAGCAGTCGGAGGAACAGTTGTCCGAGGAATCCGCAAATTGAGATCAGGGTTTCCAATTGAAACTGATGGGCCAAGATGCCGATCAGGATGCCGACCCCGATCCCGATCAGGATGGATACCACCGGGGATATTTTATTCTTCGGCATAAGCTTCAACTCAGCCGCTTCAAATCCCGGACAATCAGACGGGTCCGGCTTTGGCCCTGCCAGACTGACCGGTCAATGGTATAAGCCAGGTCCAAAAATTCCCCGGGCGCCAGGTCGTCAATCTTGTTCCGGAAGAACCAGGCCTGATAGCTTTGATCCTTTTCCCGAACCAGAAGCCAGAGATGCTTTTCCTTCTTGATGTGCACATCCATCAGGAAAACCGATTTGGCCACGAAAACCGGCTCGGGGTTGCCCGGCCCGAACGGCCTCAACTTATCTATCTCGTCCGCCAACTCCGGACTGATCCGGTCAAGGGGCAGTTCCGCGTCGCAAACCAAAAACTCCTCCAGGTCCTGGTCGGTGACCGTGTCCGCCACCACTTTTTCAAAGGCCTGCCGGAACCCGGCCAAATCGGATTCCTTCAAGGACAGCCCGCAGGCCATTTTATGCCCTCCGAACTCCTGCAAATACTCCTTGCAACTGGTCAACCCCAGAAATAAATCAAACCCGTTCACGCTCCGGCCCGAGCCCCTGCCCACTCCCCGGTGAAAGCCGATCACAATCGCGGGCCGGGAAAACCTCTCGCGAAGCCGCTGCGCCACGATCCCGATCACTCCCGGATGCCAGTCCTCTCCGGCAACCACCAGGCTTTTCTTTTCCAAATGTTCCGGCCAGGATTGGATCTGCTCAAGGGCCGAAATCAAAATCTGATCCTCAATCCGCTGCCGGAGCTGGTTCCGTTTCTCCAGTTCGTCCGCCAGTTCGTTGGCGCGTTTGGGGTCCTGGCAGAGCAGCAGTTCCAGCCCCAGGTCGGCCTCGTTGATCCGGCCCGAGGCATTGAGCCGGGGCGTGAGCTGGAACGCCACCTGTCCGTACCCGATTTTCTTTTCCCCGATCCCGGCCCGTTTCTTGAGCAGCCTAAGTCCGAACCGGTTGCTCTGATCAATCTCCTTGATCCCGAAATTGAGCAAAACCCGGTTCAGGCCCAGGGCCGGCGCCACATCCGCGACCGTGCCCAAAGCCACCAGGTCCAGGAACCGGCGCAGGTTCGGCTCCGGGACTTTCGGGAAAAAACCCTGTTCCCTCAGAACGCGCCTGAGCATCAGGAGCAGGAAAAAAACCAACCCGGCCGAGCAGAGCACTTCCAGGCCGGAGCCGGATTTGCCGAGGTGCGGGTCAATGATCAGGTCTGCGGGGGGAATTTTTTCAGACGGCCGATGATGGTCCACGATCATCACCTGCCATCCCAGGTCCTTGGCTAATTTTATCCCGTTGAAATCCGAGATGCCGCAGTCCACCGCGATCAGGAAATCCACCCCTTTGCCCTGAAGCGCGCGGATGCCGGTCTCGCGCAAGCCATACCCGTCGTTAATGCGGTGGGGAAGAAAATAATTTGATTCCACCCCGATCGCTTTGAAAAATTCAACCAAGAGGCCGGTGGCGGTGATTCCGTCCACATCATAATCCCCGTGCACCCCGATCCGCTTGCCGGATTGGATCGCCCCGGCCAGCATTTTCGCCGCTTGCAAAAAAATCTCCAAATCCATTCCCTCAAAGAGCTGGTCATACTGCGGGTCCAGGAATTTTTTTGTTTCCGCGGCGGTCTGAATATTCCGGTTGAGCAAGAGCCAGGCCAGGAAAGGCTTGATCCCCGCCTCCCGGCTCAGCCTTGCCACCGACTCCTGATCCGGCGCTTGAATTTTCCAATTCTTCGGCATCGGCTGATTATTCCGACTTTTTTAGGATCTTCATTCCATGCCCCTTAATCCTTAATAATTCCCCCCTCCCCTGTTCCCGCCTGGAGCGGGACAGGCACGGGGTTAAAATTAAGCGGTTATGCTAAATGATTTTACCCTGTTGTTACCCGATTAAACCATATAGCGTAATCACGATCATTGCGACCCCCACCGCGACCTTGCTGATGATGGCAACCACTCTCCCGAACAGGACGGCTATCCCGGCCCGCCGGGCCTGTTTCCATTCCTTTTTGATAATATATTCAACCACTGCCGCGCCGAGGAAAGCGCCGAGAAAGGCTCCGATCAACGAGCCGAGCACGGGCGGGAACCCGCTGAGCAGGATCGCGCCGATAAAGCTGAAGACGATTGCCGAGAGGCTCGCCCATCGGGAGGCGCCTTTGGCCCTGGCGCCCAGGTATCCGGCCAGGAATTCAATCAGTTCGGCCAGGAGCGCGAGTCCGATCAGAATGAGTATTATTACCCAGGTGATTTTATGGAAACCTGTGATCGCGGCCGCGATGATGGCGAGTCCGAGGATGATCCAGGTTCCGGGGAGGCCGAAAATAATCAGGTACAGGCCGGCGATCATTGCCAGGGTTAGCGCGATGATTCCGGGAATCCTAAGCGCGATCACGGTTTGGACTCTTTGCCTCCCGTGATTTTCTTCCCGCTTTTTAAATCCTCCACCAAAAGCACGATGGAGCTTGCGATATAAACGGTGGAATAGGTGCCGGTGATCCCGCCCACGATAAAGACCAGGGAAAAGTCGCGGATGACCCCCTGGTTCAGGATGAACAGCAGCGTCACCACCATCATCACCGTGAAATTGGTGAGCAAGGTCCGGCTCAGGGTCTCGTTGATGCTGATGTTGACGATCTCGTGGAGGGTGCCTTTCCTCGCCCGCTTGATATTCTCCCGGATCCGGTCGTAGATCACCACGGTGTCATTGACCGAATAGCCGATCATCGTGAGCAAGGCCGCGATAATGGACAAACTCCATTCGCGCTGGAACAGCACATAACAGCCCGCGGTGATGACGGCGTCGTGCATGAGGGACACCAGCGCGCCCAACCCGTAGCTGAATTCAAACCGGAGTCCGACATAAATCATAATCCCGATCAGGGCGAAAACCAGGGCCTCGATGCCCCGGATTTGCAATTCCCTTCCCACCCGGGGTCCGACATAATTGACCGCGAGAATCTGGAAGGCGCCCGGGCCGAATTTCTTGGTCAGCCCTTCCTCAATCAGTTGGCTGCCCTTGGCGGATTCCGATCCCGCCTGTCCCAGCTTTTCCACCCGGATCAAAAAATCATTGGTATTCTTGCCTTGATCCGCGATGGTGGGCTGGAGATTCTGGATCTGGGTATCGCCCAAATTCATCCCCTCCACCGCCTGCCGGACTTCTCCGATCCCGACCTGTTTTTGGAACCGCGCCCGGACTTCGGTGCCGCCCTTGAAATCAATCCCCCAATTGGCCCCGGGCCAGACAAAGGTGCCGATGCAGATCAGGTTGCAGATCAATGAGATGACGAAGAATAAATTCCTCCGCCCGACAAAATCAATCCTGGTATTCGGTTTTAGTAATTCCATTTCTATTGCTCCTCAATTACCGACTTTGATTCCAATACTCAAAGATTCCATCTTGCGCTTGCGCGCGAACATCATCTCGTAAATCGTCTCGGTGACCGTGTAAGTGGTGAAGACGGTGGTGACGATACCGATGGACAAGGTTATCGCGAAACCGCGGATCGGCCCGGTGCCGACCTGGAACAGGATGATCCCGGCGATCAGGGTGGTGATGTTGGCGTCCAGGATGGTCCAAAGCGAGCGCTCATATCCCGCGTCAATCGCGCTCCTTGGGGTCTTCCCGATCCGGAGTTCCTCCCGGATCCGCTCGAAAATAATAATGTTGCCGTCAACCGCCATCCCGATGGTAAGTACGATCCCGGCGATCCCGGGCAAGGTCAGAGAGGCCCTCAAAGCCGCCAGCGCCGCGAGAATAAAAAGCACATTCAGGAACAGCGCGACATCCGCGACCACTCCGGCGCCCGAATAATACATCACCATAAAGATCGCCACCAGGGTCCCGCAAATCAACATTGAGATAATTCCGCTCCTGATCAAATCCTTGCCCAGAGTCGGACCCACGGTCCGCTCTTCCTCAATCTTGATCCCGACCGGGAGCGCGCCCGCGCGCAGCACGATTGACAGGTCATTCGCCTCGTCCACCGTAAAATTGCCCTCAATCATTCCCCGGTCGAAAATCCGCGCCCGGATCACCGGCGCGCTTTTCACCTGGTTTTCCAGCACGATCGCCAGGTTCCGTCCGATGTTTTCCCCGGTGATCTTGGCAAACCTGCGCGCCCCTTCCAGATTGAACCGGAAATCCACCACTGCGGCCTGAAAACTGTTCTGGCTTCCACCCACACTCACCCGCGTGTCCACCAGGTAATCCCCGGTCATCTTCGGCTCTTCCCGCAAGAGATACCAGGCCGCCGATTTTCCCTGCTTATCCTCTTCCGGCAGAATCCGCTTTCCCGGCGGGACCACCCCGCCGATTTTTTGCAAAAGCGCTTCCTTGCTGGAAGCCACATCATCCACCAGCATGAATTCCAGACGGGCCGTGCGCTGGATGATGTTCAACACCCGGGCCCGGTCTTCTTCCTTGATCCCCGGAAGTTGCAGCACGATCCGGTTCTGGCCCTGGCGCTGGATGCCCGGCTCCGCCACTCCGAACTCGTCCACCCGGCTCTCCAAAGTCTGCATCACCTGAGATACCGCGTTGTTCCGATATTGATCGGCCTGGGCCGGCGCCAGTTGATAGACCGCCTGCAGGGCTGATTGAGCTGTTCCCTCGGTCAGGATCCGGCCGTATTTGCTGTTGATATAACCCTTGCCGCTCTTAAGGTTGTCTCCGTCCGGGAACGACACCATGATCTTGTCTTGTCCGACCACCTCAATATTCTCAAACTTTACCTTTTCCTCCCGGAAACCGCTCCGGAGAAAATCTTTGATGGAAGCCATTTCATTCTGAACCGCTTCCTCCGTGTTCACGCTCACCACCATATGCATTCCGCCCTGCAGGTCCAACCCCATCACCACCGCCCGGGTGGGAAGCACGACGGCCTTCTTCCACCAATCCGGCATCCGGCTGGTATTGTCCTGGTAGTCCCACATCAGGCTGGGCGTGATCAGGATCAAAGCCAAAACCGTCAGGCCCACGATCAGACCTGCTTTCCATTTCAAACTCGTTGGCATCTAAAGCCTCCTCATTAACTTCGGGACGCAGACCCTCGGGCCTGCGCTCATTCGTCCGCCTTTACTTCCCCCTCGGCCCGGGCGGTAATCTGCGCGATATGGCTCTTGGAGACCTTCACCCGCACCTTGGGAGAAATTTCCATATTCACCGTCTGGTCCGCCACCCCGGTGATCCTTCCGTAAAGCCCTCCCGCGGTCAGCACCTCGTCCCCGCGCTTCAAGCCTTCCATCAAATTCTTCCGCTCGGTCTGGCGCTTCTTCTGGGGCATGTGGATCAGGAAGTAGTAGAAGATAATAATCGGAACCACGAAAATAAGCAATTGCAGCCACTGGCCGGAACCCGCCGAACCCGCCGGAGCATTGCCCGCGGCATGCGCGCTGTTAATCAACCAATCAATCATCCATCCTCCCGAGCCTTGAATTTGTTTTTCTGTTCCCGGTAAAATTCCTCAAAGCCCCCGGAAACGATCGCCCCCCTCATCCTTTTAAAAAACATATAATAATAATACAGATTATGCCAGGTATTCAACCTCACCCCTAAAATTTCTCCCGAAACATGCAAATGTCTCAAATAAGCCCGGCTGTAATTCCGGCAAACATAACAGCCGCATTCCGGATCCGGCTTCCGCTCGTCCCCGGCAAAGCGCGCGTTCTTGATTGAAATTTTTCCGCCGCTGGTGAACAACTGCCCATTCCTTCCGTTCCGGGTCGCCAGCACGCAGTCAAACAGATCTATCCCATTCCGAACCGCTTCCAAACATTCCTCCACCGGCCCTACTCCCATCAGGTACCTCGGCTGAGCCTCCGGCAAAACCTCGGTCATCATTTCCACCATCCCGGCCCTGACTTCGGGATCCTCTCCCACGGCCAGCCCACCCAGAGCATACCCCGAAAAACCGATCCGGTAAAGTTCGCTCAAACATTTTTTCCGCTGCTCCGCGTCAACCCCGCCCTGGACGATCCCGAACAAGGCCTGATCGTCGCGGTTTTTTTTCGCCTTGCTCCGCAAGGCCCAGGCAATGGTGCGCGCAACCGACTCTCGGATCCGCTCCGGATCTGCGGGTAAAGCCGGACAATCATCCAATGGCATAATGATATCCGACCCGAGCGCTTCCTGTATTTCCATCACCTTTTCCGGACTGAAAAAATGACGGCTGCCGTCAATATGGGATTGGAACTCAACCCCGTCGTCGCTGAGCTTGCGCAGGACCGCCAGGCTGTAAACCTGGAACCCGCCGGAATCGGTCAGGAGCAGACGGTCCCAGTTCATAAATTTATGCAACCCGCCCAGTTTTTTGATCAGCTCCGAGCCGGGCCGGAGGTAAAGATGATAGGCATTGCTCAGGACCATCTGATAGCCGATCTCCTTCAACTCCTCCGGGCTCATCCCCTTGACCGTGCCCAAAGTCCCAACCGGCATAAACGCCGGCGTTTCCAATTCGCCACGGCCGGTCTTGAGCAGACCCGCCCGGGCCTTGCCGCTCCTTGCTTCTATCTTGAATTCCAGACTCATGGTTAAGTTCTGTCGGTCACTCGGCCGCGCCAGGTCTCCGGATCTCTCCGGCAGTCAAAAACCGCGAGCGCGATTATGGCATCAGGCCGAAGGATATCAAAGACTGCATAAGGGAAGCGATGGACCAGTGCTCGTAGAACCTGCTTATATAACTCAGGGTAACTGCGCGGACGATCCTTAATGGCTAAAAGAGCGGACTCTATGCAAGCGAGGAAGTCGTCTCCCAGTCCCGGTTTTTGTTTTTCATGCCACTGATACCCGCTGCGAAGGTCTGCTTCCGCTTCCGGCCGGACCAGCCAGGAAACCTTCATGAACCTCGAACTCGGTTCTTGATCTCATCCCAGGGAGAACCCGCCTCCGGATGACGGTGATAGGCTTCCAGTCTTCGGTCCAATTCTTCGGCCTGGGTCTCGGTCAAGGGGACCGCCTCCGGGACCGCAACAATGCTTTCCCAGATATCCTCCACCAAGCGGATCCGTTCCTCCAACGGCAAATCCAAAATGTCCGCCAGCCTGACTTTGCTCATAATGTAGCAGCCTCCTTATCGCAGTCTTCCAATTCGCGCTAGTTTTATCATATCCGAAGATGCCGCAATCTGCAATGATCCCGCGTTAATTTTCTTTGCCCTTTTCTCCATATGCACACCATCTGCCGATCAAAAATCCTAACCCTGAGTTGCCACCGGTTTTTTTGGGCACGGAGTTGGGTTAAATTCGATTCCGGAGGAAGTGTGGCATTAAGTGAGAGGAAATGAAGGAAAGGGATGCAACAGACGCAACGGAGCGAGGGCGTAGCCCGAGCGGAGTTGCGCCCGTTGCCCAAGGCAATGGCGGGCCTGGTCGGTCCGGTTTTGATCCCGGCGCGGTCCGGCGGTGGAGTGTCCAGCGCAAGTCAGGAGGTGGCCTTGCGCCTTCTGCGCGGAGAACCGGTGGACGCTTTGAGCCGGGAGCTTGGGGTTGAGATTTACCGGCTGGAAGAATGGCGGAGAAAGGCCCTCTTGGGGATTGAGACCGCTCTTCGAGAGCGAGCTGGGGATCCGCTCAATTCTGCCAAGCCTGGGATTATCCGCGCTCAACCTTTTATCAAAGGCGGGAGCAGGGCTCGCGGACCGGATTCCAACCCCGAAAGCGAGGCCCCAAAACCAGCATCAGCGACCACCAACTCCTGGCCCTGGTCCGCGCCGACCTGGCAAGTTCGCCTTTTATCGGCGAGGGACACCGAAAGCCCTATGCGCGCTTGAAGGTCCGGGACGGCGTCAATGTTGGAAAAAACCGAGTGCTGCGACTAATGCGAGTGAACAACCTGCTCTCCCCGCGCCGACCGCGAAAAACCGCCCGCAGCCACGAGGGCGAGATCATCACCATGGCGCCGGACCTGATGTGGGGAGCCGACGGGAGCAAGGTCTTCACCGTTAAAGAAGGATGGTCTTGGGTGTTCGCCGCGGTGGACCATTTCAACGCCGAGTGCGGAGGAATGGTGCCCGGGTGGCCGTGATCGGGATGCCGGCGGCGCAACTATTCCAATTTTTCCGCCTCTTCCGGGATTTTTTCCGCGATCGCGACCGGGACGGAGAAGGACAAGGTGGTTCCGATTTTTTCAAAGGAGATTACCTGGGCGGTTCCCTTCATCGCCAGGATCAGTCTGCTGGCCACCACGATGGCTTTCTCTTTTTTCTTATCCTCGGACTTGAGCTTGGAGAAATTGGGGGATAGCTCGCAGGACAGGCAGTAGAAATCCTGCTCGGATTTAATCATTCCGGTGGCGGTGATGGAATAGGTCAAGATCGGGGTCGGGGCGAGCCGGAGGTCGGTGCTGAGGGAGATAATTTCTCCGGGAGGGGTGATGTCCAATAAATAATCCAGGAAGATGACCAGGACGCGGTTGAGCTTGGCTTGGTCCCCGATCACTTCGGCCAGTTCCTTATGATCCAGCCGATAGAAGTTGATTTTCCTGGCCTCGGCCCGAGTGCGGAACGACCGGATCGCCAGCTTCAGGATCAATGCGGGCTTGAACTGATTGCGGGCCTGGCGGAGTTCCCCTGTCATAATCGGGGACAAATCAATCAGGTCGTTGAGGGCGGCGATGGAATCCTTGATCAACTCCTTGGACTCCTGATACAAATTTTTGAATTTATCCTGATCCTCCATCTCCCGAGAGAACAACACGGTCAGCTTATTGATCGGCCGGTGGATTTCATCGATCAGACTCTGGAACAGCGACTGGTTCAGCCGGCTGATGCTTTCCCGGTCCCGCTCCGCGATCAGGTAGGTAATCACCCCGGTAAGTTTTTCGTTCTTGATGATCGGGTTCAGATGCGCCAGGTACTGATATTCTTTTTCCATAATCGGAAGCTTCTGGCTCCGGTTGGTCTTCTTGATCCGTTCAAAACCTTCCACCAGTCTAACCGCCAGCGGTCCGGGCAGAAGCTCCTTGATGTGCCGGCCGATGGCCAGATTTAAACTCAACCCCAGGTTTTCCTCGCCGCGCGGGTTCAGATAGACCAGCACCCCGTTCGGGTCCGTGATCATCACCGGCTCGTCAAAATACGCCAGCGCGGTGCTGGTTCTATTGGGGAAGTTTTTGATCCGGTCTATCCCGATCACGCTCTCACCCCTGGGCCTTGACCGTGATCAGGCCGCTTTGGCAAAATTTCTCCAGGATAAAAATTGACTCGAACGGCGGGAAGGGCGCCAGGGATAAAATATCCTCAAAACTCATCTCGCCGTTGATCAGAGAAAGGATAAACCCCTCCTCCTCGGTCAGGTTCAACTCGGTGATTTTTCTGCCCGCCAGGTTCAATTCCGGAACCTTGCCCAGGCTTCCGATCCGACCCAAAATTTGCTTGAACAGACCGGCCTTGCTCAGCTCCAGGTAGGAATGGTAAAGATATTCCCCAGGCTCGGAGGCGGCTAGGCCCATAAACAGTGACAGCGCCAGGTCCAGTCTCCCGGCTCGGAGATGCTGTTGTCCGAGCTTGAATTCATCCCGGAGCGGCTGGTCGGTTTTCTCCGGGCCGGGGATGGAAATCTTGATCGGATTTTCACGCCTGGGCTTGAGATTCAGCCGCTCCTCCCAGTCCGGGCCCAGTTCAATAGAAAGATACTCCCGCACGACCTCGTTCGCGGGATCAAGCTCCAAGGCCTGTTTCCACATATCCAGGGCCACCCCGATCTCGCCCAAGCCGTAGTGATACAACCCCTGTTCCAGCATTGTCTGAATCTGTTGCCCCTTGTCCATCTCCCTTGAATGATTCTACCCGATTTTGAGTCGTTTGTAAAATATGCGCTTACACTTTTCCCAGGAGTTTCAGGGCGATCAGGAGCAGGGCCAAAGATCCGGCGGTCCAGATTGTTCCCGGAACCAGGATGCTGTAGATGCCGCGGTAAAGCTGATTTTGGAGATGGTATTCGTAGGCGTCCGAGACCAGGAAAATGCACCGGTAGTCCCGGCTCTTGATGAAGGGTTCGTTGTTGAAGAATAGCCAGTTCAAGGCGCTGCGTTGGATGGGCGCGGCAATGGCAAACCCGAGCACGATCATGGGCAGTAAATTCCCGATGATTACCAAAATCCCGCCGATGAGCGCGACCAGGACGGTGCCCCCGAGCGCGGTCCCGATGACCCGGGAGAAGGGTGATATCTGCGCCAGGGATTTTGAATTTATTTTCATGGATGGGCCCCGGCCGGATCAGCGGTCAGTGAAAAGTAACCGGGGTTCATCAGAACTGAATTTTCACATCCTGCTTCATTTCCTCGGGAACTTCCAGCAACTCCCGCTGTTGATAGCCGATGATCCTGGCCAGGATCAGGGCCGG
>CAIYYW010000218.1 GCA_903930515.1 uncultured delta proteobacterium | reverse complement strand
GGACTCGCCGGTGAAGAACTGGAAGGGGGCCGGGTTCCGGGACTTTCCGATCCAGAGTCATTCCATCAAACTTTCTCCGGACGCGATGATCCGGCACGAGCAGAAGAAGTATCATTGTTATTCCTGCCCGATCGGTTGCGGCGGGGTTCTGAATTTGGAGGGCAAGACCCGGTTCAATCTTAAGGAGACCCACAAGCCCGAGTATGAAACCATTTGCGCGTTCGGGTCGCTGGTTCTGAATAATGACCTGGACGCGCTTTTTTACATCAACGACTATCTCAACCGCGCCGGGATGGACACCATTTCCGCGGGAGGCGCGGTGGCGTTCGCGATGGAATGTTATGAGCGGGGGATTCTGAGCAAGGATGAATTGGGCGGTCTGGATTTGAAATGGGGAAATGCGGAGGCGATGATCGCGCTGCTGGAGAAGATGGTGAGGCGCGAGGGGATCGGGGATTTGCTCGCGGACGGGGTGAAAAGAGCGGCGGAGAAGATCGGTAAAAATACCGATCAATTTGCGATCCACGCCGGGGGCCAGGAGCTGCCGATGCACGACAGCAGGTTTGATCCGGGATACGGGGTGGGATATTCAATGGAGCCTACTCCGGGGAGGCACACCAATATCAGTTATCTTTATACCGAGCTGATGGCGCTGCACAAGGTTTTCAAAAAGCTCCCGTCCTTCCAGGCCCTTTACACCAAGTCGAGCAAGCTGAACCCGGAGGGCAAGGAAATCCTGCTCAGCGCCGTGAGCAAGTATGTCCAGATTTGCAACGGCGCCGGCGGATGCATTTACGGGTTGGAGCTGGGGGCTAATTTGCCGATGCTGGAATACCTGAACGCGGCGACCGGCTGGAACAAAACCCCGGAGCAGTATTTGGAAATAGGGGAACGGATCCAGGACTTAAGGCAGGCCTTCAATATCAAGCACGGGAAAATTCCGGCTGAAGATTTCCGGCTTCATCCCAGAGCCGCGGGCGAGCCGGCTTTGGAATACGGCCCTTTGAGAGGGGTGACGCCGCCGATGGACGAGTTAAACCGCAGGTTCGCTCAAGCAATGGGATGGAACGAGAGCGGAATCCCGCTTAAGCAAAGGCTGCTGGAGCTGGGCCTGAAAGAAGTCGCTCAGGAATTGTATCCGGAGAGTTGAGACGGCCCGGTTTATTTTCCCTTGGCCTCCGGCGTCCAGGTTGAGCCGTCTTCAAAAACCGTAGTGGTCTCAAACTTCGGCTCGGGCCGGCTCAAATCAATCTCAATAATGGTCCCGCCCTTTTTCAGCTTTTCCCCGCCGTATCCGCCGTAGCCGGTTGCGCGGAGGTATTGCAAGCGGATGCCGTCAAGGTTTCCCCAGTAGTTGTTCAGATGATCGTGCCCGGCGAAACAGGCCCGGACCATCCCGGAATTTTTGATTGCGTCAAAGGCCTTTTTAGTTCCGCCCTCAAACATCACCGGCTCGCCCTTGATCCCGACCGCATTGCCTTTTTTCCACAAGTCGTTGAACTGAGGGAGCGGGATGTGCGCGAAAATAAAGGACGGGGCCGGGGTCGGATATTTTTCCCTGATCCTCGCGACCTCGGCATTGAACCAGTTGATCTGATACCGGTTGAAGCCGCGGTCCGGGAAATAATCGTTGACAATGATCAAATTCCAGAACGGGTTCAGCCCGCCCGGGTTGCAGATCTCCACCCGGTAGTCTCCGTAATTGGCCGATCCCCGGAACAGGGAATTCGGGGCGTTGGTCAGGGTCTCATAAACTTTATTGAAATCCTGGGTCGCGTCGTGGTTCCCGAAATTGAAAATCCAGGGGATGCCCAAACCCCCGATCTGCTCAGTGGCCCACTGGCAATGCTGGAAAGATTTTCCGCCCAGATCTTCAAACCAGGTGTCTCCGTTCAAAAGCATCAACTCCGGTTTGAATTTTTCCACCAGCGCCTTGAGTTCCGCCACGCTCTTTTGGTTATTATCCTCCGGCGTCTTGCTGTCAAAAAAATGCAGGTCGGTCACGGCAAGCAACTTCAACTTGCCCTGCTCGCGGGTGAAGTATCTTGCCACTGAATCCGCTCCCGCGGCCTGCGTCCACCCTTTTCCGCCCAGCAACAGCCCGGCTCCGGCAATGGTGGTTCCCTTGATAAAATTGCGGCGATTCAATTTGTCCATTTTCATCTTCCCTCCATTTTGAAAATATTTATTATTTTTATCTCACATCAATTAAATTTACGCTTTTCTTTAAATCCTTGTGTAAAATCCCTTCCATGGCGAATAAATTTATTCTTATATCGGCTCAAAAAAGATTTGCTTTTTTTAAATCTTTCCAAGTCCGCCTGGGTGTCGCATTCCGCATCATCAATAACATTTGTCAATTTTCCTTTCTCATCTATAGTCCAAACATCCAATATTTCATCACTATCAATATTGGCGACTGCGGCTACTCTAAAGCTGTGCTCGCTCACATAAGAATTATTTTCAGGAATATCTAGGCATTGCCAACTTACATCTTTTACTCTTATGCCTAGAATATAGTCTTCTGAAGATAAGCAATAGGTATATTTTGGGATTCGCTCTTCCTGCGGCCAGTTCAGCTCTTTAAAAGTTGCGGCATAGTGATCATATTTTTTATGATATTTGTTCTGCATCTGGAAAATTTCTTCTAGATTTCTTCTTGCTTCACTTTGTTTGGATTTGGCAGTGAAGTCTAAAAAGTTCATACAAGCGCCAAGCATTAAGATAAAGATAAGGATGGCCGATATTGCAACATCAATACCCTTAAGCTGAAATCTAGATAATGTAATTTGAATAATGGCAACTATTGCCAGAAAAAAGCCAGCAAATATAATAAATAATGCGAATAGCATATCTAATTTGCCTGCAAAATTTAAAAGGGCGTTGGAGGAATGAATATCAATTAAAAACCACCAAATTCTCTCGCTTATAACTGTAAAAAAATAGAGACTAACAGGAAGGCCTATGACCAAAACAAGAGATATAACTGATAATTTTGAAAACTTTCGCTTCTGTTCAAGAGAAGTCATCTTAATAAATTAAGCCTAGTATAACTAAGCACTTATTATTCTCTGACAAGATTTTATTCCAGCCAAAGCTGATAGGGTTTTTTGTTGCGCGGGAGTTTGGCCGGGAGGTTCACCCATTTGCCCAGCTTGGCGGACAGGTATCCGGCCATCATCGTCTCCAGGACAATTTTGCCGTCCTCCGGCGTTTCTTTGGGGGCCTTGTTCTTGATCAGCGCGTCCAGGATGTCGGCCAACTCTCCCGGGTATCCATACATCTCTTCCTCCTGGTAGATCACAAAACTCCAGCCCTTGGTGGTCTCGGCTTTTTCCACCGCGTAGCCCAGTCCGGTCGCGGTAAATACCCGGAGCGCGGACCCGTAAACCAAATCGCAAAACGCCACTCCCTCGGTCCCCTGCACCTCGGCCCGGTCGTCCAGCCCGCCCCGGAGCGCCCAGGAGTTTTCAATCACGGCACGGGCGCCGGTTTCAAACTCAACCAACAGCACGCTGTCATCCTCGCCCTTGGTTATTTTCTTGTGGAGATAGGTCCCGAGCGACGCGAACACGCGCTTGATCTTGGGCTTGCCCAGGAGCCAGCGCGCGAATTCTATCCCGTGACATCCCATATCCATCATCGCCCCTCCGCCGGAGAGTCGGATGTCATAGAACCATTTGGCGTGCGGGCCGCCGTGGCTCTCGCGGTGCCTGATATAAAACGGCTTACCCAATGATCCCTCGTCAACCAATTCCTTGAGCCTTGCATACTTGGGAGCGAAGCAGAGGTTTTCCCCATAAAAAAGTTTGACCTTATTTTTCTTCGCCGCTCCGATCATCCGGTCCGCTTCCTCCAAAGTGGTGCACAGCGGTTTTTCCACGAAGATGTTTTTCTTCATCTCCGCGGCCTGGCAGGCGTATTTGGCGTGCTGATAGTTCGGGATGCAGATATAGACCAGGTCAATCGCCGGGTCCCTGATCATCTTTTCAAAGTCATTATAGATTTTAGGAACCTTGTGATGTTTCGCAAAAGCCGCTCCGCGCTTCTGATCCTTCTCCTCGCACACCGCGGCCAGTTCGCAAAGCTGATTCTTCTTGATCGCGCCCGCGTGTATGTTCCCGATATATCCGGTCCCACACAAACCGATCCTGACCTTGCTCTCTCTCATCGCATCTCCTTCTTCGGGGCGCAGGACACGCGTGTCCCACTCTTGTCTGCGCACATTATTTTTTTAGTTCGGCGATGTTCTCAATCACCTTTTCAAACGCGTCACACATCAGAGCGGTCTGCTTTTCGGTTCCCAGGAACATCCGATGCAGGACCCAGATGGTCTCGTGATAGGCGACATTTTCGGACACCGGGCAGGCGCCGCGGAATTTCCGGTAGTCAACTTTTCCGCGCAACTGGCGCAGGGTTAAGGGCGAGCCGTCCTGGGCAAGCGGGAAGATTCCCACATTGTAAACCGGCTCGTAGAACGCCCCGAAGCAGGGGACGCCTTCGGCATTGAGCGCCGCCACCACCTTGTCCCGGGGCACTCCAAACTCGCCCTCGTCATACATAGCAATAAATCCATAGCCGCTCTTGCGGGTGATGTTCTTGTCGTCCGGCAGGGTGTTAAGGGCAGGGATCCCGGCGATCCGTTTCTGGAAATATTTGTAGTTTTTCTGCTTGGTGGGCATCTGGACTTTGAACAGCCGGTCCAATCCCACTTCCAGGATCGCGGACTGGAACTCGGTCATCCGGAGCGCCCACCCGAAGGTATCAAACTTGGTCCCCTCGCGCGGGCCTTTTCTGCCGGCATTGGTGAGCGCCACCAGCTTGTCATAATAGGATTCCTCGTTCGTAGTGCAGGCTCCGCCCTCGCCCGCGGTCATCACCTTGCTGGACTGGAAGGAAAAGCAGTTGATATCTCCATAAGCGCCTGCGCTTTTCCCTTTATATTTCATCCCGTGAGCGTGCGCGCAGTCTTCCACCACATAGATATTATGCTTCTTCGCGATTGCCATAATTTTGTCCATCTCCGCGGCGTGCGCGCCGAGGTGGACCGGGATGATGGCCTTGGTCTTGCGGGTGATCGCGGCTTCAATCTTGTCCGGGTCTATGCAGAGGGTGTCCGGGTTCACATCCACGAACACCGGGATCGCGTCCAGATAAAGCGCGCAGGAGGCCGTGGCCACGAAAGTGAGGGCCGGAACAATCACCTCATCCTCCCATCCGATGTCCAGCGCCTTGAGCGCGAGCATCAATGCCACGGTGCCGCTCGCGTTGGTGAAGCAGTATTGGGAATCGTGCTTCTTGGCGAATTTCGCGCAGAAGCGTTTGGTGATGGTATTGGGAGGCGGGTATCCGCCCCAGTCGGTTTTATGCAGCGCCTCCAGCAGGGCTTTTTCTTCTTTCTTGTCCCAGACCGGCCACCCTGGAAATTTCCCCTGATACGCCTTTTTCCCGCCGGTTATCGCCAGTTTCCCCATTTTACTTACCCCCTGTTCCAATCAATTTATCCCTGAGTTCTAGCACATTTATTTTGCCCTGGCAACCCGGTTTCAGCCGGCATTCCGCAAGGGACAATCATTGCTGTATCAGCCGGTTTGGAGGTCGGCCCGAAGGGAGAGTTGATTTTCCCGCCCGGCTCAGGTATATAATAAAACAGGGATAAGGGAAAATGAATACCAACGGAAAAACGGGATTGGATGAAATCCTGGGCATTTTGCGGAGCCGAACCCCGGAGCTTAAACAGAAATACCAGATCCGCGGAATCTGGGTTTTCGGATCCTATGTCAAGGGGGAGCAGACTGAGCGGAGCGATTTAGACCTTCTGGTGGAGTTTGAGCCCGGCTATAAAACTTTTAAAAATTATATGCGGCTGAAATATGCCCTGGAGGAAATCCTGGGGATGAAAGTTGATCTGATTCTCAGGAATTCCCTCCGCAAGGAAATCCGGGAAACGGTTTTTAAAGAGGCGGTTAATGTCTGAAAGAGACTATCGCCTGTTCCTGACCGACATCCGCGATTGCGCCCACAAGATTTTGGAATATGTCCAAGGCAAATCCTATGATGAGTTTCTAAACACGCCGATGCTGATTGACGCGGTGATCAGGAATCTTGAGATCATCGGCGAAGCAACCAAGCATTTGCCGGAGGAGATCAAAGAAAAATTTCCCGGGATGGAATGGAAGGATATGGCCGGGTTCCGGGATCTCGCGATCCATCAATATTTTGTGATGGATTACGAAATAATCTGGGATATCGTGCAAAACGATATTCCGGATTTGGCCGAAAAAATTGAAGCCGCGCTGGACCAGGAACCAGAGGGATCAGCATAAAATTTAATTCGCACCCTGGCCTTCAGGATCCTGAATTTTCCCGAATCTCAAAGCCTTTACAATCAGCCCATTCCGTGTTAAATTTCAAGCCGAATCGGGGAGTGGCGCAGTCTGGTAGCGCGCTTGCCTTGGGCGCAAGAGGCCGCCGGTTCAAATCCGGTCTCCCCGACCAATCAATCGCAAATCGCCAAGCCTAAATAAAAGGGCAAATTTTTCATCAAAAGGGCGCATGATCCCGCGGAGTCCCGCGAAGCAGGATAAGGCGGGATTGCGGGTTTCGGGTTTGAATTCGCCGGAAACAAAACATAATTCCCTGTGTTCTCGCTTCGGCTTAGCTCAGCGCAGGCTGTATCTCGGCGGTGAAAACTTTTCGGATTGTCGCAGGGATATTTTTAAATTATTACGATTTTAACCAATCATCGCGGCTGATGTTAAATCTCCTTAAAACCGCGAGAAGATAAGGCACTTTGAGATCCTGTCCTTGAGCCAGATGGGGCAGGGTAAAAATTGTTCCGGTGGATTTTTGCCGGATAATCCATTCTCCGCCTTTGCCCCGGCCCGGAAGCATTTCCAGGCCGAATTTTTGGATCTTTTGGATAAACTTTCTTCGCGGAATCGGGGCGAGGCGGGGCATTCAATTAAAGTCTCGGGAATTGACGATATTCCAAATTCAGCCGGGACATCTCGTGAAGCGGGACCTTTCCGGGTTCATTAATTTTGAGTTGGGCGGTTTTGCTTCCAACCGATCCGGCGCCTAAAATTATCTCTCCCATCAATTCCGTTTGGGCCAGCATTTTCCAATATTTTTTAGGAGCCGGGTTATAAAGCTGATGCATCAGATGGTTTTTGCGCAGATATGAGATATGGGTATTGATCACGCCGGCGAGCCTGGAAATCGCGGCTTTGGGATCATGGGCATCGGCAAGCAGGTCAAATTCCAAGCAATGGGCGATCCAGCAATTTTTTTCCTTATAAAGAAGGATATGCCCGATGATTTTATCTTGACCGGCCCAATTGATGGATTTCATATTTTTATCTTGACGGGATTTCAGGGCGTTGTCAAGAAGAATTCAGCCGGCTGGTTTAATCGGTTTTTTTTAGCGCCAAGGCGTCAAGCGGGGTCTGGGCTTTGCATTTTGCTTTTTCGCGCGCCCCGGGAATTTCACGCTCGGCATGCCGCGGTTTAGAGTTTCAGGGTATCGGGGTCGGGGTTGGCAATCGTTCCGGTTCTTCTTCCGGGACGATCACCACTCCGGTCTGTTTGTTCTGCAAGCGCTTTTGAGCGGAATCCAGGCGGGTCTGCGCTGATTTTTCCGAGGGATAGCTGGTTTGTAATTCCAGATATTTGGCGATCGCTTCGGGCAGGTATCCCTCTTCTTCCAGCGATCGGGCAATGCCCATTCCGGATTTGAAGGCGAGTTCTCCTTTGGGATATTGTTTCAGATAGTTTTGGAAATATTCCTGGGCCTTTTTCTGGTCTCCCTGCAGGAAATAACTTTCTCCGATCCAGTAAACGCAATCGTCGGCCCATTCGCTCCGGGGGAATTTTTTCAAGAGTTGGGTGGACTGCACCTGCATGGCCTGAAACTCGCCGACTTCAAACAGGCAGGTGATCAATTGGTACCAGACCAGGGGAATTTTTTCATTATCGGGGAACAGGTTCAAGAAGCGGGCGTATTCGGTGAGGGCCTTGGAATATTCTCTCCGGTTCCGGAAGATGTCCGCGACCAGGATTTGGTCCTGGGGGGCGTAGCTGGAATCCGGATGTTCCTTGACCATGCGTGAGAAAGCGGCGATGGCCCGGTCAGGCAGGTTCAGGTCCACATAATAGGTCACGCCGATCCAGTGGAGTGCATCGTCGGCGTATGGGGTTTTGGGGAAGGAGCTGAGGATGATTTCCCAGTTGCGGATGGCTTCCAGGAACGATCCTTGCTGGTATAGTTTTTGTCCCTGGTCAAATTCGCGTTTGGCCCTCTGGGTTTCGCAGGAGATGGACAGAAGGACGATTGCGAAAACCAGGAACGGTTTATTCAGTTGCCGGCTCTTCTTCCTCTTCATCCTCGGCCAGCCTGCAGATACCGGTGACTTTTTCGTCTGGTTCCAGGCCGATCAAATGGACCCCCTGGGTGACCCGGCCGATGATGGAGACCCCGGCCACTTTCATCCGGATGATCTTGCCGTGGTCGGAGATGAGCATAATCTGGTCTCCCTCCCCGACCTGGAGCACACTCACGATCGGGCCGGTCCTATCGGTCAGCTTCATCGCCATCATCCCCTGTCCGCCCCGGTGATGGATGGTGTATTCTTCCACCTGGGTGCGCTTGCCGAACCCGTGCTCGGTGCAGGCGAGGATGGCGGTTCCGGCCCCGACCACTTCCATCGCGATCAGTTGGTCTTTCTGGTCCAGCCGGATTCCGATCACGCCCCGGGTGGCCCTTCCCATCGGCCGGACCTGGGTCTCCTTGAACCGGACCGCCTTGGCCTGCTTGCTGACCAGGAGCAGTTCCTTGTTGCCGTCGGTGAGCGCGGCCGCGATCAACCGATCCTTGTCCTCCAGGTCGCAGGCGATCAGGCCGCTGGACCGGATGTTGGAGAAAGATTTAAGCTCGGTCTTTTTCACCATCCCGTTGGCGGTGGCCGTGACGATGAATTTTCCTTCCTCAAAATCCTTGATCGCGATCACGGCCTGAAGGCTTTCGTCCTGGGCCAGGTTGAGCAAATTGATGATGGCCTTGCCCTTGGTGGCGCGTCCGGCCTGGGGGATTTCGTAAACCTTGAGGCTGAAGACATTGCCCTTATTGGTGAAAAAGAGCATCTTGTCGTGGGTGTTGGCCGTGAACAGGTTTTCCACGAAATCCTCTTCCCGGGTGGTCATCCCGGTCTTGCCCTTGCCGCCCCGGCGCTGGGCGCGGTAGAGCGCGAGCGGGTTGCGCTTGATGTATCCGAGATGGGAAATGGTCACCACCATCTCCTCCTCCGCGATCAAATCCTCCAACTGGATCTCCTCGGCCTGGTCAATGATCTCAGTCCTCCGCTCGTCCCCGTATTTCTCCTTGATCTCCAGCAATTCCTTCTTGATCACAGCCTTGACCTGATCCTCGTCCCCCAAAAGCCCATTGAGATATTCGATCTCGGCCTGCAATTCCTTAAGTTCGTCCAAGACTTTCTGCCGCTCCAGGCCGGTCAGCCGTTGCAACTTCATATCCAGGATCGCTTGGGCCTGGATTTCGGTCAGCTCAAATTTTTTGACCAGCCCCTGCCGAGCCTCTTCCGGCGATTTGGATTTCCGGATCAGGCTGATCACTTCGTCCAGATAATCCAGGGCCTTTTTCAAGCCTTCCAAAATATGCTCGCGCGCCTGGGCCTGGCGGAGGTCATAGAGGGTCCTCCGCACCACCACCTCGCGCCGGTGTTTCAGGAATTGCTCCAGCATGGGCTTCAGGCCGAACAGTTCCGGACGGCCGTTGACAATGGAGAGCATAATGATCCCGAAGCTGTTCTGAAGGGAGGTGTGCTTGTAAAGCTGGTTCTGGATCACGGCCGGCTCCGCGTCCCGCTTCAGCTCCATCACGATCCTCATCCCCTCCCGGTCGGATTCGTCCCGGATGTCGTTGATGCCGTCAATCTTTTTCTCGCGAACCAACTCCGCGATCTGTTCAATCAGCCGGGTCTTGTTCACCTGATAGGGGATCTCCGTGACCACCAGGCTGGTCTTGTTGGTGCGGGGATGGGTTTCCACCGCGATCCTGCCCCGGACCTGGACCAGGCCCTTGCCTTTCTCATAGGCGTTGAGCACGCCCTCGCGTCCGTGGATGATCCCGCCGGTCGGGAAATCCGGCCCGGGAATGTAACGCATCAATTTCCGCACCATCAGTTCCGGATCCTCCAACAAAGCCACCAGGCCGTTGATCAGCTCGGTGAGATTGTGGGGCGGGATATTGGTGGCCATCCCGACCGCGATTCCGCTCGCGCCGTTCATCAGCAGGTTTGGGATCCGGCTCGGGAGCACCACCGGCTCAACGGTGGTCTCGTCAAAATTGGGGATGAAATTCACGGTTTCCTTTTCAAGGTCCTGGAGCATCTCCTCGGCCAGCTTGCTCAGCCGCGCCTCGGTGTACCTATATGCCGCGGGCGGATCGCCGTCAATGCTCCCGAAATTTCCCTGGCCGTCAACCAGGGGATACCGCATATTGAAATTCTGAGCCATCCGCACCAGGGCGTCATAAACCGAGGCGTCTCCGTGCGGATGATATTTCTTCAGGACCTCCCCGACCACGCCGGCGCATTTGGAATATTTCTTGTTGCTCAAGAGGCCTTCCTTATACATCGCGTAAAGGATTCGGCGGTGCACCGGCTTCAGGCCGTCCCTCACTTCCGGGAGCGCTCTTCCGATGATTACGCTCATCGCGTAATTCAGATAGCTTTTCTCCAGCTCCTCCTCAATACTGACTTCAATGATGACCCCGGCTTCGCTCATTTCGGTTTTACCCCTTCCCCTGAATTTTTCTCCCCGGAACCCGGGATTGAATTCAAATCGGCCGGAGATATTTTCTCCACTCCTTTGGGGATAGTGAATTTAAACATCTTCTCGTCCACTTTCGGGTTGACCTTGATCTCCATGAATTTTAGATGGTTTCCATTGCCCAGGGCGTCCCTTAATTCCGCCTCCTTGACCAGGAAAGTCTTCGCGTCCACCGTCAGGCTCAAAGTCCCGATCAAAATCCGGTCCTGATCCTTTTTCGGAGTCAGGACCAGGTAATAGCTTCCGTCCTTGTCATCCGGATGGGTCGGATCAAAGGCCACGGTGAACTGCTCCGAGATTTTGGCCATCCCGAACAGGAACCCTTTGGGGAGGTTCCCGGACAGGGCCTGGTCCAGCTTCAGCTCCATCACCTGCTTGGCCGAGGGCAGATAGTCCCAGAACATTTGGCCGTTGGTGATATACCAGTGCTCCTCCGGGCTTTGGTAATGCCAGACCATTTTGCCGGGCTTGAGATAAAAAACCGTTCCCGATCCCCGGGTCAGGCTCCTACCGAACTGCTGACTTTGTACCTCCTGCTCAAAGCTCGCCGAGTAACTATGGATCTGGTCAAAATTTTGCTCCAGCTTCAAGGTCGCCTGGTCAACGGTCAGGGCCGAGTTGGCCGCGAAGCCCGGCAAGAT
>CAIYYW010000217.1 GCA_903930515.1 uncultured delta proteobacterium | reverse complement strand
TCACCTCCTCAACCTCCTCCTCTTCCTCCCCGGACTCGGGAGGCTCTCCTTCCTTTTTGATCATCAATTCAAAATTGATCAAATCTTCTTCCGGCTCCGCAACCTTGGCCTCCCCGGAAAACTTCTCCCCGTCCCCGCCCTCCATATCCAGCATTGCTCCGCCCGATCCGTAAATCTCAAACCCCTCGTTGCTCTCCGGCTCCAGGCTGATCTCCAACCCCTCCTTCTCTCCCTTGTACCAGCGTCTGATCGCGGCCTGGATCGCGCTGGAAAGGCTGATCAGGGGCTTGATGTTGGCGATCCCGGAGATGAACCGAACCTCATCCAGCGCCCCCACATTATTGGGATCGCTCATCACCACGATCAGGGATTTTTCCGCCTTCTTGTATTGGATCGGGATCAACTCGTATTTTTCGCAGATCTGAATCGGAACCAGCTTGAGCGCCCCGTCCGAGATGTTCAAATCCGTGATCTTCTTCGCCGTCAGATATTGGGTCCGGTGCTGCCGAGCCAAGACCCGGAGCAGACTCACCTCGTCCAATAGCCGCATTTCAATCAGGGTTTCCCCCAACCGATGCTTGGTTTCCTTTTGCTGGAGCAGGGCTTTATTCAGATCCGATTCCTTGATCAGCCCGTCCTGCAAAAGCAACTGTCCTACTTTAGAGTCTTGCATCTTGATTCACTTTTCTAATATATCACTCCTTGAAAATCTTTGCAAGATTTTGCCGGCCCCAAGGGCGGATTATTTTTTAGGGCAGGCGGGATCTTGGACATCGTTCCGGATTGCAGATATATCTAGCTGAAAGTAAAATGGAGTTAGAAAGGAGTTCAAGATGAAAGAGGAGGCAAAGCAGGTTTCGCTCCAGATTCAACTGGACGAGCAAACCGCGCAGGGGGTTTATGTGAATTTGGCGATTGTCCAGCATTCCAGCAGCGAGTTTGTGCTGGACTTCGTGTTCATCAATCCGGGACAGCCCGCGGCCAAGGTCCGGAGCCGGATCATTATGGCCCCGGAGCAGGTGAAGCGGCTCCATAAAGCGCTGGGCGAGAACCTGGCGCATTATGAAAGCCGGTTCGGGGAGATCAAGCTTCCGGCCCTCGGCCCGGAATTCAAGATGCCGATGCAATGAGTGAGTCCTGGTGCTGGTGAAGCGATGAGTTCCGCCCAGATGACCTCCCGCCTGCTCTCAAGTTGGCTAAGGCCGGAGCTGCCCTCATACCTGATTTATTTCGTCACCGCCCGCTGCAATGCCCGGTGCCGGATGTGCTTTTACTGGCAAGGGATGGACCAGGCCCGGCCGGAGACCGAGCTTGGCCCGGTCGAGACCGAAAAGATCGCCAGGCATCTTCCGCGCCTGATCCAGCTCACCCTTTCCGGCGGGGAGCCGTTTTTGCGCGAGGATTTGTTCGAGCTGGTCCGGCCCCTGATCCGGTATTCGCGGCCCCTGCTTTTAAGCATCCCCACCAACGGCATCCTGACCGGGAAAATAATGCAGGTGACCGAAAAGATTTGCGCCGAGTTTCCCCGCCTCAAGCTCAACCTGGAAGTATCCCTTGACGGGATCGGCGAACTCCACGATCAGATCCGGGGAAAACCGGGCGCGTTTGAAAATTTGAGGGAAAGCTGGAAAGCGCTCCGGAAGGATCGGGTAAAATTCCCGAACCTGCGCCTGGGGGTTTTGACCGTGCTCAGCTCCTACAACCAGGACAAAATTTTTGACCTGCTCAAGTTCATTAAATCAGATTTGGGTCCGGACCGGATGGAAGTGATGTGGCCGAGGGGGGAAACCCGGGAGCCGGAGGCGAAGAATGTTTCGCTCGAGAAATTCCGGGCGGTGAGCGAATGGCTGGACCGGGAGGCTGGAAGGCCGGCTGGGATGATGGACCGGATGCGGGAACAGCTGGCGCGCGAGAAGAGGAAATTGATCATTGAGACCGTCAGCCGGGGCCGGAGGGTTCTGCCCTGCCTGGCCGGGAGCAAGCTGGTGGTTTTAGAGCCGGATGGATGGGTGAGGCCCTGCGAGATGATCTCGCTTTTGTATCCGGCCCCGCCTCCGGAATCGGGCTTGCAGGATTTGCGGCTGGGGAATTTGAGGGAACATAATTACAACCTGCTGGAGTTGTTAAAGGGGGAGCGGGCGCGGCGGATAAATAATTTTATCCGGGCCGGGCAATGCCACTGCAGTTATGAATGCGCGGCCCTGGCCGACCTGGCGTTCCGGCCGCAATCCGCGCTCAGGGTTTTCTGGAAAGCCGTTTTTTAAGCTCGTGTTCAATCCCCGGCTTCCATTCCTTCCTGCCGATCTGGCCCAGGTAAAGGTCAATCAGCGCGGAAACTTTATCCGGAGATATTTTCTGATGGATCCGGTTAGCCCGGATCAGGAAGGCGATGGACCGGCCGGCCCGGCGGGGGTTGTTTTTCCGGAACGGGAAAACATTATCAAAGTCAAAATGATAAATTTGATAATGGCCGTTATTCCTTTTGATCAAAATATTCTTGTCCACATCCAGGGTGTAGATTCCGGTCCGGTTGAATTGAGCCAGGCTCTGGATCACTTCTTCCAGAAACCGCTCCAGTTCCCCGGGATTCGTATCCAGCTTTTCCACCAGGGCCTTGTAGGTTAAAGCCGGGTCCAAATCTTCCATAATCAGCGCGCTCTCAAACGCGGCCCCGGCACGGGAACCCTCGGCCAGGACCAGGGGCTTGGGCGCAGGCACTCCCCGGGAATTCAGATATGCCATCATCCGGAAATTACGCATGGCCTCGGATTGATAAAAGAAATTCTCAACCCAATGATGGGGCCGACTCCGGTAGGAATAATATTTCACCCGGAAGCGTTGCCCTTCAATTTCCAGAACCGGCTTCTCCAGGAATAATCTCTTGTCCACCGATTGGATCAGCCCCTGGATTTCCGGCCGTTTTTTTTCCTCTTCCCATTTGCGCAGGGCCAGGCCCGCAATTTTTTCCGGAAATGCGGGGTTAAAGTAAACCTTCGGACGCGCGCCCCGGGAGCCGGTCCGGGCAAGGCTTCCCCCCCCTATTTCCGCAATTTGATTCTGCAGCCAAAGCCCGGATTTTCCAACCTCGCTCATTTCTCCGCCTTGATTCAAACACGAAAACCGGGGAATGTAAAGCCGCGGAATCCTAAGAGAGCGCCATCGCGCAGAAACTGACCGCGCTCTTGGAGTTCTGGTCGTACCAGACGGACCATTTCAATAATTCCGCCCGCGTCGGTTCTATGATCTTGAAGGTGAAATAAATCGGCGCCAGCCCGCAGATTTTTCTCCGGTCCTTGGTCCGGGCGATCTCCCGGAAAAACCCCTCAGCGTCGCATTGCTCCAGGCAGCAGAGCATCTTTTGATCGTCCGCCTTGATCTCTTCCTCCCGGATCGGCGTGTAAGATTCCCGGTCCCCGTAGCGCGGCCCCAAATGCGCCAAATCCACGCTCGCGATCAACGCGACCTTTTTCCCCTCCGCCTTGATCTGCTCCCGGATCGCAACGAGGTAATCCTGGACCAGCAGGTCCTGGTCCGGAGAATAACCCAACTCAACCATTGACTGGCAGGACCCGATCAGGATGGGGACGATCTTGAATTTTCTTTTCCCCTGGAGCAGGTGTTGCAGGAACAGCACTTGCAGTTCTATGGAATGTTCTTTCCGGTGAGAGAAGTCGCCCAGCCGGGATTTCTTTCGCATCCGCTTTTTCACCGCCCGGATAAATTCCCGGTCGGTTTCCGCGATCCCGAGCGGGGTCTGGAAATCCTTTTCGGAAAATACCATTATATCTTCCATCGGATGATGCCCGGTGCCCAGGATCAGGAACAACTCTGCCTGGCTCTCTTCCAAAAGTTTCTTGTAGGCGGATGCGTAAACCTGGCCGTTGCCTTGCAGTTCAATATGGGGAGCGAGGATGGCCTTGAGTTGATCCCCTTTATTTTCCGAAGGCATTCCCGGGCCGGATATATAAAAATCGTCAAGGAATTTCTTCAGCGCTTCCGGATCTTCCGGATAACTCTGCCCGGCCAGGACCGGCGGGCGCACTTTGCTTTCCACCCATTCCTTCATCTGCGCCTGGACATAATTCCGGAACCGCTCGGAATCCAGGAGCAGATGATCATCCAATTCTTTCTCCAGTTGTTGCAAATCGTCCACCGCGATCAACTGCCGGGTCTGTTGCATAATCTCTTCCTGGATCTCGCGCAAGGAATGGTTGCCGTCGAAATATTGCAGGAGCGGAGCCAGTTGCGCCGGCAGGATCACCATCTCCTCGCTCCAGCGTTCCGGGTCCTGGAACACCAACACCTTTTCGTTGGAAACCTGGGCGGGAATGATCTGGAGGTTGAGCCGGAGCCTGGGCTTATCCTCAATGTCCAGGATGATCCCCTGGTCCGGACTCATTATTCCAGGCCCATTGAAAACATCCGATCCAGGTCGAACCTGGAAAACACCTCAAACGCGATCAAGGTGGTGGTTTTTTCAATCCCATCCAGCTTGAGCATTTTTTTGGTCACCAGGTCGGCCAGTTCCTGGTTCTCCTTCACCCGGATGATCGCGGCGATGTCATAGGGGCCGGCGATGGAATAAACCTCGGTGATGCCTTGAAGGTTCGCGAGCGCCTGTGTGGTTTCCGTGATTTTGTTACGGTTCGCGGCGATCAGGACGATGGCGGTGATCATTAGTCCCTCCTTGGTTTAAGTCTTGGATCTATTTCCCCCAGTCCCGCTTGATCACCCGATGGATCGCCTGGGCCGTGGCGATCAGGTTGCCCTCCTGGTCAAAGGCCTCTGCCTCGCTCCAGGCCAGGTTGCGGGTCCGATAAACAAACCTGCCCTTGCCGATCAACAGACCCTCCCGGGGAGGCGAAAGGTAATTGACCCTGAGATCAATCGTGATCGCCCCCTCATCCAGGTCCAGCGATGAATACAGGCAGGAGCCGCAGGTGGAATCCATCACGCTGGCGATCGCCCCTCCGTGAAAGGTGTTCCAGATGTTCTTGTGCTTCTGGTCCAGCTCCAGATGCATCTCCGAATGTTGATCCCAAATCCGCACAACCCGCATCCCCAGATGCTGATAAAACGGACTCTCATTCAGAGCCAACGCCACCCGATCCAATTCCTCTTGTGTCTTTTCTGGCATTTTTCTCCCCGCTATGGTAAAAAGATCAAGATAGATTATAGCGAAAATTTTCCAAATAAAAACAGAAGGGGGAATCGGATGTTCAGTTTAAAGATCACGGAGGAACAAAGGATCGCGCGGGAGATGTCTCGGAAGTTTTGCGCCAAGGAGATTACGCCCAAGGCCGACGCCCTGGAGAAGGGCGAGGAAAAGATTTTTCCGGTCATCCGGAAATTTTTATTGGAGGTTCAGGGGACCGGCTTGATTGAGACGGTGGAGGATTTGGAGGAGTGGGTCCAGGGCCGGGAATTCATCACCCGGAATTTGGTGTCCATAGAAGTTTCCAAGGCCCTGCCCGGATTCGCCCTCAGTATGGGCGCGAGCCTGGAGCTTTGCTCGTTCTCCATCCTCGCCACCGGCAGCAGGGAGCAACAGGAAAAATATGTGCTCCCGCTGGTTCACGGTGAAAAAGTGGGCTGCTGGGGATTGACCGAGCCCGAGGCCGGGTCCGACATCCGGGCGATGAAGAGCACTTACAAGAAAACCCCGGACGGATATATCCTCAACGGCCAGAAAACCTTCATCACCAACGCCCCGATCGCGGATATCTTCGTGGTCTATGCCCAGGGCGAAAAAGGATATAGCGCCTTCATCCTGGAGCGGGGAATGACCGGCCTGGACACCAGCCCTCCCTTTGAAAAAATGGGGATGCAAAGCTCGCCCACCGGCGCCATCTATATGGACCAGATCAAAGTGCCGAAAGAAAACCTGCTCGGACAGGAAGGCCAGGGCCTGTTTGATGCCTTCCGGGTCCTGACCAATGAGCGGACCGTGACCCCATCTTTGATGATCGGGATTATGGAACGCGCCCTTCAGGAAGCCACTAAATACGCCAAGGAGCGAGTCCAATTCGGCAAGCCCATCATCCGGTTCCAGGCCGTGCAGTTCCTGCTCGCGCGCATCTGGGAAAAACTGCTCGCCAGCTACTCCATGCTTTTTACCCTCGGTCAGATGACCGAATTGGGACTGGACACCACTTTGCTCGCGAGCGCGGCCAAGTTGTTCACCAGCGAGGCCGCGACCCAGTCCGCTTTGGACGCGATCCAGGTGATGGGCGGACACGGATATATGCGCGAGGCCGGCGTGGAGCGGTTGGCCCGGGACGCGAAACTGATGGAGATTGGCGCCGGAGCTTCCCAGATTCAATTGATGATCCTGGGACGCAAACTCCTGGAATCCGATTCCGTTGAACCCAACCCGCTCTTTTTCGGCCCGAGTTTGTTTGCCAAAAAGGAATAGATAAAACGGCTTGACCGCAACGGTCATAGCCCCGCGCTTCAGCGAGGGTGAATGGGGTGCGACATTAAGCTCCTAGGCTCACAAACCTGGAGGGCCTGTTTCCCAAATAGCCACATTGAGATGCAGATTTGATTCAGAGTTGATTATTTATCTATATGCACTGAATAACTGAAGTCCCGCGTTACGCGGGACTTCTTCCGCTCCTTCTTTGATTCAAAATCTTGATTACGCTATTATTCTATCCGGTCAGGAGGATTTGGGCGACAGCCCCTTTAGACTTGGCCCTGCCGCATTATCCAAGAAGGAGAGACTGATGGACAGAAGAAATTTTATCGCTGGTTCGGCAATGGCTTGCATGGCTTTGAACCTAAAGGCCGGAACCGGCGCGCGCGCTCGGGTCCGCGGAGACGCCGCCAAGAGCGTGGCTGAGATTGATCGGAGAATCTATGGGCAGAACTTTGAGTTCATGGGCCGCCAGTTTGAGGGTGGGATCATGGACGGGCGGGGAATCAGAACGGATGTGAGGGATGCGATCACCGAGCTTAAGGTTACCCATCTGCGCTGGCCGGGCGGATGTTTCGCCGACGCCTACAACTGGCGGGACGGGGTGGGCGACAGCCGCCCGTCATATAAAAACCCGATGTGGGACAAGCCAATCCTCAACCTTGGATTCAAGGCCTTGGGCGCGCCCATCCCTCCCGGGCCTCTTCACGACAACCGCTTTGGGACCGATGAGTTCATGCAATATTGCGCGGGGATCGGCGCCGAGCCTTCAATCACCGCGTCCATGGGGACTGACGAGCCGGACCTGGCCGCAGAGTGGGTGGCCTATGTGAGTGAAAAATTCGGGCCGCTCGCGGCGCCGGTCTGGAGTGTGGGCAACGAGCAGTGGAACCCGATTGAGCATAACGGATGCTTTCTTCGGCCGGAACGATATGTCAGCCGTTATGCCCAATGGGCAAAAGCCATGCGCGCGCAGAACCGCGCGGTCAAGCTGGTTGCTTCCGGCGCCGACGAACTGAGCAATCCCGGATGGAACCGCGTGCTGGTCCAAGGCCTGGGCCGGGAGGCTGATTATTTCTCCACCCATATCTATATTCCCGCGGACAGCTTTGCGCGCAGCGTTCCCGATGATGCCAAGACCTATCTCTCCTTTGTCGCGGCCAACCTTTATGTGGAGGAGAGCCTGGACCGGCTGGCGGATATGATGACCAAGATCCTCGGAAAGCCTCTGCCGATTGCGTTTGACGAGTGGAACCTGCTGGGCACCATGCGCTTCTTCCTGGATCCTTCCACCATTTTGAGGGAAGCCATTGCCGCGGCCTGCGTCATCCACTCCATCCATCGCCGGGCCAATCTGGTTAAAATCGCCGATATGTTCGCCACGGTTAACGCCGGCGCTCCGCCAATAATCGCAGACCAAAACGGTCTGGCGCGGACCCCTATGTTCCATGTGCTGAAACTCTATAGTGAAAATACGCTGAGCAATGTTGCACCCCTTTCGGTCACCAGCCCGTCCTTCTCCGCAGCAAAATTCGGAATCGTGCCCGAAAGAAAAAATGTCCCGGCCCTGGATGCATCGCTGACCACTGACCAAGAAAAACTGTCCCTATTCCTGGTCAACCGGAGTCCGGACGAGTCGCTGCAGGTGGAACTAGAAATCGATGGAACAAAGGCCGGACAAGACGCGACCATCAAGGCCATCACCGGCCCGTCCTTCTCAAGCAAAAATCAGATTGGAACTAAGGAGGAGGTGTCAACCGTCAGCAAAGAGATTGCCTGGCCCGGATACATATCAATCCCTCCCCACTCGGTCGCCCTGCTAACGGCCGCGCGGAAATCCTGAGTTTTAGACCACCGGGGTCACTTCTTTAGCCAATGCTTAAGCCCCCTAACAGACAAATATCTTTGGCTTGCAGGGCGCCCCGGCTGCCGATGCCGGAGCAGCCTGGCTCACAGGAACTTTCGGGCCGCGGATCCGGTTTGGGATCAAATCGGTCAAGGCACTCAGCGATGACGAGAAAATCTCCCTGATCCGCTCCCCGGAATTCTGGGAATTCTGGCAGAACCTTAATACCGCTATTTTTTACTACTGCTTCAATTGCCTGAACACCTGTCTGCTGAACGCGTGTCCCCTATATATAGAAAAATCGTAACATAGAGAAT
>CAIYYW010000216.1 GCA_903930515.1 uncultured delta proteobacterium | reverse complement strand
TGGAAAGGAACTTTGAAGCTGGGCCAGTAGCAGGCCAAACCGGTCATCATCAGCAAAATCAAAGCCGCGGGAACAAACCAATTGGTTTCCAGAAATGCCCAAGGGGAATATGGGTAAGGCGGTTGTTCCGGCTTCTCCCGAGGTTTCTGCGGCAAACCGTTCAACTGAATTTTGCCCGGTTGCTTTTTCAGGGCCGGCGCTTGAGCCTTGGGGAATTCTTTTTTTTGCTCTTTCCTTAATTCCCGCCCAGGCTTCTTTTTCCGATCTTTTTTCATACTCTTTCCATAAATCGCGTTCGCGCTGATGTCCATGATTTTTGCACAGGAAGGAATTTTAATCAATTGGAATCAAGGCCGCGCGCAAGAAGGATTGCGCGTTTCAATTTTTCATATTGTTGTTAGTTATGGCCGCGTTTTTTTATTTAGCGCGATTGATAGCCATCGCGGATTAGGGGAGGGGTTGTTGAGGCTGGGTTGAGCCGGGGTTACATTTGGTTAAGGATCGGATAGGGGATTGAGTCCTTTTCATTTGCGGAAAGGATAAATTTCAAAGATAATGCGGGGGCAGGAATGGAATGGGAAGGCCGTGCATAGCCAGGATTTATTTGGACCGTTTGCAATCAAACTACCGGACGATTAAGAATTTGGTGGGGCCGGGGGTGGAGCTATTCCCGGTGGTGAAGGCGGACGGGTACGGGCATAATTCGGTCCGTTGCGGGAAGGCTCTGCTGAGTGCGGGCGCGGGCACTTTTTGCGTGGCCTGCGTGGAAGAGGCGCTGGAGCTGATGGAATCAGGGGTCAAGGCGCGGTTCATTCTTTTAAGCGGATGCTTTCCGGGAGACGAGTCTGCGGTGGTTAAAGCGGGATTGGTCCCGGTGGTGAGCGATCTGGAAACCTGCGGGCGGCTGAGCGCGGAGTCTCGGAAGCAAAGGAAGAAGGTCCGGGTTCAGGTCAAGGTTGACACCGGGATGAGCAGATTGGGGGTGGCCACGGACGGGTTGTGGGAATTTATCGGCCAAGCCGGGGGCCTTCCCGGCCTGGAGATAGAAGGGATGCTCAGTCACCTGTCCTGCCCGGACTACCAGGGGGCAGACTATCTCAAATACACCCGGCGCCAGATTGAGGATTTTTCCCTGATCGTGAACGGACTCCGCAAAAAGAAATTGAAGCTCAAATACTATCATTTGGCCGGGAGCGCGGGTCTGATCAAATACCCGGAGGCGAGGTTCAACTCGGTCCGGCCCGGGCTGGCGCTTTACGGCGCGGACCCCTTTTATCCGGCCTTGGAACATTCGCTTCATCTGGAGCCGGTGATGAGTTTGGTCAGCAGGGTGTGCCTGATCAAGAACCTTCCGGCCGGGACCAGGATTTCTTATGGCGGCAAAAGCGTCCTGGAACGCAAGAGCCGGGTGGGGGTCGTCCCGCTCGGATACGCGGACGGTCTTCCCCGTTCCACGCCGATCGGGTTCAAGTTTTTAGTGCGCTCAAAACCGGCGACACTTCTGGGGGCGGTCACGATGGATTTTATAATGCTGGACCTGACCGGGATTCCGGAGGCCGAACCGGGGGATGAAATCCTGATCTTCGGCAGGGAAAAGTCGGGCGCGGTTAGGGTGGAGGAATTAGCCGAGGCCGGACAGACCATCAGCTACGAGATTTTCACCCGGCTGGGGAAAAGGGTTAAGCGGGAATATCAGAGTAAGCCGTGAACCGGACCTGAGAGCGGGTCCGCCTATTCTTCAATCTTGATCGCTTCCACCGGACAATCTTCCACGGACTGGCGCGCGCATTCTTCCTGGTTGGCCGGGATCACCTTTACCTTGAGGACGGCATAGTCTCCGTCCATCTCAAACAGGTCCGGGCAAGTATCCACGCATAGCTCGCAAGCCGTGCACAACTCCTGATCTACGGTTACCTTCATTACATACCTCCTGAAAAAAATGGTAAAAGGAAAATAACTTAACTCGTTTCCCTTGTCAAGAAGCGGGCGCGGGCAAAAGGTTTCATCCTGATCAAAAGGCCCGCCGTCTCCGGAACCGGTCCAAAGCCACGGCGATAATAATGATGGCTCCGGTGACGATTTCCTGGACCCAGTTGGGCAGACCCATCTGGGAGCAGCCGGACCGGATCACCGTCATAATCAAGGCCCCGACCAGGCTGCCCAGGATGGAGCCTTCGCCCCCGCTCAAACTTCCTCCCCCGATCACCACCGCGGCGATCACATCCAGTTCCAGACCGGCCGCCACCGTGGGGTCTCCCACGGTGAGCCGGCTGAACTGCATCAGGCCGGAAAGTCCGGCGAACCCCGCGGCAAGGGTATAAACCATCACCTTGACCCGGTCGGTGGGGACCCCGCAGAGCCGGGCGGTGTTTTCATTGGAACCGATGGCAAAGATATGCCTGCCCAGCCGGGTGTATCTGAGCAATAGCCAGACCATCAGGGAGAGAATGATCATCAGCCAGACCCCGGGAGCCAGGACCAGCCAGCGCTGATCGGGCTTGAGCGCGGAGAGTAAATTATTCAGCCAGCTGATCGGCGCGTCCACCTTTTGCTCGCGGGCCAGCCCCTTGGCCAGGCCCCGGATCACCAGCAGCGTGCCCAGGGTGACGATGAAGGGGACCACCCGCAACCGCGTGATCAGAGCGCCGTTGACCAGGCCGCAAATCGCCCCGGCCAGAATCCCGCCCAGTCCGGCCAGGAGCGGATTCAGGCCGAGGTTGAGCAGAAGGGCGATCACCACGGTGGAAAGGGCGATCACCGACCCGACCGAGAGGTCTATTCCGGCCGAGATGATCACCAGGGTCATTCCCAGCGAGGCTGTGCCCGTGATCGCGGTCTGGCGGGCGATGGTCTCCAGGTTCCGGCCGGACCGGAAGCTCTCCGGGGCGATGATGGAAAAAAGCGCGAATACGAACACCAAGCCCAGGACCGGGCCGATCAGATTGAGCCATTTGCGCCAGCTAAAAGAAAAGGGGATTTTGGGATTCTCAGTTTTTTCCAAATTGATTCTATTTTAATGCAGAACCAGCCCGAAGCAAAGCAGATAAAAAGATCAACCTTGATTGATCGGATCCGCGGATCAGTTCCAAAGATCGGAGGGCGCGGACTTGAACAATGCCGTTTGCGCCAAAGCCGCGGACAACGGCCGGGGGATTTCAGCCCTTGGTCGGGCCCGCTTGGAGTCGGATCACCAGCATTGGTTCATACATCCTGGATGCGCCCGGGCGCAGTCGGAATTAGGATCAATATCGCCGTAAGCGTCCAATCCCAGATAGCAATAAATCTCGTCACAATATGAATACGCCAAACAATCGTTCTCATAATAACATTCAGAAACCACGCAAACCGGGTCCCAAAGCGACATACACACACATTCCGGACAATACTCCGGCACACAATTGCACATCTGCCAGGTCCAGCGGTCGGCATCGTCGCAATCCGGCCCGCGCCGGTTCAGGTATCGGTCGCAGTTGGCATACCAGCCGTCGGAATCCGCATCTATGCAGGTGGCGCATTTATTCCAGTTGTCCGGGTCCGCGTCATCGCAATCCGAGCCGGCGGAGCAATAATTACCGCGTCCGTCGTGGTCGTTGTCAATGCAGGTGTTGTTATGGACCGCGGTCTGCTCAACGGTTCCGCCTCCGGCATCGGTATAGTTCCTGGCCACCAGCCGGGACGGGAACCGCTGATCATAGCCCGGGATATAGGCGCCGATAAAAACAGTGTCATTCTCGGAACAGCCCGCGGTCTTGAGCTTGACGCTTGCATACCAACTCCCCGAGGCATCCCTGGTATATTCATAGGCCTGGTCCGCGAACCAGCCGTAACTACTGCCATCGCTGACATTCCTTCCATAGAGACGGGCCGTGGCGCAACTGCCCCCGGCGAGCTGAAACACCATCCCCCATCCGGCCCGGCCTTTTCCGTAACCGGACAGAGCCTTGGCCCGGATATAGACCGAACTGCCGGGAGCGATGGTGATGTCGGTTTTTTCCAGGATGATCTCAACCGGAGATCCGGAATGATCGGAAAAATCGTTGCCCAGCCAGCCCTGCATAATGGTGTAGTCCGGAGCATCCAGAATCCCGTTTCCATCCAGGTCTTGCCAGAGCGCGCTCCGAGCCTGATTTGAGGGAGGAATCGTCCAATAACCCGGATTCTGACCGGCCAGGGCCGCTTCCAGAGCGGTCAGATCCGTACCGTCAATCAGACCGTTGTCGGAATCGCCCCAATAATATGCCCCGGGCATCTGACCGTTGGCAGACGGCGATAATAATATCAGCAAAGACCAAACCATACATCCCATTAAGGCTGTTTTTAGAAGATTTTTCATCTTCCTCCTATTGGGTTAGATGCCTTAATCCTCCAGACCGTTTCTTAAAATATCAACCCCGGAATAACCCGGTTTCCCTGCCTGAGATATGGGATAATGATATAATGGTTGTCCGGAAAAGGATTGTCAACCTTTAATCCGACGCGGCCGGGCAGGAGAGGGATTGTCCGGTGGCCAGCAGCATCAATTTTCGCTCGTCCATTTCCGCGGCCGGATATGCCGGTCCCAGCCTTCCCCGGCACATCACCGCGATCCGGTCGCAGATTCCCAGCAGCTCCGGTAAATAGCTGCTCACCATCAGCGCCGCCTTGGCCGGCTTTCCATCCTGCCCTCCGGAGACGAGTTGGTCTATCAAACGATAAAGCTGGGCCTTGCTCGCGACATCAATCCCACGGGTGGGCTCGTCCAGCAGCAAGATATCCGCCTGGTGATGAAGCAGTCTAGCCAGCGCAACCTTTTGCTGGTTCCCGCCCGAAAGCTCGGACACCCGCTGGTCCGGGCCTTGACAGCGGATCCCGAGTCGGTCTATCCATTTGCCGACCACGGCGTTTTGGCGGGAAGGAAGGACCAGGTTGATCGGGCCCAAGCCGGTGAGTTTGGACAGGGTAAGGTTGTCCGCCAAGCTCATTGAAACCGCGAGTCCCTCTCCGCCGCGGTCCTCGCTCAGAATACCCATTGATTGAGACCAGCGCATCGCCGGAGACGCCGGGCCCAGATAGACTCCGACCCGGATCTCGCCGGATTTCACCCGGTCCAAACCGAAAATCGCCCGGATCAAATCCGTCCTGCCCGATCCCACCAGACCGGCAATTCCCAGGACCTCTCCCCGCCGCAAACTCAGCTTGGCGTCCTCCAGTTTATTGAACCCGGCCAAATCCTTAAGCTCCAGGACCGTTTCCCCGGGAGCGCGGGCGGAGCGCGGATATAGCTGGTCAATCTGTCTGCCGATCATCAGTTGGACCAACCCTTCAATGCTGGTGTCAAGGATCTCCCCGGAGCCGGCCACCCGGCCGTCGCGCAAGACCAGATACCGGTCCGCGATTTGTTTCACCTCTTCCAGGAAATGCGAGATATAAACAATCGCCAGACCCCGGCCCCTGAGCCGCCGGATGATTTCAAACAGCCGGTCAATATCTTTTTGCGCCAGCGAGCTGGTCGGCTCGTCCAGGACCAAAACCCGGCAACCCAGCGCCAGCCCCCGGCCGATCTCAACCAGTTGCTGAGCCGCAACCGATAAATCCCCGACCCTCGCCTCCGGACGAATCTCCGGATGTTCCAACTCCGCCAAGACCTCGCTAACCCGCTTCCGGATCTCCCCCCGACGCAACAGCCCGAGCCTCACCGGCTCCATCCCCAGCATAATATTCTCTTCCACCGACAAATGCGGCGCCAGAGACAACTCCTGGTAAATCATCACCACGCCCGAATTCCGGGCTTCCAGCGGGTTCCTCGGATGATAGGGATTGCCCCAGAGCAACAGCTTTCCAGAATCAGCGCTGATCGCCCCGGAAAGGATCTTCATCAGCGTGCTCTTGCCCGCGCCGTTCTCGCCGATCAGGGCATACACCTCGCCTTGGCTCACCCTCAGATCAACATTGTCCAATGCCACAGTTGCGCCGAAGCGCTTGGAAATGCCTTGCATCTCCAAGCGCGGAATGTTCTCTGATTCAGGACTTGCGCCAATCTTGCTCAATAATATTCTCCTAATGTGCGAGCGCCTTCAGGCTCGATTCATCTCACCGCAGAGCCTCAGAGACCGCAAAGAATGAATTTATTAAAGCACAAAGACCTAAAGAGCGCAAAGCAAAGAAGCGATTAGGGACGCAGGCATCCCGCCGACCCGCGGCACCTGCAGTTTTATCAGTTTTATAGGCATATTTAAATATATCTTATTATGCCAATCTGCTTAGCTGTCCTGACCAGCACTTGAGTTGACAGTATCTCCCTGACGCCGGTTACATTAACTTAC
>CAIYYW010000215.1 GCA_903930515.1 uncultured delta proteobacterium | reverse complement strand
GAAAAAAGAAGGGAAGGAGAAACACCATAAACCGGGCATAAAAAAACACGTGCAAAGCAAAAGAAAAAATCAGCACGAAAATTCCCGCGAGAAGATTAAGCCAGGCCATCCCCGGCCAAGTCCGGAAAAGACGATAAAGCCCCAAGATAAAAAAGATCCCGAGCATAACATCCAATTTTATAAAATGAGTTTCAAAAAGAATCCTGTATAGGGAGTGATATAGGGATAAAGCCTTAAACCCGTCTCCCGCCTCCCGTCCCCCGGCTTGAGAATAGGCGACCAGCTGGGAAAATACCGGCAGATAAAGCGCAAGCGAGAGGACTAAAGCAATCCCGGGTAAAATAAAGATAATCGGCTTCTCCTCCTTGCTTTTAATAATCCACTTGAAAAACCCATATGCGATCTGAGCGCAAAGGACAAAAATGGAATAGAGATGTGAATAGCAGGCAACCAGAGAAATTATGATATAAAACCCGGCAAGCCGGCGCGTTCTATTTTCCAGCCAGTTCAGATACAAAAGCTGACTCATCCCGGCAAAAAGAATCATTCCGGAATATCCTCGGACATCCTGGCTGAACCAGACCGCCCAGAAGCTGAGCGAAATAAAAATGCCGATTATAAATGCGGTTAAATCACCCACTCGCTTTCGATAAAGCAAATAATAAACCGCCGGAGTCAGCCCGCCGATAATCACGCCCGGCAATCTGAGACTCCACTCCTTCTCTCCGAAAATGGCGATGGCGGCTTTTGCCAGCAAAGAATAAAGAATATGATTGTTGGGCACAGGCATCCAGGTTAAAATAGTGAGCCAGTCCCGCCTGATAAAATTATATAATGTGTCAATCTCGTCATACCAGAGACTCTGGTTTAGCCTGTAGATCCGAAGCGGAAAGGCGATAACCAGCAAAATGAGAAACAGGGAAAAAGTTTTTATTCGCTCTTGAGTCACGCCCGTCTAACCCTCAATCATAATTGTACCGCGCCCGGTTTCGTTGACATCATTTAAGCGCATTTTGCCAACCTTGTCAATAGACCTTCTCCGGCCTGTTTCGGGCTGAGAACATTCAACCGTTCAATGCTCCACTCTCGGCTATGCAGTTCTACGAACTTACCCACGGCCACTCCCTCCACCGTCCGGCAAACTCGACCGTAGATAATCTGTTCTTTAAAGGTCCTGAAAAAGCGTTCGGCCTCGCCATTGCGCCTTTTCCCTTCATTTCTTCCCTCTTCATTCCACCGCCCTCCCTTCAATCCCAATTTACCCTAATTCCGTGTCCAAAGGAATCGGTGGCGACTCATCGGCTGCTCAGTTCCCAACTGCTCACAGGCCGGCTGGCTTTTAAATTTGTGCCTGAGCGGAATTCAGGAAACTTTTTAGGGGGGATTCAATATCAAAACAATAGGAGTAGTGGTATAATATGAAGGAGATACCCTAATTTTAATTAAAGGGGGCGGAGATGAAATTGAACAGAAGGAAATGGGTTTTGGGGATTTTGCTGGGATTGGTTATGGCCAATGGCTTTTCATGCCATCGAAAGCTAAGCCCGGAAAAATGGGCGCGTGAGGTTTTGGAGAAGAAGACCCTGAGCGATCACAGTTCCGGGATTGAGAGCCAGGCCCTTAGCCCGGACGGCAAGCTTTTGGCCGCTTCCGACATGAAGGGGAAACTATTGGTCCAGGATTTCCAGAGCTACGCGGTAAAAAAGGAATTGAGTTTTCACGACTCGGAGTTCCTGGCACTGGCCTTTTCGCCGGACGGGAAGTATCTGGCCGGGGCCACCCGGGACAAGGTTCTGGCGATTTACGACGCTAAAACATTGGAGATCAAGACCACGGCCTTTGATTTCCCGGACCCGGCGATGGGGCTGGCCTGGTCCAAAGATCAGACCCTGGCGAGCGGTCACTGCGGTCAGGTCGGGCCAAGCGGCTGGTGCACGGGCGGGGAGATTAGGATCTGGAAGATGGACTCGAACCTGGAGCAGATCCGCAAGTTCAACGCGCACCAGGAATTCATCAACGCCCTGGCCTTCAGCCCGGACGGGAAATACCTGGCCTCGGCTGGGAGTGACCGGATGGTTATGGTCTGGAATCCCCAGACCGGGGACCAGGTGAAAGTCCTCAGCGGCCACGAGCAGCGGATCAACGCCCTGGCCTTTTCGCCCAAAGATTCAAACCTTCTGGTCTCGGCCAGCCTGGACGGCTCGGTCCGGATCTGGAATGTCGCGGAAGGCAAGGCGCTGAATATGCTGTTCGGACAGCAGGGCCCGGTTTATGGGATGGCGGTGAGTCCGGACGGAAATCTGATCGCTTCCGGCGGCCGGGACCCGAAAATTATCATCTGGAATTTCCAGACCGGGGAAAAGATCAAGGAATTGACCGGCTTGGGCGGGCAGATCAATGTCCTGAATTTCAGCCCGGGCGGCAAGGAATTGGTGGCCGGGATGGATGACGGCAAGATAAAAATTTTCGGGCCGTAAGGGGATCCGGAACAGATCAAGAATAATTGACCAACTCAATCCGGAGGGAACCGGGATGAAATTAAAATCGGCGGCGCTGACCGTTGCGGGAACCATTCTGATGTTTTCTTTGGGATGCGCCAAGAAAGAGCCTGGGCTTGCCGATCAATCAGGCAAGTCCGGAAGCAAGGACCAGCCGGTCTGGGTGGTCAAATGCCAAGGAGCGTTCGCGGATGCGGGAAAAAATTCCTTTTACGGATGCGGGTCCGCGCGCGGGATTCCGGACCAGGCCCGGCGGATGAAAACCGCGGACGAGCGCGCGAAAGCGGATTTGGCCAAAGCGGTTGAGGGTTACGCGGCGAGTTTTTTCCAGGACTTTGTGGCCGGTTCCGCGGTGAGCGAAAAAGCCGGGATGAGCGGTCTGGAAGCGGCACAGTTCATTGAAATGATCAGCAAGGAATCCACTGAGATCGCGAGCTACGGCATCCAGGTCATTGACCACTGGACCGGGCCGGATGAAACCTATTCCCTCGCCCGGCTAAGCTTTGATACGGTGTCTCAGGCGATGGGAAAGCGGATCGCGGACCGGGCCCAAGACCTCAAGATGGAGCCGGAGCAGGCAATGGAAGAGCTGGACCGGCAACTGCTGAAAAGGAGAGAAGCCGGCAAATAAAATTGCGGCAAACGCTGAACGGTAACGAGGCGGGCGAGGAGCGAGGAAAGCGCAACGGGAATTTTTATCGTTGCTCTTTTTTTTAGCGGCAACCGCGCGAGAATCGCTGCTCATTCTAATTGCACTAAAAAGCGTAATCTGGGATAATCCCCGGCGATGCTGGAGCGGCTGAAAAGAAAGGCGCAGAAGCTGGAATGGTTTGAGTTCTACGGACACGACCGGGCACCGGTTTTGACTTTGGAGATCAGCCCGGAGGAGTTGCAGGTGGAGCTGGCCAAAATTCCGGCCCCGCTTTTTCTGGGCCGATACAACAATGACGAGATCCGGGCCAAGCTCGAGCGGAACCAGGTCCTGCCGACCTTGCGCAAGATGGGGTTTGACCCGCTGATCCTGGAAGTGGACAGCGACGGCCTGATTGAGCACCGGATCATCGTCCATACCGGCGAGGCGGTCTATAACAAAATCCTTTTGGAACTCCGGCTGCGCGAGGGCGTGTTCAAAATCCGGGACAACATCAGCAAGATCCATAACCGGCTGGAAAACCTGCTCAGCGCAGATACCGTGGCGATGTTATGGATTGACTGGCTCCTGCTCCAGAACCCGTTCCAAAAATTCAGCCGGTCCAAGCCCCCGCTCCCGGATCAGAAGTATCCCGGCCTGGGACTGCTCAACCAGGTGGTTCCGCTGATCGGGGAGTTTGCGCAGGACACTCATAAGCAGGCGGTTCTGGACATCCCGGAGCATTTCCACGGCGCGCTCTTTTACGCGAAGTGGATGAAGTTTTTCAACCCGGAGATGGAGGGCAAGATGCGGGCGATCCTGCGCGATTTGTCCGGGTATCCCATTTCCGTCATCAGTTGGGCGATCCGGATCGGGGGCCTGGTCAACACCGCCCGCCGCGGTTATGAGGACTGGAAGCCGGGCGAGCAGATCTATCCGCTGGGCCCGGGGCTTAAGGCCTATTTCAATTCTGAGATTTACCTGGAGCTTTGCGAGCGGGCGTTTCTGGAGAACCATTATCAATTGGACCTGGAGCGCGCGAAAAGCCGGGCGAAATTTTTGGACCCGGAAGAAAAGCAAATCGTGGAAACGATCCTGGGAGGGCTGGATGCAAGAAATTAAAAAATATCTCAAGGAAATGGACCTCAAAACCGGCGTCGTCGGGATCGGGAGCATAGTCCTGATCACGCTCTGGGCATACCAGGGGCATCACAGCTTTTTTGTCCTGCATTTCCCCTCCTTCAAGGATTCCCCATATCTCAACTTCCTTGAATTCGCATATATGAACGCCGCCGCGTTTATCCTCTGGCTCTGCGTCCCGGCGCTCCTGATCAAGTTCCCGCTCAAGGAACGGTTCAAGGATTTCGGGCTGGGGTTGGGCGAATGGAAATTCGGTTTGAAATTCCTCTTGCTCGGGATGGCGGTGATGATTGTGCCGCTTTATTTCACGGGAAAGAACCCGGAGTTCATCGCCGAGTATCCGCTCAGCCGGCTGGCCGGGAAAAGCCCCGCCTGGTTCATCCTCTGGGAGCTTTCATACCTCACCTATTACATCGGGTTTGAATTTATGTTCCGGGGATTCCTCCTCTTCGGCCTCCGTCCCAAAACCGGGGCCTGGGTCGCGATCCTGATTGAAACGATGATCAGCACCCTGATCCATATCGGGATGACCGCGCATCTTAATGGCTCGGTGATCGTGGTGGGCAAGCCGGAGATGGAAACCCTTTCCGCGATTGTGGCCGGGCTGGTGTTCGGGGCAATCGCGCTCCGGACCCGGTCCATCGTCTGGCCGCTTTTGTTCCACTGGTTCGTAGGGATGGGCACCGACTTTTTCTGTTTGTATCATTCAGGAGGACTCTGGAAATGAAAATTTTAGTCACCGGCGCGAATGGTTTCATCGGCAGCAACCTTTGCGAAAAATTGATCAGCCAGGGGCATCAGGTCCGCGCGCTGATCCTTCCCGGAACCCCGGAATGGTATCTGGACGGGCTGGAGCTGGAAAAGGTTTACGGGAATGTTACAGATCCGGAAAGTTTGAAGCCCGCGGTCAAGGGTTGCGACCGGGTATGCCATCTGGCGGCGATTGCCAAAGACTGGGGGAAATGGGACAGCTTTATCAATGTCAACTCCATCGGCACGGAAAAGGTCGCGCAAGCCGCCTCCTCCGCCGGGGTCAAGCGGATGCTCCTGACCAGTTCGGTCGCGGTGCATCATTACCGGAACATTTTAAATGGAGATGAGACTCTCCCGCGCGACTGCGGGCATTTCGCTTACGGAAGAAGCAAAATCCTGGCTGAGGACAAGCTTCGCGCGGTCTGCGGAAAAACCGGGATGGAATATGTGATTGTCCGGCCGGCGATGTTTCCGTTCGGACCCAAAGACACCACCAGCTTCTTTCGGATGGCCGAGGCGATTGAGAAAGGCGGTTTCGGCTTTGTCAATTCCGGAAGGTCAAGGATCTGCGTCGGCTATGTGGAGAATTTGGCCGAAGGGATGAGCCTGGCGCTTATGCATCCGGAGGCGAAGAACGATCTGTTCATCATTGAAGACGGGGTGGCGCCGACCTGGAAGGAATTGGTGACCTTGATCGCCGGGGAACTGGGCGCGAAAATGCCCTGGCTCAATCTGCCTTACCCGATCGCCTGGACCGTTGCCGGGGGGATGGAGCTTTGCTGGAAAATACTCCCGCTCCCGGCTGAGCCCATTCTCACCCGCTACCGGATCAAAGCCGCTTCTTACGACCTGGTCTTTTCCGGCAAAAAGATCCGGGAAAAATTGGGCTGGAAACCAAAGGTCGGATTTGAACAGGGGATCAGGAATACGGTAGAATGGTACCGGAAGATGAAAGCGCTGAACCCGAAACGATAAATGCGCGGCAAGGGTATTGCGCTCGTAAATGAGGAACGAGAAACGAAAAACGCTGAACGGCAGGAGGGTTTGAAAAATGGACAATAAGCCTGACATTGCCATTGCCTCGGATCATACCGGGGTGGAATTGAAGTTGCACCTGATGAAATTCTTGCTCAAGCGCGGTCATAATGTGATTGATATGGGGGTGCGTAGGAAAAACAAGGTGGACTATCCGGATTACGCCAAGAAAGTGGCAAGGGCCGTGGCCGAAGAAGAAGTCCCGCTCGGGATTCTGCTCTGCGGGTCCGGGATCGGGATGTGCATCACTGCCAACCGATTCCCCGGAGTCCGTGCCGCATTAGTCCACGACCACTTTACCGCCCGGATGGCCAAGTCACATAATAACGCCAATATCCTCTGCATCGGCGCAAGGGTGACCGCCAAGGAACTCGCTCAGGAACTGGTGGAAACCTGGCTCAGCACTATATTTGAGGCCGGCCGACACCAGAATAGAATTGATAAAATTGATCAATAATTCAGAGTGCCGCAGGGGCCGCAGAGAATTAATTTTTTTGCGAGCGGAGCGAGTCCCGCATATTTCGCGGGATGCGAGCGACTTTCCTGTCCCCCGACTTGTCCGCCGAAGCTTCTTGTCATCCATAGCTTTAGCGACGGATGATAGCGAAGGCCGGAAGCCTCCTCATTCGCGGACATTCTGTTTCATCCTTCCAACTAGCCGTAGTCTGCTACTGCTACGGAGAACAAACGGCGAAGGCGGAAGGCGCGATAATGAGAAACCCGAAATAATGCATTCTCACCGCAAAGAGCGCAAAGGGACACGCAGTGTCCTACGCAAAGTTTTTTTCCTTTGAATGTGCGAGCGGCTTTAGCCGCGATATTAGGGGCACAGACACTCTTGTCTGTGATTCCAGCGCAGACATTTGACACCCCTTCCAAATTCCGGCATAATTTGAAACAGCAGTTAATTTAAGCAGTAAATTTGCGAACCCCTGAAAGCGGGGAGGATAGGGAAAGAATCGGAAGAGGAGGAGATTGAAGGCGATCAAGGCTCGATCCGCAAAAATTGTCTCAATTCTGACCCCGATGGTTTCAAGATGGTGGCTATAAATAAAATAAGAGTCTTAAGATCTCGGTCACGGGACAAAGATTATATTTTGGAAGTTATAGGCCGCCAGCGATCTTCAGATAGCCGGGATGCAGAAAAATATTACCGGAGATACTTTGAGGATAAAAATAGGCCACGGGATAGAGTCTTTGTTGTAAAAGATAAAAAGATGATCATCGGAGTTTCCGGATACTTTTATGATGATTATTCGGATAGTGGCATCTACTGGCTAGGATGGACTTATGTTGAAAGCAAGAACCAGAGGCGGGGAATAGGCAAAGCACTTTTGAGTCATATTTTTAGGGAGCTTCGAGAAAAGTCGGCGAGAAAAATTTATGTGGACACCAGTAGCAAGAGCTTCTATCGAGGCGCGCGGAGATTTTACCTTAAGCAGGGATTTAAAAAAGAAGGTGTCTTCAAAGACTATTATGACCATGGGGAAGACCAGATCGTTTATAGCAAGGAGGTTTAAAAATGAAAAGTGGCAGATTTGAATGGCTGGAAAGCAATAGGGCAAAAACTTTTGGAGATTTTAAAAGGCTCATCAATGAAATGTTTGTATATTATGATGAATTTATCCAATCAGAAAAAGACCTTCCATATTGGTCTACCGAAATGTCCACGGTTGGTCATTTAGCGGTGGCGGTGGGGAGAATGAAAAGACACAGGAAAAATTACCTTGCCGTTTTAGAATATAATACCAAGGGGGAAGGTAAAAAGGCCAAAAGAATAAGCCGGGCGGATATCTGGATCAAATTCAGTAAAAAACAGGATATTCTAATTGAAGCCAAACAAGAATGGATTGCGTTTGACGAAACCTATTATAAGGAATCAAAGCGCAAAATCCAGAAAAAGAGGGACGAGGCTTTCGGGCAATTGAAAAAGATGAGAGACGATAATCCATCGTATTATATGGCTTTGATATTTGTGGGAGTATGGATGAAAGATCCCAAAGGTCGTATCTCAAAGGCTGGCCTGGAAAAGAAAATTAAAAAACTGGCATCGGAGCTTAGGTTTGATTTCTGGGCATATTACTTATTGGGGGCGGATAAGATAAAATATGCCGAATGGGAAAAGTACCACTATCCTGGAGTAATGATCTTTGGAGAAATACGAGAAGAAATATAATCCTTTTATTTTGGAGCGTAATGGCGGGAAAAAATAATTCTCTGCGGCTTCTGTGCCTCTGCGGTGAAGACGAATTGAAGCTTAATTGTTCGTTGACAAGAGTGGGACAGCCTACTCCGCAGTAGTAGATTACGGCTACGAAGGCCGGACGCGTGTCCGGCGCCCCTAACCGTTGTTTGCTTGTTCTTGGCTTATGAACAGGGGCAGGGCTGCGGCGATGCGGTCGGGTTTTCCGAGGAGGATAACGATGTCATTGGCGTGGAGGGTGGCATCGGGGTCGGGGTTATAATGGATCTGGTTATCGCGTCCGATGGCGAGCACGGTGACTCCGTATTTTTTTCTAAGCTCCATCTGTGCCAGGGTTTTTCCGTCCACGGGCGCGCCCTGTATGATTCGGAAGTTCCTGATCTCCAGGTCGGCCAGGCTCAATTTCAAATCGGAAAAGGTGATTTCCTTTTTGGCCAGTCCCCGGAACATCTCGTAATTGTCCGAGCGGATCTCGGCGACGAACTTTTCAATCTCGTTATGCGGGATCAAATATTTCCTGAGCACCCGGGTGAATATTTCCACCGCAGTCTCAAACTCCTCCGGGACCACCTCGTCTGCTCCTAATTGATGCAGCGGCTTCACTTCCTGGACATAGCGGGTGCGGGCGATGATATGGATTTTGGGGTTGAGCCGGCGCAGGTTTGAGCAGATCCGGCGGGTGGCCACAGGATCGGAAATCGCGATCACGGCCACGCGCGCGGCCTTGATCCCGGCGTGGATGAGCACCGCGTCCTGGGTGGCGTCCCCGTAAAATATTTTCTCCCCCCCGGCCTTTTCCCGGCGCACGGTTTCCGGGTTCATTTCTATGATCACATATTTGATCCCGGCGATCCGGGCGGCTCGGGTGACATTTTTCCCGTTGATCCCGTACCCGATTGCGATCAAATGGTCGGCAAGGTTTCTGGCGTCAAACCCTTCCAATTCCGGGAAGCGATGCCAACCCCGGCTAAGTTTTTTCGGGAGCGGCTTGGCGAGCAGGTCTGCGATCCGGGGCGATAAGTCAATGATCCAAGGGGTGAGGATCATTGTGAGGACGGAGATGGCGAGGAAATATTGATAGATGTTCGCGGGCAGGAGTTGGGAACCGAGCGCGGCTCCGGCGAGGATGAAGGAAAATTCTCCGACCTGGCTCAAGGACAGTCCGGTCAGGACGGAGGATCTGAAGGGGAATCCCAAGAGGGCCGCGGAGATTGCGGCGATGCTGAATTTGATCATCAGGACCAGGATCACGAAGAGCAGGGTCCAACCGAGATGTTCGGAGAAGAAATTAAGGTTGAGCAGCATCCCGACCGAGATGAAGAAGAAGCTGGTGAAGACATCGCGGAAGGGATAGATGTTGCTGAGGGCCTGGAAGCTGTATTCGGACTCGGAGATGATCAGCCCGGCCAGGAAGGCTCCGAGGGCGAGGGAGAGTCCGAGGGAGGATGTGAGCCAGGCGGTGGACAAGCAGATCACCACGATGCTGAGCATAAACAGCTCCGGGCTTTTGGTCCGGGCGATCTGGAAAAGCACTCGCGGGACCAGCCATTCCGCGGCCACGATCACGATCAGGACGATGCCGATTCCTTTGGCGAGCAGGACCAGGAGGGATTTTCCGAGATGGGCATCGCCTCCGGCCAGGAGCGGGATCAGGAGCATCATCGGGACCACGGCGATGTCCTGAAAGATCAGGATCCCGAGGGCGGCCCCACCGTGCGGAGATTCCACCTGGGCCTTTTCCTGCAAGGTCCGGAGCACGATGGCGGTTGAGCTTAACGAGATCAGGAACCCGGTGAAGATGGAGAGGTTGGATCGGAACCCGAGCCGGGTCATAATGAAAAAAACCGCGAGGGTGGTCAAAGCGATCTGGAGGGAGCCGCCCAGGAGTGCGGCGCGCTTGAGTCGGGACAGGCGCTGGAAGGAGAATTCAATGCCGATGGTGAAGAGCAGGAACACCACTCCGATTTCGGCCAGGGTCTGGACCTCGCTGACCTGCTTGATCAATCGGAACCCGCTGGGGCCTGCCAGGATCCCGGTGATCAGGAACCCGACGATGGACGGGATATGGAGCCGGAAGCAGATGAACAGGACGGCCACGGCCAGGGCCATGATGATCACGATATTGCTGAGCAGTCCGGTCTGAATGGAAGGCATCCCGCATATTTATCAGATTTATCCGGGCCGGTCAAAGGAGGGTCGGGGGTCTGGCGGGTATGGCGGTTGATTTTTCAGGATTTGGCAAGTAATATGAGCCGGAATAAGGGCCGCGATCAACGCGGTCCTTTGGAAGGAGCAAAGGATGTTAAGCTGGTTTAGAAAGCATTCCAAATCCTGGGTGGTGAAGGCGTTCTATGTCACGGTGGCGGTGACCTTTTTCGGAGGCTTCGGCATCTTGTCGGTGAACTGGTGGAAGGAGAAGCCAGCCGAGGAATCTTCGCAGGCGGTGGCGGTTGCGAACGGGGATCCGATTTCGGCGCGGGATTTTTCCCGGTCCTATGATCAGGCCAAGCAGTCCTGGTTTCAGCGGATGAAGCGGATGTACGGGGAGGTTCCGGAGGAGATGCTGGACACGGGGGCGCTCAAGCAGGATGTCTTGGACGAGATGGTGGGGCAGGCGCTTTTATCTCAGGAGGCGAAGAAGCTTGGGATCAAGGTGAGCAAAGCGGAGATCAACATTGAGATCGGCAAGATCCCCTATTTCCAGGACCAGACCGGGGCCTTTAACCAGACCACCTATAAGAATATGCTCAACCGGCTCCAGGTCACGCCGGAGCAATTTGAAGCCGAGGTCAAGCAACAGCTCCTGGTGAGCCGGGTGGTCAATGTGATCGTGGCGCCGGTTCAGGTCAGCGCCGACGAGGTGAAGGAATATTATGGAAAGACCTATGAGGAACTGAACCTGGAATATTTTGCCCTTGACGCCGAAGGTCGCTACGGCGAGCTGGACCCGACCGGCAAGGAGATTGAGGATTACTATAAGTCTCATCCCAAGGATTTTGACTGGCCGGAAACGCGCGCGATCCATTATTTCATCTTCCCGATCGCGGGGTTTGAAAAAAATGTCCCGGTCAGCGATGCCGAGCTTAAGGAATATTACGACCAGAGCAAGGACCGCTACCAGACCAAGCCGGCCCAGGCGCATTTCCGGCACATCCTGATCAAGGCGGCGGAAGACGCCCCGGAGGCGGATGTGAAAAAGGCCAAGGAGCAGGCGGAAAAAGTCGCGGGAGAGTTGCTGGGGGGAGCGGATTTCGCGGAGACCGCCAAGAAATTTTCAGAGGACAACTCGGCGGAACAGGGGGGGGATTTGGGCTGGGCCTCGCGCGGCAGTTTTGTCCCGGCGTTTGAGCAGGCCGGGTACGCGCTTCCGGTGGGAGAATTCAGCACTCCGGTTCGGACCCAGTTCGGCTTCCATATCATCAAGCTGGAGGGAATGAAGCCGGCGGAATACCAGCCGCTGGAGCAGGTGAAGGAATTAATCCAAAAAGATATGGTCCGGATCAAGGCGCACCTTGCGGCCCAGGATAAGGCGGCGGAAGTCCTGAAAGATTGCCTGGGAAAGGGGATGGTGGATGCGGCCAAGAAATACGGATTGGAACTGAAGACCAGCGAAGTTTTTAAAAAGGCGGAAAACGGCCTGGAGGGAATCCCGGACTCGCGCAACATCACGGAAGAGGCTTTTTATATGAACCAGGGAGAGATCAGCGAGGTCTTCTCCGGGGTTGATGATCTGTATATATATGAAGTGACCGAAGTCAAGGACCCGCACGCGGCGACCTTGGAAGAGGCGAGGCCCAAGGTCATCCGGAAGCTGCGGCCGGAAATCCGGCTGGCAAAAGCCAAGGAAGACGGCCGCAAGGATTTGTCGGAACTGGGCAAGAATGCGGAGATCTCGGCAATGTCCAAAAAGGAAAACGCCCCGCTCAAGGAAACCGATTTTTTCCAGCGCGGCTCCAAAACCGTGCCCGGGATCGGCTCTTCCGATGATTTAACCAAGTTGGTCTTCAACCTGACCATGACCAAGCCTGTTCCCCAGGATGTTTATGCCACGACCGGAAGGGTCTATGTATTCCGGCTCAAGGCGGTCAAGGCCGCGGACCTGGCCAAGTTTGAAAAAGACCGGGACGAGGTGAAACAAGCCCTGCTCTTGAAGAAGCAGCAGGAAACCTTTGACCGGTATTTGGAAAACCTGAAAAAAGGCAAGGTCGAGATCAAGGACGATATTTTCAAACAAATCAATTGAACTCCCGCGGCATCCTGCAGAAGCGAGGAGAGAAACGGGAAAAGGGCAGGGGGGAACAATCCCGTTGCTCTTTCCCCGCGTTTGCCTTGTTCGTCGTTTTTCCGGTTGACATTTTACGGTCAAAGCGTCTAATATTTTTCCATTAAGCAGTAAAGGAGGGTCAGTAGGGTTAATGAGCAAGACCAAGATTCTGGATGAGGGAAAAGGGGAACTGCTGGGATGGCATGACCCGGACGAGAACCGGGAATGGGTCCTGGAGCACAAATCGCGGGAACTCAAAGACAAACGGATGACGCCGAAGGAAGCGGTGGCGCAATTTGTCAAGGACGGCAGTTTCATCGCGAGCGGCGGGTTCGGTCATATCCGGGTTTCCATGTCGGTCATTTACGAGATGATTCGGCAGAAGAAACGGCATCTGGTTATGGCCGGAAAAACCGCGGTGCATGATCTGGATATTTTGATCGGCTCGGGAGTGGTGGACCGGGTGGAAGTGGCATATTGCTTCGGCCATGAACTCCGGGGTCTGTCGCCGGCGGGACGGCGCGCGGTTGAGACCGGCAGGTGCAAGGTGGTTGCGGAGACCAGCAACGCCGGGTACCAGTGGAGATTCCTGGCGGGAATGATGGGGGTGCCCTTTATCCCGACCCGGAACCTGCTCGGGACCGACACCTTCAAACACAGCTCGGCCAAGGTGATTGAAGACCCGTTCAGCGGCAAGCCCATCTGCCTGGTCCCGGCCGCTTACCCGGATGTGGCGTTCATCCATACCCACCGCTGCGATATGCACGGGAACGCGCAGATTGACGGGATCATCATTGAGGACTTTGAACTGGCCCGCTGCGCCCGGACCCTGATCGTCACCACCGAAGAAATAATTGACAACGATAAAATCAGGAACGAGCCTTGGAAGACCACCATCCCCTTCTTCTATGTGGACGCGGTGGTGGAGATGCCTTACGGGTCGCATCCCTGCCAGATGCCCTACCTGTATTTCTTTGACGAAGACCATATCGGCGCCTGGCTCAAGATGAGCAAGTCCGAGGAGGGCGTCAAGGAATATTTTGACAAGTATGTGTACGGCGTGAACGATTTTGAGGAATATTTGGAAGTGGCGGGCGGGATCAAAATGTTGAACCGCCTGAAACGGGTGGAGAATTTAAGGGAGCAGATGACCGCGCCCTGGATGAAAAGGAGTGAGTGAGATGGCGAAGGAAATGAAATACACGGAACCGGAATTGCTCGCCTGCACCGCGTCAAGAATCCTGGAGAACAAGAAGTCGGTCTTTGTGGGAACCGGCCTGCCCATGATCGCGGCCATGCTCGCCCAGAAGACCCACGCCCCGGAACTGTTCATCATCTTTGAGGCGGGCGGACTAGGGCCGCAAATGCCCGTGCTCCCCATCTCGGTCGGAGATTCCCGGACTTTCCACCGCGCAGTCGCCGCCTCTTCCATGCACGATGTCATGAGCGCTTCCCAGTCCGGCTATGTTGACTTCGGCTTTCTCGGCGCGGCCCAGCTTGACCCTTACGGAAACATCAACACCACTATGATCGGCCCCTATGAAGAGCATAAGACCAGGCTGCCCGGGTCGGGCGGAGCGAACGATGTCGGCTCTTTCTCCCAGCGAACCATCATCATCATGCGCCAGGACAAGCGGAAATTCGTGGAAAAGGTGGATTTCCTTACCACCCCCGGATACCTTTCCGGGCCGGGCGCGCGTGAAAAAGCAGGCTTGCCCAAGAACACCGGGCCTTACCGGGTGATCACCCAACTCGGGGTCTATGGCTTCAATCCGGACACCAAGCGGATGTATCTGATCTCCCTCCACCGGGGAGTGAATTTGGAGGATGCCAAGGCGAACAGCTCGTTTGCTTTTGAAGTTTCGGACAAACTGGAAGTCACCGAACCGCCCACGGAAAAGGAAGTCCGAATCCTGCACGAGGAAATTGACCCGGTCGGGATCGTGCTGAGAAAATAATCGGCAAAGGATCGTCAGGCCATTTCAGGGCACTCGCACGGGTTTGCTCACCCAGGCGGAATTATCCGCCAGGTTTCCCAGATTTCTTCCCCAGCAAAAAATCGAGTCGGTGGTGTAGAGTCCGCAGGTGCTCGCATATCCGCTGACCACTTTCAGCCAGCCGGCGCCGGCGTCGACTTGGACCGGGGTATTGTGGGAAACCCAGTAGCCGAGGCCCAACTGGCCGGAAAGATTCTCTCCCCAGCAATACAGACTTCCGTTGGTCTTGATCGCACAGGTGTGCCAGCCGCCGGCGCTCACTTTGGACCAATTGGTGTCGCCGCCGACCACGGTCGGGGCCGGCCGGTAATCCGCGGTGGTCCCGTCTCCCAACTGGCCGGAGCCGTTACTTCCCCAGCAAAATAAGCGGCCGTCGCTCTTGACGGCGCAGGAGTGGGACCTGCCGGAGGAAACCGCGCTCCAGTCAGTGTCTGAGCCGATTTTGGTTGGAACATTGTGGTCAGCGAAAGTCCCATCCCCAAGCTGGCCATAGCCGTTCCAGCCCCAGCAATAAAGAGTCTGGCCGGTCTTGACCGCGCAGGTGTGCGCCCCTCCGGCTGATAATTGGAGCCAGTCGGTGGCCATGGTGGATTCCGGCACCGGAGTATTGGAGTCGGAATTGTTTCCGTTCCCGAGCGAGCCGAAATAATTGGAACCCCAGCACCAGAGCGATCCATTGGCTTTGATGCCGCAGGCCGAGTTGCCGCCGTTGGCCGAAAAACTGGACCAGACCTTGCCTCCCATAACCAAGGCCGGCTCGCTCCGGCTGATATTGGTCCCGTCCCCGAGCGTTCCATATTGGTTAAATCCCCAGCACCAAAGCGAGGTATCTGATCTCTTTCCGCAGTTGAACCGCCAGCCGCTTTGCGTATCGGTCCAGTCCGCGGCGCTCCCGATCTGGAGGAAGCTCTGGCTGGGCAGGCCGGTGTCATTGGCCAACTGTCCGACATCATTGCTGCCGGCGCACCAGAGCGTGCCGTCGCTTTTTACCGCGCAGCTTGCGTATTCGCCGGTGGCCAAATCCGACCATGCCTGGCCCATGGTTTCCTGACTCGGATAATTCTTGTTCCCGAAGTAACCCTGGCCGATCTGGCCGTGGTCATTGATCCCCCAGCAGTAGAGATGGTTGCTGGCATTGATCGCGCAATTGAAATACTTGCCGGCCGAGACCGCGAGCCAGTTGGTCGCCCCGCTCAAGCGGGCGGGTTTGGCGAGGACGGCTTTGGCGGCCGGTCCGGCCTGCGAAAAGACATTCATGCCCCAGCACCAGACGGTCCCGTCGCTCTTTTTAGCGCAGGTGTGGCGGGAGCCGGCGGAGAGCGAGGAAAACTTGCCTTTGGCCGAGATTTTTTTGGGGGAAGAGAAAGCTAACTGGGCGGTATCGCCCATGCCGACCTGGCCGAAGTAGTTGTCTCCCCAGCAATAAATCGCCCCGTCGTTTTGCTTGCCGCAACTATGATCAAGGCCCACCGAGACTGATTTCCACCGGGTGGATACACCCACCTGATTGGGGACAGGGGAGGGGGATGAGGTCCCGTCCCCGAGTTGCCCGTAATTGTTGACGCCCCAGCAATAGAGCTTGCCCGAGGTCTTGACCGCGCAGGCGTGGGCATCTCCCACCGAAACCTGACGCCAGTCGGTGTCGGGTTTGACCCAGGTCGGGACATGGCGGTCGGCGGTGGTCCCGTCTCCCACCTGGCTGAATTCGTTTTTCCCCCAGCAATACAGTTTGCCCGATTTCTTGACCGCGCAGATGGTGTCGGCCCCGACCTCGAGGCTTTTCCAGTCGGTGTCTGGATTCACCAGCGCAGGCGCGTCCGCGTCCGCGGTGGTTCCGTTGCCCAATTGGCCGAAGGTATTTCTGCCCCAGCAATATAAATTGCCGTTGCTTTTCTTGGCGCACGAGAACTGATTGCCGCTCACGATCGTGTTCCAGTCGGTGGCCGGATCGGTAATATGGGGCTGACTCTGCGAATATTGAAGGCCGGTAAAACCATCCCCGAGCGATCCCTTTTCATCATCCCCCCAGCACCAGAGCGAGCCGGTCTTGGCAATGGCGCAGGCATGGGTGAAACCCGGGCCGACTTTCTTCCAGGTGGCGGGAGCGCTAATCGCGTTTGGCCCGGAAGGCTGGAATAACTCGGGGCTGGAACGATCATGCCCGCGATTGCCTCGCCCGCACCCGATCAGGATTACGATACCCGCGATGGTCAGAATAAATTTTCCGCCGCCAATCCGTTTCGCCATGTTCAATTCTCCTGTCCGGGGCTTTTTTTAAGCCTTCGGTTTTGAATAGATCGGATTATTTTTTCAAGACCACCAGGGCGTCCAGGGCCTTGGCGCCTTTGCCTTTGGCCAGAACCATAATCGGGTTCAGGTCCATTTCAATTATTTTGTCGGACTGGTCATAAGCAAGCCGGCTGACCCGGATCATTATTTCCACCAGCTGTTCAATATCCGCGGCCGGTCTTCCGCGGAAGCCTTTCAATAATCTTTTGCCTTTCAACTCGTCAATCATCTGGAGCGCGTCAATCCGGTGGATCGGGAGCAGCCTCATTGAGACATCTTCCAAGGCCTCTATAAAAATTCCGCCGATGCCCAGGACCAGGACCGGTCCGAAGCCGGGGTCCCGGCTCACCCCCACCATCACTTCCACACCGCCGGAAACCATCTCGGCCACGATCACCCCGCTGATTTTGGCGTCCGGTTTATATGCTTGCGCGTTCTTGATCACTTCCTGGAACCCGGCCCGCACTTCATCCTCGTTCTTCAAGCCCAGCTTGACCGCCTTGGCCTCGGTCTTATGAAGGATGTCGCGCGAATCTATCTTGAGCGCAACCGGGAAGCCGATCTCCCCGGCGAACGCAACGGCCTGGTCCGCGTTGGCCGCGATTTTTTCTTTTGCCGTGGAAATCCCGTAATAGCGGAGGAGTTCCTTGGCCTCGGACTCGCTGATCGCCCCGGACCGTTCTTTCAAATAATATTCCGCTCCCTTGGCGATGTCCTCGGGAACCAGCTCGTAAAATTCCTGCTCCTCCATTTCCTTCCGGCGGGCGAGGAAGGTCTGATAGTCGGCCATTTTCTTCACCGCCATCACGGCTTTTTCCGGGATGCCGAAGCTGGCGATGCCGTATTTTTTATATAGCTCGGGCACCGTGGACGGGTCAAAGGCGACCGGCACGATCGGCTTTCCGCTTGATTTCATCAGGCGGTTGATGTGCCCGACAAACACAACATCGGCCCAGGCCTTGCTTTCCTTTAAGTTGATCCCGCCGCTCTTCTCGCTCTTTCCGATTGAGATATGTTTTTTGGATTCCTTTTGCGCCTGCCGATACCCCTTGATGATGAAATAGAGGAACCGGAAGGTGCGGAATTTGTAAAAGATGACCAACTGGTTAAAGGCCTTGAGGATCCGGGAGAGGAAAGAGGTCCGTCCGATCTTGACTCCAAGCAGGGATCCGAGGGTGATGATGATGTCAAAATTGGGGTCGCTCACCATCGCTTCCAGGATGTCGAAATGGGCCTTGCGCTGGACGATCCCGACCATATCCACCGGGTTGCCGTGGCTCCAGAACCTGGGAAGGATCTGGTCAATCCGGTCCATGGTGGCTGGAGACAGTTGCGGCAGTTCCAGTTCTTCCTGCGCGCAGACATCGGTGGTCACCACTCCCCATCCGCCTCCGAGGGTCATAATCCCGACCCGCTTGGATTTCGGGAGCGGAAGGTTTCCGAAACAGCGGGCCAGATCAATCAGCTCCTCGGTGTTCTGCGCCTCAATGATCCCGGACTGTTTGGCCATTGCCCGATAGACCCGATGGGAAGTGGCCACGGCGCCGGAATGGCTGGCAGCCGCCTTGATCCCGGCCTCGGTCTGTCCCACCTTGAGCGCCACCACCGGCTTGATCCGGCTCACCCGGCTGGCGATTTCAAAAAAACGCTCTCCGAAATCAATCCCTTCCAGATAAAGCAGCACCACCTTGGTCAGCGGGTCTTGGCCGAAATATTCCAGCGCCAAATCGCAGGTCAATTGAGCTTCGTTGCCCGAGCACATATAACGGCTGATCCCAAGACCGCCCCGCTCGGCCCAGCCCAGAACCTGCACCCCCAAATTTCCGCTCTGGCTCAAAAACGCGATATGCCCGGGAGGCGGGATCACCACCGCGCCGATGGCGTGGAGCTTATTGGGGGGAGAGCAAATGCCCATGGTGTTCGGGCCGACCATCAAAATCCCGGCATCGGTGGCGATCTTGGAAACCATCTCCTCCGTCTTCCGACCCTGCTCCCCGGTCTCGGAAAAGCCCGAGCTGACCACCACCGCGCTCTTGACTCCTTTTTTAGCGGCCTGCTCCATTACCGATCCGACCTGGCTCGCGGGCACGGTCACGATCATTAAATCCACCGCCTCCGGAAGCGCGTCCACGCTCGGATACGCCGCGAATCCCTGAATGTGTTTCTCGCGCGGGTTCACGAAATACATCCGGCCCTTCCATCCCGCGGTCACGATGTTGATGGGCATAATGAATCCCCATTTGCCCGGAATATTGCTCGCGCCGATAATCGCGATGGACTCGGGCTCAAACAAATTATTGAATCTGGAAATATCCACCGGCATCAATTCCCTCCTATCCCTCAAACGCACCGAGCGCGGCCGCGCCCATGGCCACGGCGTCTCCGCCCAGGTTGCTCTTCACCACCTTAACCGTTTTCGCGCTGTAATCCACCGCGTGGGTCTTGACATAATTGCGGATGGTCGGGACCAGGATCGGATTTCCTTCAATCACCCCTCCGCCCAGGACCAACACCTCCGGGTTGAATACGCTCACCAGGTTCGCGCATAAAACATTCAAACTGGACACCGCGTCGCTCCAGACTTCCTTCGCCGAGGCATCCCCTTTCCGGGCCGCGTCCGCGATGGTGCGGGTGTTGATTTTGGAAAGGTCCCCGTTGACCATTTTATCAACCAGCTTGCCCTTGCCCGCCCGGACCAGTTTCCGCATCCGGTTCTCCATCGGCACCCCGCCGGCATAGGCCTCGTGACAGCCCCGATGCCCGCAGTCGCAGAGCAAGCCGTTCTCGCGGAAGATCAAATGGCCCACTTCCGCCGCGGTCCCGGTCGCCCCTTCCACCAGGCAGCCGTTGCAGACCACCCCGCCGCCGATCCCGGAGCCGGGAAAAACCGCGACCAGGTTCCGATACCCCTTGCCCCTGGCCGCTCCGTAAACAAACTCGCCCCAAGCCGCGGCGTTAACATCATTGGCCAGCCGGATTTTTCTCTTGATCCGTTTCTCAAATTTTTTCCCGAAATTGACCCCGAACCATTTCAGGTTCGGAGAGTTGTCAACATAGCCGGTCTCCGGGTCCAACTGTCCGGCCAAGCCAACCCCCAGCGCCCCCAACTCTGATCTCCGGATCCCCTGGTCCTTCAGCATCCGCTCAATCTGCGCGCAGGACTTCTCAATAATCGGTTCCACCCGGTTAAAACTATCGGTCAAAATCTTCTCCCGGCTGATCACCTTGCCCTGCTCAGTGAAAATAATAATCTTGGTCTTGGTCGCTCCAATATCCAGTCCTGCCAGATACATACTAAAACCTCCAACTAATTTATCTTGACTTCCCTTTAATCTCGGTCATCCCGCCTGAAATTACCATCTTGAACGCCTCCGGCACGCTTAAATCCAATTCCTTGATTGAACTTTCCGGGACCACCAGCAAGAAGCCGTTGGTCGGGTTGGGGGTGGTGGGAATGAAGATGTTCACCATCTTTTCCCCAACCGCCCGGTCAAACAACTCCCCGCTGTTCCCGCTCACCAGCCCGATCACCCAGCTCCCCTTGCTCGGATACTCGGTCAAAACCACCCGGCTGAACTTCTTGTCTTGGTCGCTGAAGATGCTGTTCAAGAGCTCGCGGGTGGCGTTGTAAATAAAACCCGCGCCCGGGATCTGAGCAAGGAGACGCTCGGCAAACCCCCCGGCCTTGCGCAGAAAATAAGTCCGGGCAAAGGCGCCGGTGGCCAGAGTGATAATCAGCAGTATAACCAGCCCGAGGATAAAATCAACCGTTTGCAGACCCGCTTCAATCAGCCGGTGCAGCACTTCCGGCTTTTCCGGCAGCGGCATATAGCTGTTGATCAGGGTCGGGATGATGCCAAAGCTGAGCAGCCCCGCGATCCACCGCGCCAGCCAATAGACGACCATCAAGGTCACGATCCCCGGCAGCAATATCAGAAAGCCGGTCAGGAAATATTTCTTGAACAGGTTCTTTATCCGAGTCCACATCCCCCAAAATCTAGCCTAACCGCTCCCTCCCGTCAACTTTAATTGGGGGTTGGGGGTTTGGGTTTGGGAGAATCATGATTCCCGATTGATGTGCGAGCGTCTTTCTTGTCCGCCGAACATTTTTCTAGGGGCCGCAGGCACTCTTGCCTGCGTTGAACGGGACGAAGGAGGAAGGCGCGATACAATCCGTCTTCACCGCAGAGTCGCAGAGAACGCTGAGAATTCGGGATGCAAGGCTTGGAATTCGGAAATTGGGAAATTTCACTAACCACTGACCACTACCCACTAACCCCTGCTCCGGACTTGACCGCATCTTTAATATGTGCTCCAATATCCGTGCAGTTAAAAGGTCAGGCGGTTGGGGCGAATTCAGGAGGGAACAGACAGAATGGGGCGGGACGATAAAATCTTAAAAAAACCGGGCAAACTCTTCAGGCCTGAGGCTGAAGCCAAGGGATCAAGCATGACCTTAAATTCAAACCTTAGACCTGACCCCCGGTGCTTCTCACACAAATTTGCTAGAGGAGCCTAAAAATTAGGAGGGGAAAAT
>CAIYYW010000214.1 GCA_903930515.1 uncultured delta proteobacterium | reverse complement strand
GAGAATGGGCCACAAAGCTCGTCGGAGGCGGCGGCTCCGGCTTGCTCCGATATAGGGATCGAGGTAAGTTAATGTAGCTGGCGTCAGGGAGATACTGTCAACTCAAGTGCTGGTCAGGACACGGAATGGCTATCCCTGCTTTTCTTTAAGGGCGTTTCCATTAAAATAATAATGCCGGGTTATGAAAAAGATAAACGATCTGGGTTTAATTTTTGGAGCGCTTGCCTGGGCAATTCTGGTTTTCTGGGTTCCAGCCCTTCTGCCCGGAAAGGCGCTGTTCCTCCGCGATCTCTGTATTGAAATCATCCCCTACCGTAGCTTCCTGGTTCGCTCGGGCGGGTTCGCGCTCTGGAATCCGCTGGGATTTTTCGGGATGCCTTACGCGGCCAATCCGCAATTGGGATCCTTTTATCCGCTCAACTTGGTTTTTTTTATCAGCCCGATCTGGAAAGGATTAATTTTTTATATCATCCTGCATTACCTGCTCGCTTCAGTTTTTACTTATTTGCTTTTCCGGGAATTGGAATTTTCCAGGGAAACTTCCGCTTTTGTCTCAGTGGCATTCTGTTTCGGAGGTTTTTTTTCCTCGCTCAGCAACCTGGCCGTGCTGTTAGCCGCGGCCGGATGGGTCAGCCTTTCCGGGTGGCTCCTGATCCGCTCGCTTAAATCCCGGTGGCTGATCAATATCCTTTTCCTCTCCCTGGTTTTCGCGCTCCAGTTCCTGGCCGGAGATCCGCAAATTTTTGGAGAAAGCATCCTGATCTCCGCGTTCCTGGCAATCAGCCGGCTGCTCCAGGTCAAGGGGGGGAGAAAAGCCTACGGGAAATTGTTTGCCGGGTTGGGCCTGGCCCTGGCCCTGGGATTGATCCTTTCCTGCCCGCAAATTTTTTTAGCCCGGGAAATGTTCCCCTTCTCCAATCGCGCTTCCGGGTACGGGTTTGAAAAATTCGCGCTCTGGTCCCTGCAGCCCGGGAACCTGCTGACCTTATTTTTCCCGAACTATTTCCTGCCCCCGGAATCGCGGCTATGGCTCACGGGATTCCTACACCAGCCGTCCTACCTGCTCAGCCTCTATCCCGGAATCCTGGTTCTGTTACTGGCCGGGGTTTCCTTCCGACAAGACCGACGGGCCGCCTTTTTATGGGGAGCGGTTTTTTTGGCCGGAATATTTTTCGCGCTGGGCAAGTATAATCCGGCCACGGCCTTTATTTTTAACGCGGTCCCGTTCCTGAAATTTTTACGGATCCCGGAGAAATTTTATTTCTGGAGCGCGTTCAGCCTGGCGGTTCTGGCCGGGTTGGGTTTGGAGGGCTTAATCAAAAGGCCCTGGAATTTTAAGGCCTGGTATCCGGCGCTGCTGTCTTTCCTGATCAGCTTTGGTTTGCTCCCGGTTTTTTATTGGTTGCGGAAAAAAGGGTTGGGGTCAGACTCAATGGCCTTGGCGCATCAGTTCCTGATTCAAGCCAGTGCGGTCAAATCCCTCTCCATTCTTTTTGCCGGGCTGGCCTGGATTTTGCTAAATGGGAAGCTCAAAGACCGGCGGATATTCGCGATCGGGATTATCTTATTGGTTTATTTTGATCTGGCCTCCGCGCATTTCCGGCTGAACCCGGTCACGGATGCCGGGTTTTTCACGGAACGGCCTGAAGCGGTTATGATCATGGACCAGAATTTCCCAGACCGGAAACAGGCCGGGGAAGTCCCGGTCCGGATGGCGGTATTGAGCCGGGAGTCACAGGCCTTGTCGCAGGCCGGGACCGCGTTCGAGTATTTCCAACTCACCCGCGGATGGCTGATCCCGTTCTGGGGGGTTTATTATCAAATCAATGACGCGCTCAGCGGGGGATCATATTATCTGGCGGACATAGATTATTTTTATCAACTGCTCAAGCAATCGCGCGAGCCGGAGCAGGTTTTGGCCAGGTGCGGGGTGCAACTGGTCAATCGATACGAAAGCCTGTCCGCGGTTCCGGATCCGCTGGACCGGGCGATGATTTTTTACCAGGCTGAAGTCATCCCCAACCGGGAAAACCTGGTCCGGATCTGGCTCAGTCCCGAGTTTCCGTTCCGGGAAAAGATTTTGCTGGAGAGCGGGCCGGAGCCGATGCCGGCCTCATCCTTGTTCCCGGCCGAGCCCGCGGAGATCGTCAAATATGGCAACCAGAAAGTGGAGATAAAATTTAATGCCCGGGCCGGGGGCTGGCTGTTATTGCTGGACACCTGCTATCCCGGCTGGAGAGCATACCTGGACGGAAAGGAAACCGAAATTTATCGGGCGAATCGTTTTTTCCGGGCGGTTCCGGTCCCGGCCGGGGCGCATCGTCTGGAATTTCGTTATTTGCCGGACAGCCTGATCTATGGCATCATTTTCGGTGGAATCGGCTTGCTGGCCTGGGCCGCGATGCTGATTTTTTCCTGGCAAAAATGGAAGAGCTAAAACCAAAACCCGACAACTCCTTTAAACTCTGGGCGTTTTTTTTCCTGGTCCTGATCCTGGGCAGCCCGTTGATTGAGGGCGGCGAAACCTATCATACCGTGATCTGGCTTCGGCTGTGGGTGATCGGGTTCGCGCTCTATTATTTCCAGGCCGCGATCGGCAAGGACAAAATCGAGATTGCGGCTCCGGCCGGGAATTGGATCATCCTTCTGCTCTGGATTGTTTTGAGCGCCTCCCTGCTGATCACGCATTATTATTACATTACGGTTTATTGGTATTCCAACGCGCTGGCTTACCTGCTGCTGTTTTATCTGGCGATCAACCTGCTGGCGCGCGAGGACGGAAATAGGAAACTGCTTGCCGCGCTTTTCTTCATCCTCCTGGCCGCGGCAATGATGGAAAGCATCCTGGGCATCGCCGGCTATTTCAAGTCTCACCCGGGCCGGGCTACGGGGAGTTTTTTCAATCCCGGCTATTATTCCGGTTTCTTGCTGGCACTGATCAGCTTCCCGCTCTCCGCGCTCCTTTATGACTTATGGCCCGAATGGGGCCGGCGCCGGAAGTTTGTTTTCCGGATCGCAATGGCCCTGAGCCTGGTCCTGATCTTCGCCGGGATGATGGTGTCCGCCTCCCGCAGCATCGTGTTCGCGCTGATCCCGATCGGCCTGATCCTGCTCAGCCGCTTCCGGCTCAAGGCATTCCTGGTCCTGATCCTGCTGGTCCTGGCCGTGGCGCTGATCCCGAACCCGCTACGCACGCGCCTTAAGGATCTCGGCCGCGACCCGTACGCCTGGGAGCGGATCACGATCTGGAAAACCAGTCTCCGGATGATCCGGCATCATCCCCAGGGGGTCGGCCTCGGGATGTATCAGTATTATTACGACCGCTATGCCTATCCGGTGCGCACGGTCAAGATCGGCCGCTATATGAAATCCGCCAACCGGGCCCATAACGAGTTCATTGATTTCGCCGCGGAATGTTCGCCCTTGGCCTTGATTTTGATCCTGGCCTGGCTTGCGATCCAATTATGGCCGGCCCTGGCGGCAATGAGCGGACGGCCGGACCCGAACCTGAAAAGGGATCACGGAATGCTGCTGGGATTCGCCGGATCCTTCTTCGGCATCCTGGGACATTCCCTGGTGGACTCCAATCTGCATCAGCCCCCGATTATGATCCTGGCCATCATTGATCTCGCCGGCATGGTTTACCTCGGCTCCCGCTTCCGGCCCGGCATTCTCAAAAAGTCCACCGCCACTATTCAGCAACCGCTTTTCCTCCATTCCTTCACCATCCTCGCCGGAGCGATGATCGCCCTGGTGATGACATATCAGGCCGTGATCTTCGGATTGACCTTACGGTCCGGCCGGATCGCTCAGCCCGAACAACAGATCAACTACCTGGTCCGCCTAAGTCGTCTTCCCTCCGGATACGCCAAGCTTGACTACCAGATCGGGATTGATTTGCGCGCCCTTTTCTATCGCACGGAAAATCCCGATTTCGCCGTGCAGGCGCTCCCCTACCTGGAATTCGCCTGCAGGCTCAACCCGGAAAATTTTGAGTATTTTTATCAGTGGGCGTTTACCATATATCGCCTATCCCTTTTTATGAAAAACCCCGCGATGCTGGGACGCGCCGAGCAGGTCGCCCGGTTAAGCCTCGGGCGATCCGACCATTATGTCTTCACTTACCTGATCCTCTCCGATATTGCGCGTTTGAAGCAGGAGTATCCGCAACAGGAAAAATGGCTCAATTCCGCCCTGGAACAAGAGCCTTATTATTTCCTCGCCCGTTTTTTGCTGATCAATTTCCTGATAGAGCAGGACCGGCTGGACCAGGCCCGGACCCAACTCCAAATTCTCAAAGCCCAAAAAAAAGAAGTGGACCAAATGCCCAGATCCAGTCTGAACGGATTCCAAACCACCCTGACCAGTCTCAGCAACCAGGAGATCGCCAACCTAGAATCTAAGCTCATCCAAAAATCCGCCCCGCCCAAGTAGTTCCCATCTGATACACTTGCCTGCCGAACTGCCGAAGCAAGGCGCGATAAGGGCGCAGCCCTTGACCACTCTGTGCGGGCGACTTTAGTCGCCATTTGCTTCTTGAATGTGCGAGCGCCTTTTTTGTCCGCCGTAGCCACTTCTTGCTCGGACAATCTGTAGGCGAAGGCGGAAGGCGCGATAGCTCTGAATACACCCCTGGGG
>CAIYYW010000213.1 GCA_903930515.1 uncultured delta proteobacterium | reverse complement strand
TCCATACCATCCGAAGACCTGGTCGCCGCGGACGGTGAACAGGACCGCGCGTTTGAAAACGCTTTTGGCAAACCCGATCACGGCCCGGGCCAATCCGTCTCGGTCCCTGGTTTTTTCCATCAATTCCCGGGTGGCGTCGGCAAAGCTGAGTTGAGGAATCTCCGGCTCGGGTTCCTCGGCCGCCTCCTCCGGCACCTGCTCCGGCTCCTCCAGATATTGAACCTGCGGCTCCTCCGGCATCGGCTCCAGCTCAATCATCTCCTCCAACTCCACCGGCTCCTCGTCTTCCAGCGAGATTTCCTCGGAGGGCTTCTGCATCATCACCTTAAGCGTGCTTTCCAGATTGACGATCTTTTCCACCAGCCGGTTGATCCGGTCGTCCGCAAGCCCGCCCTCGGCTTTGAGAAAAGTGACCAGGTTTTTGAGCGGGAGCATATAATCCTTAAGCTCGGCCGAGACATAGTTTTTGAGGAAATCCTGAACCCGCGCCGCGGGGATCTGGTCCGGGACCTCGGCCTTGACCAACTCGCGGTAAAGCGCGTAAGCCACCGCCCGGACCGGCTGTTCCGGCCTGGCAACCGGAGCCGGCTCGGCCTGGGTATCCGCAACCGGCTTCCTGAATTCAACCTCCGGTGGCGGGACCGGGGCCTGATCCGAAGGGGTTGCTCCCGGCTGGGGCTGGGGTTGGGACAGATCGGTTTGGAGTTCTCGAAATTCCTTTTCGCTGATCAGTTCCAATCCGCCTTCCGAAACAATCTTCTTCTTGAACTCGTCCTCGGGTCTGGCCTTTTCCACCTTCCTGGGAGTGATCTTCCCGATCGGCTTGGCCATCTTTTTCCGGCGCTCCGATTCCATCATCGCGACATTGATGTATCTGAGCTCGCGTCCGATGTTGTAATAAATATTAAGCAGGTCAAAAACCCTGACTTCCGGGAGCACCAATGGCACAATCACCTTGCCGGTGACAAAACTCATTTCGCTCAAAGCGCCCATCTCGCTCGGGTTGCTCATCACCACGAATAATTTTTTGCCCTCCAGCCGGACCGGAACCGCCTGGTATTTTTCCGCCATCCGCTTGGGCAGAAGCTTGGTCAGGGAGGGATGGATCTTGGACAGGTCTTCCAGTCTGATGCTCTTTACCCGATGCTGCCGGGCCAAATATCGCGCCAGGGTTTCCTCGTCCAGGTAGCCCAGCTCCAACAAATTGGTCCCCAGTTTGCCCCCGAAAATAACCTGGTTATAAATCGCTTCCTTCAACTGTACCTCGCTGATCAGCTTGTCCTCAACCAGCATCTGTCCCAGTTCCTGCTTCATCGCTCTCCTTTTAGCACGATTCCGTCAGATAAACAAATCCGGGAACTTCTCTTCGGCCATCCCTCAGCCGCTTTTCAAAACCGCTTTATTATGCTATAAAATCTTTGAGTAAATTCAAGAAAGGACATAAAAGTGCCAAAGCTAAGCGTGATCATACCGGTTTATAACGAGGCTGACACTATCCGGAAAGTCCTGGAGCGGGTGGAAAAGGTTGCGATTGACAAGGAAATCGTGATCATTGACGATGCCAGCTCGGACGGCACCCGTGAGGTTTTAAAAGGCCTGGAGGGACGGCCCGGGATCCGGGTTTTTTATCACCAACAAAACCGGGGCAAGGGAGCCGCGCTCCGCACCGGGTTCAAGAATGCCCGGGGGGATATTGTCCTGATCCAGGACGCGGACCTGGAATATTTTCCGGAAGAGTATCCGGAACTGGTGGAGCCGATTGAGCAGGGATGGGCCGAGGTGGTTTACGGATCAAGATTCCTGGGACGGAAGCACCGGGTGTTATATTTCCATCACTATATGGCCAACCGGTTCCTGACCTTTGTCTCCAATGTCTTCACCAACCTCAACCTGACCGATATGGAAACCTGCTACAAGGTTTTCCGCCGCGATATCATCCAGTCCATTGAGATCAGGCAAGACCGGTTCGGGTTTGAGCCGGAGATCACCGCCAAGATCGCGAGGCGGAAACTGCGGGTATTTGAAATCCCCATTTCCTATAACGGCCGGACCTATGCGGAGGGCAAGAAGATCAACTGGAAGGACGCGCTCAAGGCGCTCTGGTGTATTTTCCGGTATTCTATGTTCGGCTGATTTAACCAACCAGGGAGAGGGAAAGCGGCTGAAAAGGCAGACCCCGAAAGCGAGACCCTAAAAATTCGCTCAGCAGTGTCTGCGCCACTATATCGCGCCTGAAGTCGCTCGCACATTTAGAGCTCAATCAGTTTCGCGCTCAGATCCTTGAGGTCGCAGACCGCGATGGTTGCCTTTCCCGAAAGGTATCCGCAAGATTCCCCGGGATTGACCAGGATCGGGGGAGTCGGGTCCAGGAGCGCTTGATGAAGATGTCCGTAAAGGATCAGGTCAAACTGCTTGGAGCTTCTGAGCGCCGAGATATAAGCCGGCTCATGCATCAGAGCTATTTTTCTTCCCCCCAGTTCCAGCTCCATCGGTCCTTTCTTGAGCTCGCCAATGCCCTCAGCCATTTTGGAGAGAATGATCAAATCGCCGTCATTATTCCCGAACACGCCGATAAAGGGGATGCCGAATTCCTTGAAGGCCTTGATCACAAAGGGCGAGCAATAATCTCCGCAATGGAGTAATTTTTCGCACTTTTCCTTTTGAAATATTTCCAGGGCTTTTCGGAGATTGGGGAGATGATCGTGGGAATCAGAGATAATGCCGATCTTCATAAATCTCTTGGAAGAGCGAGTTTTTATTCAAAAATATATCGCCGCGGATTGACCGGGACGCCGTGGATCCGGACTTCGTAATGGAGGTGGGGGCCGGTGGATCTCCCGGTGGCGCCTACCGCGGCAATGACCTGGCCGCGCTTGACCGCTTCTCCGGACTTGACCATTATTTCCGCGCAATGCCCGAACCGGGTGGTCAATCCGTAACCGTGGGCGATGCTCACCAGGTTCCCGTAACCCTGGTCCCATCCGGCGTGGATGATAATCCCGCTGGCCGGTGCCCGGATCAAGGTTCCGACCGAAGCCGCGATGTCTATCCCCTCGTGAAGCGCGTATTCGCCGTGGAAGGGGCTGGCCCGGACCCCGAATTCGCTGGTGACCCATCCCCGCGCCGGCCAGATGCTGGGGGTGGCCGTGATCAGCGCTTCATTATCCTCCAGGTATCCGTCCAACTCTTCCAGGCTCAACTCCTGGGTGTCCAGGCTTTGGCCAACCTGGCTCAGCTTGGCCGCGATCTTTTTGATCCGGTTGGCTTCTTCCGCGGGAAGGAGCTGGCTCATCGCCGGGGAATCGGATTCCGGGCCTCCCACTCCGATTTCGGAGTTGGAGTTTTGCTCAATCCCGATCGCGAGCCGGACCCGGTGGTCCAGTTCGTTCACACGGTTCAACTGGTTCTGGACATTATTGATCTGCTGGGTCAGGGCCTTGAACTGTACTTTTAGGTCCTGGTTCTCGGCCTGGAGCATAGTAAACGACCGGGTCTGGCCCAGGGTGATAAAATAGAAGACCCCGAAGAATATCAAAAGCGCCAGAAGCACGCCCCCGCCGATCAATAAGGCCTTGATTTTGCGAGAAGTCAGCCGGAACCGATGCACCTGGGAGGTGTGATCCGGCACTAGTAGAATCGTGTAATCCTTTAACCGAAATAAGCCCATTTTCGCTCTATTATAAGTATGACATAGTTTTTCAACCATTGTCAAGCGAAAAACGCTTAGATGCCCAAATAATCAAAATTATGGCATCCCCCGCAAATTCCGGGTTCCGGCCCGGCGATCAAGCCCGCTTTCATCCGGCCCGACTATGCTCATCGGATTTTTCACTATGACCTATTTCCGGCTTTTCCGCAAGATTATCGGGACCAAAGTTTTGATCAAAATTCAAATCCTGTCTATGATGCCGGATATGAAAAGGAAAAAGTGTCGGGGAATGATGCTTTTGGCCCTGCTGACTGCTTTGCTTTCCGCAACCCCGTCCCAGACTCCGGAACTCAAGTCGGCCCCGGCCTTAACCGTTTCCAGAAACCAGGTCTGGGGCCGGGCTTTTGACGATGTTTACCGGATCCTGCTTTCCAATCTGCGCGAGCCCGAGGCTCCCTTTACCACCCGCTATGTCCTTCCCGGGCCGAAGTTTCAAAAGGAAATTTATCTCTGGGACACCGCCTTTATCGCCCAGGTCTGGAAATGGCGGGACCTCGGGGTCTCCCGCGAAATCTTCTTCCCGCTCTTCCAGTCCGCCCGCAACGGGATGCTCCCGCATATTCTTGACCGGAGCGGAAAGATCAAGGATTCCCAGCCCCCGGTCCTGGCCTGGTCCATCTGGAGGCTGTATCAGTTTGCTCCGGACCACTCCTGGCTGGAGCAGGTATATCCGTATCTCAGGGATTATAACGACTGGCTTTACCGGGAGCGCCGGATGGGCAACGGGCTGTTCTTCTGGGACAACCGGTTTGAGTCCGGCCTGGACAATTCGCCCAGGTTCACCAACCGCTCCGCGACCAAAGTAATCCCGATGCAAAAGTTCGCGGCCATTGACCTTTGCAGTTATCTGGTGATGGACAACCTCAGTTTGGCAAGGATGGCGGAAGCGCTGGGAAAGAAAGATGACGCGGAAGCGTTCCGGAAGAAAGCGGATGATTTGAAAATCCTGATCAATCAAAACCTCTGGGATGAAAAGGACGGGATTTACTATGACCGGGATTTTGCCTCGGACCGGTTCATCCGGGTCAAGAGTATTGCCTCGCTCATCCCCCTGTTCGCGGGAATTCCGGACCAGGCGCAGGCCAGGCGGCTGAGGGATCATATTATGAATCCGGCCGAGTTCAACACCCTGATCCCGCTCCCGTCAATCAGCCGCGATGACCCGACCTATCAACTGGATATGTGGCGCGGGCCGGTCTGGATCAATACCGCGTATCTGGTTATCCTCGGGCTAAAGGATTACGGCTATAAGAAAGAAGCCGGGGAATTGACCTGGAAACTGGTGGACGGGGTTTTTCAGGTCTGGTCAAAAACCGGGACCTATTACGAGTTTTATCATCCGGAAAAATTGGAGATCAAGGGACTGCACCGCAAGACCGGGGACCTGGGGACCAATTTTGACCGAGGAGACGCGCCCACCGCTGATTTTGTCGGCTGGACCGGCTTGGTGGATAACCTGGTGATGGAAGTCCTGTTCGGTTTGGGAAAAAACGGGGAATGCTGGACGCTTGATCCCAATCTGCCCGGGCCGGCTGAAGGCTTGATTCTTTCTTTGTCAATTCCGTCGGAAAACCTGCAAATTGATCTTGCGCCCGACAAAAACGGCCTGGTCAAGGCCCGGGTTATTCAGGAGCAGAAGCTGATGACTTTTGAGCTTAAGCCCGGCAAAAACGCGGCCTGGTAATTGCTACCCCAGATTCTTCGCCACCCGATTCCCCACCTCGGTCGTGCCCAATCCCATCTTCCCGGCGTCCATACACTTCAGGTCTTCCTGGATGGTCTTGACCACCGCGGCCTCAATCGCTCCCGCGGCCTTGGTCTCCCCCAGATGATCCAGCATCATCATCCCCGCCAGGATCGCCGCCATCGGGTTGATCACATTCCTGCCCGTGTATTTCGGGGCGCTCCCCCCGATCGGCTCGAACATACTCACGCCCTCGGGGTTGAGGTTTCCCCCGGCCGCCACCCCCATTCCGCCCTGGAGCATCGCGCCCAGATCGGTGATGATGTCCCCGAACATATTGTCGGTCACGATCACATCAAACTGTTCCGGGTTCTTCACCATCCACATCGTGGTCGCGTCCACATGCGCGTAAGCGGTCTTGATCTCCGGGTATTCCTTCGCAACCTCGTAAAACGCCCGCTCCCACAGGTCAAAGGCAAAGGTCAGCACATTGGTCTTGCCGCACAGGGTCAGCTGCTTCTTCCGGTCCCGCTTCCGGCAATACTCAAAAGCGTATCGGATGCACCGCTCCACCCCTTTGCGGGTATTGATGGAGACCTGAATCGCCACCTCGTCTTGGGTGCCCTTTTTCAGAAAACCGCCCGTGCCGGTGTAAAGGCCCTCGGTGTTCTCGCGCACCACCACGAAGTCAATATCATCCGGGCCTCTTTCCTTGAACGGACAATCCACCCCAGGATAGAGCTTGATTGGACGGAGATTGATGTATTGGTCCAACTCAAACCGGAGCCTTAACAAAATACCCTTTTCCAAAATACCCGGCTTAACCCCCGGATCCCCGATCGCGCCTAAATAAATCGCGTCCTGCTTCCGGAACTCGGCCAGCGCTGAATCCGGCAGAAGCTCCCCGGTCTTAAGGTAGCGCGCCCCTCCCAAATCATAATCGGTCCACTCAATCTTGAACCCGAATTTCTTCGCCGCCGTATCCAGAACCTTCCGGCCCTCCCGGATCACCTCCGGGCCGGTGCCGTCTCCCGGAACCGCCGCGATCCTGTAGCACTTCATTTTTTTGCTCCCGAATATCTTTTCAGGTGTTCCACCAATCCGCCTTCCTTGATCAGTTGCAGCATAAATCCCGGAATCGGCTCGGCCTGGAACTCCCGGCCCAGTCTCCGGTTGAAAATCTTCCCGCTCTCCAACTCAACCTGCAAATAGTCCCCGGCCCGGCTCTCGGAGGCGGCCTCCGCGCATTCCAGCAAGGGCAGACCGCTGTTGAAAGCGTTGCGGTAAAAAATCCGCGCGAAGCTGCCCGCGATCACCAGGCCGATCCCGGCCCCCTGGAGCGCGATCACCGCGTGCTCCCGGCTGGACCCGGACCCGAAATTTTTCCCCGCAACCACGATGTCCCCGGGTTTGACTTTGCCCGGGAACTCCGGGTCAACCCCTTCCATACAATGCTCGGCCAGGGCCTTCGGGTCGGTGGTCACCAGGTAGCGCGCCGGGATGATCACATCCGTGTCTAGATCGTCCCCGAATTTATGCGCCCTTCCCCTGACCATCATTTCCGCATCCGCTCCAAAACCTTTTGGCATCTCGGACAGACTTCCGGAAACTCTTCATCCTGGCCGCTCAGCTCCATTGAATAAGTCCAACATCTCCGGCATTTTTCGCCCGGGGCCTTGAGCAGCTTGACCTTAAGTCCCTCCATCGCCCCGCTCGCGCAAGCATCTTCCAATTGCGAAACAAATTCCACCGAAGACACCAGAAACAGACGCGCCAGGTTTTCCTCGCCCCCCTCAACCTCGTTGAATTTTTCCAGGAGCGATTTCAGCTTCTCCGGCGCGACGATTTTTATCTCCGCGTCCAGCGGATGGCCGACCCCGGAGTTCTTGTCCTTTTGAGCCTGGTCCAGTAATTTGGAAACCTCGGTGCGGACCGAAAACAGCCGCTCCACCCGCTCCAGCAATGGTTCGTCCAGGAAATCCTCCCGGTCTTCCGGAAAATCCAGCAGGAAAACGGATTCCGCCCGTTTCCCGGCAACCGGCATTTCCCGATAGGCCTCTTCCGCGGTGAAGCTCAACACCGGCGCGGACAGCCGCAGCATCTCCTCCAACGCGAGCCAGATCGCGCTTTGGGCGCTCTTTCTCGCCTGGCCCGATTTGTCCTCGCAATAGAGCCGGTCGCGCACAATGTCAATATAGATCGCGCTCAAATCCACCGCGCAGAAATTGTTGAGCAGATGATAAACCAAGTGGAACTCGAAATCGGCGTAAGCCTTTTTCACCCGCCGATTGA
>CAIYYW010000212.1 GCA_903930515.1 uncultured delta proteobacterium | reverse complement strand
TTGGGTCATGTTTCTCCTCCTAAATTTAGTTTGGGGTGTCAAGGAGATACATGACCCATTTTTTGGACGGGTGTCAACTCAAGTCGTGACTAAGGCACTTTTAATCAGGCGGCCGGGGAGAAAAAAAGGGGAGGCCTTGAGGCCTCCCCTTGTTTCGTGTCAGAAAATCAAGCGTTGTTTATAAGCAAGCGCTGCTGGCCTGGCTCTCCCGGACATCATTGCAATCGTTCACCAATTGCTTTGCATCATCAATGCTCCAAGAGTCATTAATCGCGTCGCTGTCAACATTTCCGCAAGCCGCAACCGTAAAGCCGAGGTTGGTTGCCGCGGTTGCAGCCGATCCACCCGCGCCCGACGCGACATTACAGCCGGCTAGTTGCATGACCAACTCCTTCGGCTGAAAAAGGATACCGGAGACGGCACCGACAGCAGCAGTCGCGCCAGCGCAATCGTAATTATACCGGAGCCTCCCCTTGGGTTCCCAGTCAGCGATCTCAAAGCAATTGTAAACAGCTCCTCCATTTACCGTGATCGTAGGAGTGGTGGGATAACTGTTGCTATCGCTGAAATAGGATACATAGGACGTGAAAATCGCGCCCAAGTTCTGCTTAGCCTCGCTCTGTTTCGCGCGGGCCTGGAACCGCAGGAAGTTCGGGATCGCGATCGCGGCCAGGATTCCGATGATCGCAACCACGATCATCAGTTCAATCAGGGTAAAACCTTTTTTCGTCTTCATTTTCTTTCCTCCTTAGTTAGTTCGTTTTTAATTAAACTTTTAATCCTTTTCTAATTCCTTGTTCCTTCCTACCCGTTCCACCTCCTTTTTTTCAATTTTCAATTATTGCACCCATAATTTTCAAAGTTCCTCTTATATTAGATGCAAGCTATATACCAACACTTTCATTGAAAAATATATAAAATTTATCTTTAAAATCAACTACCTACAATCATACAATCCTGAACCTGGCAATCAAAATCTAACCTGTGCCATAAAAAGACTTAAAGTTGACAAATTTTGTCACCAAGACCTTGTTTATCATTCCCTTAAATCTGTCCTAGAAATTCAAATCCCGGCATATTTTCCCGACCGTTTTCTCATTGATCGTCTTTGCGTTGATTATGGAGTAAGGCAGGTTTTCTTTCTCCGCGTATTGCTTAAGGGAAAGCAAACAATACTCCAACTCCGGCTTGGAAATCCGGAGTTCTTCAGGCTGATACTTGACCTGGGTCTGGTTCAGAATTTTATGCACGCGGCTGACATTATTCTCCTGCAACCCGGCCATCAAAAGAACCCCGAGGCAAACCAGTTCCCCATGCACATAGGACCGCCTAGTATGATACTCAACATTATAAGCCAGGAAATGTTCCGAGCCTTCTTCCGGGCGGCTGTTCCCGGTTTTGACGCAGATGGCATTCTCTCCGGCATAAGCTTCCATCAGCCACTTCAGCCCCTTCTCGCTCACCGCCCTGATCTCTCCGCTCATCTCTTCCAACTCGTCCACCAACTTCGCGGTTCCTTTCGCCGACTCTTGCAGATATTCGCTCTTGCCCCGCTCCGAGGCCAGCTTCCAATCAAACAGCGCGGTATGAATGGAAAGGAGATCGCCGATCCCGGCTCGGTTGATGTTGGCAGGGGCGGTTTGCATCAGCTCAAAATCGCAAAGGATAACCCGGGCGAGGGAATATCCGAGGTATTTTACTTTATGCTGATCCCGGACCGCGACGCTTAAGCAGACCGGGGCGTCCACCGAGGCCGCGGACGGCGCAAGAACCGGCTCCATTCCCTTTTTCCAGGCGAAGAACTTGGCCAGGTCCATTGCCATCCCTCCCCCGATCCCGACAATGGTGTCCGCGGGCGGCAATTCCGAAGCCGCTTTTTCAATTACCGGCAGGTCCATCGTGGTAACAAAAAAAATCCGGCCCGGCTTTTTCAGGAGCATCTTCCCCGCCGATTTCAAAACCTCCGGGGTGGTGACCAGGAGATAGTCCCCCCAACTTTTGCTCGCCTCGGCAATGATCCCCCGTCCGAACTCAAGGTTGGGGTTAAGGGCGCGCGGATCCGGGGGTTTCAATTCTTTTCCGTCCTTATGATCATTTCTCTTCGCTTTTCCATCTCCTCCCGCAAGCGGGCGTATTCTTTGGGATAAAACCCATAGAGCGGGAACGCGATCAGGAAAGAGATCAGCCAGGACCCGCATCCGAAATAGAGGAAGGTTTTTAACAGGCCCTCTTGGTCCGCGAATTTGGCGAATCCCATCACCATCAGCATCGCAATCCCGCCCATAAAAAATTCCGCCAGCGCTAATGCGGTCCCGCGCAATTCCGGGGGCATTACATTCTGGATCATCGGCTGGAGCGAGCTTCTCCTGGTCCAGTCCACGAAAAAGGCGATGATGAACGCGAACGCGATCACCAGGATGATGGTCTTGGCAAACAGGATAAAACCGAGCATCGCCGGGACCAGGATGGCCAGCGAAAACTGGGAGGAGATGATCCGGCCTTTGCCGGGAAATTTCTTCTCCGCCCAGTCCGAGGCGAATCCGGCCAGGACGCTCCCGATCACCAGCCCCAGGATTACGACGGCGAAAATACTATCCGCGCTTGCCGGATCCAGCTTGAGTTCCAAGGTGAGCCAGCTGGTGAAATAATTGAGGAGCAGATATAGCCCGGCGAGGGCGAAGCAACCTTGCAGGAACATCAGCCAGATGCTTTTGCTTTTAAAAACCTGGCGCAGGTCTTTGAGCTTGAACCGGAACTGCGAGGCCGCCATCTCCGTGATCACGGATTCCAATTCCGGCTCCGCGCTTCCCCGCAAGGGCTCCTTAATCAGGATCGCCATCACCAACGCGGAGAAGATGCTGATCCCGCCGATGATGAAGAAAACCATCCGCCAGCCTTCCAGCGGAAACGCTTTCAGCATCGCCCCGGACCCGAGCGCGACCGCGAAGATGCCCATCATTCCGATCGCGTTCAGAAACCCGATCGCCTTTCCCCGCTCCGCCGGCCCGTAAATATCCGCGAGCATACTGAAACCGGCCGGGACTAGGCTGCCCAGTCCCAGGCAGCAGATCAGCCAGGAGATGAACAACTCGGAGTAGGTCCGGGACAGTCCGCAAAAAATAGTCAATCCTCCCCAGAGACCCACTCCGATCACCAGAACTTTCTTGCGCGAGAACCGGTCCGAGGCCATTCCCCAGAGCGGGGTGAGCAGAGTCTGGATGATGACCCGCCAGCCGTTGATGATCGCGAGAGCGGACAGCGGGAGCGCCGGGGTGAACGCCTTCATTATCGTGGGATAGTTTAGCGAGATGGATAGCTCCTGGGCGCTGTTCACGAAGTATCCGAAGCCGAGCGCCGAGATGATTCTCGCGCCAAGCTTTCTGCTTTTCTCCATAAGGGGAAACTCCCTTCTTACTTTTTATAAATGTCCAGGATGGGTCTGAACACCGCGGGTTCCGCCCCCGGAATCGGCTCGCCGCTGAGCTGGAACAATTCTTCCAGGTCCCCGAACCTTGCCAGCCGGAAGGCCTCGGCCATTTTTCCTTCCGGGAGATGATGCGCCTTGGCAACGGCTTTGGCCTGCTCGGTGAGATATACGCTGATCAGGAACCGCATATCCACATTCATTGAATGTTCAACCAACTGCACCTTCTTGCCCCAGGTTTCCAGTTGCAGATGGTATTGATTGAGCAGGTTCTTCATCGCGGTTTTATGCGAGAGCAGGGCCTCAATCTTTTGGGGA
>CAIYYW010000211.1 GCA_903930515.1 uncultured delta proteobacterium | reverse complement strand
GTCTTGCGCGGGAAATATAGTTGCTGTTTGTCAAACTCGCAGAATATTTTAAAACATTGCTCAAGATCAGCATTGATGATCACGACGGATTGGGCGTGTCCATAAATTTTGCCCTGAGCGTCAGGCTCTTTCACGCTCTCATAAATCGCTTCCCCCTTAAGCAACTTCTGCTTTTGCCCGGCGCTGAACCGGTCAAGCGGACTTTTCGCAACGGCCTGCTGATTCTGGGCAAAGATGGCTGGGGCGGTTAAGATCCAACTGAGCAGGAAAGATATTTTTACGGCCTTAACAATCTTCATTTGGTTTTCCCCTTATTGGTTATTATATCAGATCCAGGGTTCCTATAAAAACGCCGCGGCCTTGGCAATAAGGATATCGTTGGCGCCGTCCATAATCTTGAGCAGGTTGGCGTCGCGGGCGAATTTTTCCACCGGGTATTCCTTGCTGATCCCGTATCCGCCCAGCACCTGGATCATCTCCGCGGTCTGCTTGACCGCCTGGTTGGTGGCATATACCTTGGCGGCCAGGCTGGTTTTTACATCTCCCAGGAACTTGTTTTTGCTCAGCCAGCTCCCCTTCCAGAGAAAGGCGCGCGCCGACTCAATCGCCTGCCAGCACTCAAAAAGTTTGGCCGCGGTCAACTGATGCTGGAAAATCGGTTTTCCCCACTGCACCCGTTTCTTGGAATGCTCCAGGGCGTATTCATACGCGCCGCGCATAATCCCCACGGCCAAATATCCGACCGCCAGGTTCCCGACCGTGATGATGGAATTGTGGAGCATGGGATATAACTCTCCGCAAGGGAAAAGCAAATATTCCCCCGGAACCTCCACCTCGTCAAAAACCACCGGCGCCTGGTTCAGAACCCGCAGGCCGATTTTGTCCAGGGCTTTGCCGTGGCTTAATCCTTTGGCGTTTGCCGGAACCACGAAGGTGCCCGATCCTTTGATCCCCAGTTCCGGGTTGGTGCAGGCGAAAACAATGTAGGAGTCGGCGACCCCTCCGTTGCTGACAAAATCCGACTTGGCCCCGGTCAGAAGGTAGCGGTCTCCTTTTTTGGCCGCGGAAGTGTGATGATGAACCTTGGGATCATAATAGTTGCTTCCGTCCGTGCCGATCTCCGGCTCGCTGCTGCACCAGGAAGTGATCCGCTTTCCGCTTTTATCCTCGCAATAAGGCGCCACGAATTTTTCCGTCAGATCTTTCCGGTCCGGGGTCAAAAAGCAGATCAACTGAGGGGCAACCCCCGACGGGATCAGGCCGGCCGCGAAACCAGGCGCCCATCTGGCAATCTCCTCCCAGACCAGGTGGGTGGACTGCGGGTCCAAGCCCAGTCCGCCGAATTTTTCCGGGATCGCCATTTTATGAAAGCCGAGTTCAAAGGCCTGCGCCATGCAATTCCAGTACAGTTTGCCTTGGAACACCTGTTCCGGATCGGAAATTTTGTCCAGCGCAACCTCGGCCGGACCCAGCACTTCCCGGGCAAACTCCTGGGCGGTTCCCACAATCTGCTTTTGGCTTTCCGTCAACTCAAAATCTATCATCTTCTCCCTCCTTTATTTCCCGGCGAAAAAATCCGTGATTTTGAAATAGTATGGAAGATATGCTTCTCCATCCACTTCCTTGATCACTTTTCCCGGCAACATCGTGTTATTGCTGACCAGGAAGAATCCGGCCATTATTTTTACCGGCTCCACCTCGGCCCAGGGGTCGGAATCCGACGGCCGCAAGATCAATTCCGCGGAGCCGATCTCCAGGCTTTGCACTTCCACCTCGGTCTGCTGTTTGCATAAAAACAGCGGGCCGTCAAACCCGGGCGTCAAATCTATTTTAGGCATTCCCTTGAACAGGAAATTCGGACCGGACGGGGGCAAGCCCGGAAGCCGCCCGGTAAGGTTCACTTTCAGTTCCAGGAATTTTATTCCCTTCCGCTCCACCCAGCCGGAAGCGGCCGGGCCGTTTTTCTCCAGGTGAATCTCGGCTATTTTTTTGGGAAAGCCGAAAATATCCCTCCCGTTGTAAAGCCTTGATTCCTCGCTCTGGATCGGCATTTCCAGGCAATAAGTGCCTGGCTCGTTTCCATATTTGCAGCGCAAAAACAGGGCGGCCTCGCGGTAACCCGGGCCGAGGTTGGTCTCCGGATACTGGGCGATGAAGATCATCGCGCCGGGCGCGTCCGCCGGAACCAGCGGCTCGGGCAGAAGCCGCTTCACTATTTCCGGCTTGGTCTCAAACAGCACGCCCATCATTTTCGCGCCGATGAATTTCCGGTCCTTGATGGAGTAATATTTTTCCAACTCCTGCCTGGTTTTGACAAATCCCATTGTGCCTCCTTTGTTAAGAAAACCTTTTGAAAACCGCCCACTGGCTGGACTGCGCCCAAAGAATAGCCTTTTCCACCATGGCCGGCGAGAGCCGATAGATCAGCCAGCCCAAGGTTCCGATCGGGGTCATAATCAATTGCCTTGTCCTCTTTTGCAACATCCCGACGATCAGGTCCGCGGCAAAGGCCTGGGTATGATGCGCGGGCCGGTCGGGAGGAACCAGTTGATTGTCCGCGGCAATAATCCTCTTTTCCGGATCGTGCTCGGTGAAGCCGAGATATACCACCCCGATGTGGACCCCTTTCGGGATCAGCTCCAGGCGCATGGATTCGGCCAGGCCGGTGAGCGCTTTCTTGGTCGCGCAATAAACGCTCGCGCCGGGCAGGCCGAACAGTCCGGCAATGCTGGAGATAAAAACAATGTGGCCCTGGTTCTTTATGATATGGTTGATCGCTGCCCGGGTCGGATAGAGACATCCGATCAGGTTGGTCCTTGACACCTGTTCAATAACTTCCGGAGCCAGCTCGGAAAAATTACCGCGCATGCTCACGCCCGCGTTGTTAATGAGGATGTCCAGACGGCCGAATTTCTCCAGCGCCGCGTTCACCATTTTCTCCGCGTCTTCCCATTTGCCCACATCCCCGGCCACTGCCGCCACCTCGGCGCCCATCCGCTCCAGCCGGTCGCGGGAATCCAGCAGCCGCTTCGCGCCCCGGGCGCTGATCACTACCTTTGCCCCGCGCAAGGACAGCTCGCGCGCGGTTGCAAAGCCCACCCCGCGGCTGCCGCCTGTGATCAAGACCGCCTTGTCTTTGAAGAATCCGGTTTGATCCAGGTTAAGGTGTCCGTATTTCCTGAGCGCGCCGATGGATTCCTCAAGGGCAAGATCAATCGGGGAATGTTTCAGCCCGAGCTCTTTTTCCGCTTTGGCCGAACTATAGAAGGTGCTGAGCAGGGAGTAGCGCGCGATCCGGCGGTTGAAGACCATTTTCTTCCCGGTGATTCTTTGGACCAGCGAGCTTGCGGATCCGGCCAGAAGCACCAGCGGGTCCGGGAGCAATATGTTGGGAGCCTTTCTGCCCGCGATTTTGGCGATCCGTCCGAAGAATTCCAAGTAAGATAAATTCTCTCCGCCCAGGATATAACTCTCGCCGGTCTTGCCCCGGTCCAAAGCATTGACCATCGCCCCGGCCACATCCCTGACATAAGCGAAATTCCTTCCGCCCCGGGTGGACACCCTCATTCCTTTTTCCAAAAACTGCCGGACCATTTCCCCGCCGCTCGGACGCGAATCATAGGGACCGATCATAAAGGTGGGCGTGACGATCACCGCGTCCAGGCCGCGCTCGCGCACATACTTTCGCGCCAGCTCGCTCGCCTGATACTTGGACTCCATATAAGCCTCACCGTGATAGACGGCTGGAAATCCGCCGGTCTCGTTACCGGGTTTTTCCAAAGTGCCCGGCTGATAGGAGCTGGCCGAGCCGACAAAAATCAGGCGCTTGATTTTGGCGGCCAGAGATCCGTCCAAAATCCGGCGCGTGCCCTCCAGATTAACCTTCCAGGTCAGCTTCGGGTCGGCCCAGAGATCGGTGATGGCCGCGCAATGGATTACGGCGTCGCACCCGGCCATTGCCCGGGCCAGGTTGAAATTTTCATCCAGCAGATCGCCCTCAGCTTTTTCCAGGTCCAAACCCTCCAGGGTCGGGGCTGAAATTCCGGGCAGGAGAAAGGCTTTGACCGAATGCCCGGCTGAGATCAATTCCCTGGCCACATTGCTTCCCAATAACCCGTCCGGCCCGGTCAAGAATATTTTCACGGCCTACTCCTTTTTTCAGTTCATTCCCAAAGGCTCATCCATAATTCAAAACGCTTATTCCGGAATTTTCAAATGCCCGGCTGATCCGCTCAAGCTCAAGCCGGTCAAGGGCGGCCGGCTCCCTGAATTCCGATTCCCGTCCGATCCGCTCATATTTCCCTTTGGCCCAGCGGTGATAAGGCAGGAGGTGGACTCGGCCGCGGTATCCGGCCTGGTCCAGGAACGCGATCAGGGCGGCGATGGAATCGGGATCGTTGTTGAAGCCGGGAATCAACGGGATCCGGACGATCACCCGGTCCGGCCCGGCTTTTTTGAAAATGGCGATGAAATTTTCCAGGATCATCTGATTATCCGCTCCGGTTCCCTGCCGGTGCTTTTGCGGGTTGATCTGCTTCAAGTCATATAAGAATAAATCGCTCAGCTCCAGCAGCGGTTGGACCAGGTTTGCGGAAAAATGTCCGCAGGTTTCCAGGGCGGTTTGAAGGCCGGATGATTTCAATTGCGCGAGCAGTTCCAGCAGGAAATCTTTTTGGAAAGTGGGCTCGCCCCCGCTGATGGTGACCCCGCCGCCGGAATTTTCAAAGAAGATTTTGTCCTGCAAAACCTTTTTTACGATTTCTTGAGCCGTGATCTCGGCTCCGATTTTTTCCATCGCCTGATTGAGGCAGACCTCCGCACATTTCCCGCAAGCGGCACAGAGTTGCCGATCCCGGCTCACTATATCCTGCTTGAGCAAAAGCGCCTTTTCCGGGCAATGTTCCACGCATCTGCCGCAGGCCCGGCAGCGTTCTCTCCAGTAAGCCATTTGCGGATTTTGATCCCGGCCTTCCGGGTTATGGCACCACCAGCACCTGAGCGGGCAACCCTTGAAATAGACGCAGGTGCGGATCCCGGGTCCGTCATAGATCGCGTAGTTTTGAAAATCAAAAATCATCCCGCTCATTTCATTCCCCGCCTAGCAATGTTCGGTCCGGCCGATGATTTCGTCTTGAATCTCCTGTCCCAGGTCCACGAAATAGGTGCTGTATCCGCCGACCTTCACGATCAGGTCCCGATGACTTTCCGGATCGGACCGGGCCGCCCGGAGCATTTCCGCGCTGACCACCGTGGGCTGAACCTGGGATCCCCCCAGTTGGAAATAGGTCCGGATCAGCGAGACCCATTTTGCGCGCGCCTCGGCATTTTCGCCGATCCCGCTCGGATGAAATTTTATGTTGACCGCGCATCCCATCACATCCTCAAAAGGAAGCGTGGACACCGATCTCAATGCCCCGGTCACGCCCGATCGTTCCACATTATAAGGGTTGCAGCTCGCGGCATAAGGGGTAGCCGCGCGCCTTCCGTCCGGGGTGGCGATGGACAGCCTTCCGTCAATAGTATGGGTGATCATACTGATCACATAAACCACAAACGGTCCGTCCTTGTAGGCGCGGTATTTGTAGGTCTCGGCAAAGAGCTTTTTCATCACGCCGGCCGCGATC
>CAIYYW010000210.1 GCA_903930515.1 uncultured delta proteobacterium | reverse complement strand
TGCTGGTTGGCAGGATCTCGTAAACAACGCCCCATCCCGGCCGCAAATTACCGTAGCCGGACAGGCCATTGGCCTGGACCGTCACTGAATCTCCCGAATCCACGGTCAAGGCGTAAAATTCCGCATCCAGGGAAATGGGATCGCCGGACAGGTCGCTGAAATCTCCGGTCAACCAAGATTGGAGAGTGGCGTAGTCCGGGCCATCTAAAAACCCGTTTCCATCCAAGTCCTGCCATAGGGTGGTCCTGGAACGAAGCCCGCCCGGAGCCTGGTTGTCCGTAACAAGCCAGTATCCCGGGTCCTGGAAGGCCAGTCCCAATTCCATCGCGCCCATATCCGGGCCGTCAATCATGGCATTGTCAGCGTCTCCCCAGAAATTAGCGCCCGGTAAGTGTGATTGCGCGTTACCCAAAAGCGGAAAAATTAAAACCGCGATTAGACACGCAAACCCCAATAACGCCTGCCTTTTAAACCCTTTCATCATTTTCTCCTTTCTCACTTTTGGAGACTTTAAAATAGTTTCTGAACTCAATTTACCCCTTGCGATACAGAAAAAATGCAACTTTTATGCCCCCTTTACCGGGGATATTTTTCTTCGCTGAAAAACTCTTGTAACTATTTAATTTTACAGGCAAAATCAAAAAATATTCCTATGGCCTCCTATTTTAATGATTTTTCATACAGCCAGTTTTTTGTGCAATTTTTTCATAACTGGTGTAATTTTTTCGTGTAATCCAATAAACATTGAAACCACCCCACAAAAGCATCGGTCTAAAACATATAGCCTAAAATTTAAAAGAAGTCAAGGGAAAAAGCATAAAAAGCAAAACAATATTATAAATGACTAATCTTAATTTATTTTTTCCCAAAAACGCTCTTTTCATCAAGAGAGGATGCCCTGGGGCAAAAGCCGCCCGGGGGAATAGCACGGGAGGTTTTTTTCCCCGCCGGGCTCCAGGGCCGCACAAAAATATCCGGACTTGGATTGAGCCATCCGGCGCTCCGGGAAAGCCGCTTGAAGGAACTGCGGATAGCCGGGCACGACGGGGATATTGACAAAAGGATGGCGAGCAATACAATCTAGGGATTAATTGCGATCGGCAATGGAGGTTGAGTAATGGGAAAGAAGGGCAATTACCGGGTTATCGTGGTGGGCGCGGGAATGATCGGGCAGGAGATGGTGAAGGTTTTGGGGCAGAGGAAATTCCCGATGAGCGAGTTGAAGATTCTGGCGCGCTCGTCCAGAAAACAGGTCTTTGACGGGGTGGAATACGATGTGAAAGAGACCAAGTCGGACGAGTTTAACGGGTTTGATCTGGCCTTTTTCGCCGGGACCGAGGGGGCGAAGGGGGCGTGCGTGAGCTTCGGGCCGAAGGCGGTAAAGAAGGGGCTGGTGGTGATAGACAACGGCCAGGATTTCCGGATGAAGAAGTATCAGGGGAAACCGGTTCCGCTGGTGGTTCCGGAAGTGAACCCGGAGGCTCTCAGGGCGCATCAGGGGATCATCGCGAACCCGAATTGCAGCACGGTCCAGATGGTGATGGCGATCTATCCGCTCCATAAGCTCGCCCGGATCAAACGGGTCTGGGTGGCGACCTATCAGGCCGTGAGCGGGACCGGGACCGGGGCTTATAAGGAATTGCAGGCTCAGGTCCGGGCCTGGGCGGAGGGCAAGCCTTTGGAGGTCAAGGAATATCCGGTGCAGATCGCGTTCAATTTATTCCCACAGATTTCCAGCCTGTCCGACCAAAAGAAATTTGAGGGTTATTACCAGGAAGAGGTTAAGATGATCCGGGAGACCCAGAAGATTATGGGAGACAAGCGGATCAAGGTTACGGCCACCTGCGTGCGGGTGCCGATTTTGAACAGCCATAGCGAGGCGGTGACGGTTGAGTTGGAAAAGCCGGTCTCGGTGGAAGAGGCGAAAGAGGCTCTCCGGAAGATGCCGGGGGTGGTTTTGATGGACGAGCCGGAAAAATCCATCTGGCCGCATCCGCTGATC
>CAIYYW010000209.1 GCA_903930515.1 uncultured delta proteobacterium | reverse complement strand
TCTCGGTCGGTGGTTGAAGCCAGGCTCACTGATGAGCGTTCCTGAGACAGACCCCGAGGGTCGATTTTGGGAACCAAACTCAGAAAAAATAACAACAGTTTTAAAGTTTCTGGTTCTAAAGTTTTATAGTTCGAAATCCAAAGCCCAGTCCCGCCATCACCTCCTCTTCGGGTCTCCACAACTTTAAAACCTTAAAACTCTAAAACTTTAGAACGGAGCCTCGCGGTTAAAACCGCGACCTCCCCCTATATATACGAAAAAATGGCACATGAATTTATTGACGCAAAATCGCAACTAACTGTTTGATATTAAATTCATAACTCATAATTCGAATACAGATTTGTCAACCTAAACCAAGCAAAAAATGGAAAATAATTTTTCCGCTTATAATTCAATGGATTGCAAAGCTATGCAAATTTTGCGCTTTTGTTTGGCTGGGCCAAACAGCGGAAGCGGATTTTTGCCGAGAGGAACGCAAATGGCGCGAAGGAATTCGGAGTTCGAACCATCTTGGGGGGCAGGGATTTGCTTGTAAAATAAGCAGGTTTGCAAAAAGGCTATGGTCTGAAAAGTTAAAAGTTAAGGTCCGCCCCCGGGCGGATCTCAGCAGTTTGGGGTATAAGACGCCGCGGGAATTTGCGCGAATCTCTGGAGGCTGCGCTCCGGGCTGTATTGGCCCTTCGCGCAGCTTCCCGAGTGGAAAAACAGCGTCGGTGGTCAACTTATGACTGGCGCTAAAAATGGGGGCAGGCCACAGCGCCTCAATTTTCAGACAGGATTCGACCCTGCCCTTTAGAATAAAAAAGCATGACCATCTTGACTATATTCGAAAGACTGATACAGTTTGCGATAAGCGGATTGAGTCTGCTGTTGAAAAGCAGCGGAACCGCATGGATTAGCAAGCGCACTTTGAGAATATGTTATGATCCTGACTCATTCCTTATTTTCATGAGCCAAAAGGTAGCAGGAAAAAAGGGAGGAAGAGAATGAACATAGGAAAATTGATGGGGATTTTGGGACTGGCTTTGGGCTTGGTCTGGATCGCGGGATGCAGCGCTCCCGGCCAGGACAACCGTAGCGGCGGAAATCCAGGGGCTCCGGCGGAAACTGTCAGCTATGCCGGAGCGCTGGTGGATACCACCATTCTGGGCAATCCGCCCGCGCTGGTCAATCTTGACGGCGCAACCTTTTCTTTTGGCTGCACCAAAGCCAAATGCTCCTTTACCTGCTCGCTCGACAATGGGAAGTTTGCCAAATGCGTTTCTCCCAAAGTCTATGCCGGCCTCTCCGAAGGGACGCATAAATTCATCGTCAAAGCCAAAGACCTGAACACCCTCAAGACCGACAAGACCCCGGCAACCTACAGTTGGAAAATTGACCTGACTCCGCCGGACACCATCTTGGCTTTCGGCCCGTTTGATCCGAGCACTTCCGCCAATGCCACTTTCTGGTTTTTGGCCTCGGAGGTCAGTTGCACCTTCGAGTGCAACCTGGATGCCGGGGGTTGGTCATCCTGCACTTCTCCCAAAAGCTATACCAGCCTGGGGCAAGGAAGCCATACTTTCCAGGTCCGCGCCACGGATCTGGCCACCAATCAGGATTCCACCCCGGCCGGTTACACCTGGACGCTTGACTCGGTCCCGCCGGATACCAGTATTATCACCAAACCCGCCAACCTGACCAATTCCAATTCCGCTTCTTTCACCTTCAGTTGCACCGGCAGTTGCTCATCTTATGAATGCCAGCTTGATTTTGGCGGATTTTCCAGTTGCGTCTCCGGCGTAACCTATAGCAGTCTTTCCGAAGGCGATCATAACTTCCAGGTTCGGGCCCAGGATGCCGCGGGCAACTATGATCTCAGCCCGGCCCTTTATAACTGGACCCGCGACGCCACGGCGCCGGATACCAGCATCATTGATATGCCTTCGAATCCGAGCGCTTCCACCAGCGCCTCTTTCTGGTTTATTGCCTCGGAGTTCGGCTCCACCTTCCAGTGCAACCTGGATGCCGGGGGTTGGTCAACCTGCACTTCTCCCAAAAGCTATACCAGCTTGGGGCAAGGAAGTCATACTTTCCAGGTCCGCGCCGCGGATCTGGCCACGAATCAGGATTCAACCCCGGCCAGCTACACCTGGACGATTGACTCGCTCCCGCCGGATACCACTATTAGCACCTATCCTACCAACCCGACTCAATCCAACTCGGCTTCTTTCACCTTCACTTGCACCGGCGCCTGCGCCTCTTATGAATGCCAGCTTGATTTTGGCGGATTTTCCAGTTGCGTCTCCGGCGTAACCTATAGCAGTCTTTCCGAAGGCGCTCATAATTTCCAGGTCCGGGCCAAGGATGCCGCAGGCAATGTTGATCCCACCCCGGCTGTTTACAACTGGACCCGCGACGCCACCGCGCCGGATACCGTTATCACCGACCAGCCGGAAAATCCAAGTTCTTCCACCGGGGCGACCTTTACCTTTGTTTGCGTGAATGACCTCGGCTGCACTTTTGAATGCAATCTGGACAGCGCCGGATTCTCCGTTTGTTCCTCGCCAAAAACTTATAGCAACCTAATCGGGGGTTCGCATAATGTTCAAGTCCGAGCCAAAGATTCCGCGAATAATGTTGATTCAACCCCGGCTAGTTATGCCTGGAGCATTGCCAATGCCTGGCTGGCAACTTCTACCACCGGCGCCCCTTCCGCAAGAGCTTATCATGCCGCGGTCTGGACCGGCTCCCAGATGATTGTCTGGGGCGGGTCTGACAGTTCTAGCTTGAACACTGGTGGAATATATAATCCAGTAACCGATAGCTGGTCAGCCACCAATACCACCAACGCTCCTTCCGCAAGAGTGTATCATGCCGCGGTCTGGGCGAGCGGCGTAGCTACCCCGGTGATGATTGTCTGGGGCGGGAATGATAGTTCTTACGCGAATACTGGCGGGAGATATGATCCAACCGTCAATAGCTGGTCAGCCACCGCTACCTCCGGCGCTCCTTCCGCAAGACAGTATCATACCGCGGTCTGGGCCAGCGGCTTGACTACCCCGGTGATGATTGTTTGGGGCGGGGGTGGTGGCGGCTATGAAAACACCGGCGCAAAGTATGATCCGACCGCCAATAGCTGGTCAGCCACCACCATCTCCAGCGCTCCTGCCGCAAGAATTAAACATACCGCGGTCTGGGCCAGCGACTCAGCCGTGATGATTGTCTGGGGCGGTGACAATGGTTCTTGCTTGAACACTGGGGGAAGATATGATCCAACCGCCAATAGTTGGTCAGCCACCACGACCACCAACGCTCCTTCCGCAAGAG
>CAIYYW010000208.1 GCA_903930515.1 uncultured delta proteobacterium | reverse complement strand
GGCGCCGCGTACATCGTCTCTGCCAGGTCCAACACCAGCTTCTCCAGGTCCAGGTTATATCCCTTCACCTTCTCCGCCACCTTGCGCAGGACCGGATTGGGAGCCTTCACTATTTCCAGGATAGCCATCGCTGATAATCTAATCCCTGAACTCGGAAAAGGCAAACCTTTTCGCCGCCGATCCCACCCCGCGATTTATCATTTCCGCATTTCAAGATAAATTAAAGAGGATGACGGAAAAGCAGAAAAACGCCGTGACCGGGATGTTTGACCGGATCGCGGGGATTTATGACCTGGGCAATCACAGCCTGAGCCTGGGCCAGGATTTTCTCTGGAGGAAAAAGCTCGGCCGGTCACTGGCTCAATATCATCCGCGATCCGTTCTGGACCTCGCTGCCGGGACCGGGGACCTGGCGATTACGATCCGGAGGCAAAATCCGGATGCTGAAATCGTGGCCCTGGACCTGGCCCGAAAAATGCTGGTCCGGGCCGGAGAGAAAATCCAGCGCAAATCATTGCCGGATTTTATCTTCCCGGCCGCCGGAGACATTGAGCAAATGCCCTTTCCAAACCAGTGCTTTGACGCGGCGGCCATCGCCTTCGGGATCAGGAACCTGGAGCAGAGGGCCACAGGCCTGGCCGAGATTTTCCGCATCCTCAAGCCCGGGGGCGTTTTCGCGATCCTGGAATTCAGCCTGCCGGAACCCGGTATCTTCGGCAGCCTTTACCGCTTCTACCTCGGCTCGCTGCTCCCCCGCCTCGGCCGAATCCTGGGCGGCCAGAGCGCCTACTTCTACCTCCGCGACACCATCCGGGAATTTCCGTCACCGGCCCAGTTCGCGGAAGAGTTGACCCAAGCCGGATTCCTCTGCCAAAAGATCGCCCCCTTAAGCTCGGGCGCGGTTACCCTCTATCTCGCGCTCAGGCCCGAATGACGGTTTCAGGATCCGATTGACAGAGGAATTGAAAGCGGGCTAGAATTAAGAAAAAAAAGGAGAACAAAAATGGCGGGTAATTTGGATAAGAGTTCGGCAAAGGAGTTTTTTACCGTTTTGGTTCCGAAGTTGTTTGCCGAGGGAGCGAAGCAGGTTGACGCTTCGGGATTGGCCGGGACCGAGTTCACTCTCCAGTTCAATATTGTCGGTTCCGGGGGAGGCAATTATTGCCTGAAGATCAAGGACGGCAAGAACCTGGAGGTGATTGAGGGGGGGATTGCCAAGCCCAATTTGGGGATTGAGCTTTCCGAGGGGGATTGGAGAGAGGCGGTCACCGGTGCGGTGCCTGGGGTGATGGATCAGTTTATGAATCCGAAGCAGGCCGCGAGCCGGAGTATGATGGATAATGCCAAGGGCATCAACGGGGCATTCAATCTGGAGTTGACCCGGGCCGGCAAGCCCTCTTACGGGATCAAGATGCTCTTCAACGGCGTCAGCCAGCCGTTCGCGTCGCTCAAGATGGACCTGGGGGATTATTTCAAGATGGTCAAGAAAGAGGTTGACGGCCCCGGCCTGTTTATGAGCGGCAAGATGGCCTTTGAAGGGGATATGGCCTTCCTGCTCCAGCTCCAGGGCGTGATGGGCTGAGGGAGAGTTCAGGTCTCAAATAAAATTCAAATGCCGGATTTCAATTTGGGGTAGAGATAGAAGATCGCGCTTTCTTTGAGTTTTAATCCCTTCAGGCCGGAGAGAGCCTTCTGATAAATTTCCATCTGGCGCCGGTATTTGCGGTTATGTTCTTCCAGATCTTCCTTCTTGACCCGGTCGGTCTTGAGGTCAACCAATTTCAATTCGTCCGACTCGCGCAAGACCAAATCTATTTTACCGCGATAAAGTTTCCCCCGGTCCTCAATCAGGAACGGCGCTTCCTGGAAAGAGGTCAGGGCAGTCAGTTCTTTTTGAAGATCGCTCTCCCAGAAATTTCTCAGCACCTGCCCAATCTCCGGAAGAGCGTCCGTCAAATCGTTTTCCCGGGCCAATCTTTTTGCCAGCGCCAGCGCGGTCTCCAGTTTTTCCTTTCCGGCCAATTCCACCACCCGATGCACCAGCGATCCGATCTCCATCGCCCGCTGTCTCTGTTCCCGGTCCTCCGGCTTCAACTCCTCAAACCCTTCCTCCCGGCTCGGCGCGCCGATCTCCATAAATTCTTTTGCCCGCGCGATTTTTTCGTTCTGATCTTTTTCAAATTCCTTTTTCCCGGTTTCAATATTAGTGGCCGCGTATGATTTTAAAACCAACTGCTCCAGCCAGGACTTTTCAGGCGCGGCCGCGGGCTGGAATGACGAGGCTTTTCTCTGATCCAAAATTTTTTCAAGCGATCCCTGATCCGGGCTTCCGGGCAGGCCCGCGGCCAGGCGGTAGAGATAAATGCCGCTTTCATTTCTCGGCTCTATTTTCCGGTGGTCCGGGATCACCAGATATTGCTTGGCCCGGGTGGTCGCCACATACAAGGCCCTCAGGTTCTGGCATTTGATGTGACGCGCCTCGGCCTCCTGCATCTGCTCGTAATTGATGGTCTGAAGGTCTCCGAGCCGGACCGCGAGTTGAGCCTCCTTCCAGTTTTTGATCAGGGGCTCGGATCGGTCGGGGAGCCGATTGGAAAGGTTGGCGATAATTACGATCGGCCATTCCAACCCCTTGCTTTTATGGAAGCTCATCAGGTTGACCGCGTCATTGGCCTGAAAGGCGAGCAACTCCGGCCAGTCGGCCGATCCTTTTTCCTCCAGGCCTTGCATCCATTCAATGAACCCGTTCAGTCCCGCGGCCGGGTCCTGGTCAAAGCTATGGCTGACCGCCTTGATCCGCTCCAGGTTCAGGAGCGCCTGGTTGAACTGCGGGTGCAGTCTCCGGAGCTTGCGCGCCCGGCTCTTTTCAATCATCTGCTCAATCATCCAGCTCAGGCTCTTGCGGTCGCGCATCCGGAAAAGGTTATTGAGGAACGCGAAACCCTCTGACACCGACGGGAATTTTTGCGGGTCCGGGGTTTGCTCCAGCCACTCCCAGCTTTTTTGGCTCAGGTGAAATTCCAGGAGCTCAAGGTCGCTGACCCCGATGAACAGGGACCGGAGCGCTCCGACCAATGCGACCTGGTCCAGGGGGTTGGATAGAACCGATAGGATCGCGCGCAGGCCGGCGATCTCGTCTCTTTGCAGGAACTCCTTGCTGGCTTCAATCTGGAATGGGATTTCCCTGATCCTTAGCTCTTCCTTTACCCACTGGATATGTTCGTGCACGGAATAGAGGATGGCGAAGTCGTGGTATTCTGCCGGCCGGAACTGGAATTTTCCATCCTGTTTTTCCCAGACCTGGATTTTGCCGATGCCGTCCTGGATGAAATCGGCGATCGCGTGCGCCTCCACGATCCGGACATTGGGGATGCCGAAACCTTTCTTTTCGGGCTTGACCAAGACCTCATCCTTCTCCAGTTCCAAAACGATCACCGGCTTGGTCAGCGGCGGTATCAGTCCCGGCAAGGGCGGTTCCTGGACTCCGGGCAAGAGGTCCTGATACTCGGGCTGAATCCCTTTCTCGCCTCCTTTTGGGAACAAATCGCGGAAGGCGAGGTTGACCCATTCCAGGATCTTCGGGTCGGAGCGGAAATTATATTCCAGGAATTCTTCCTTGCCGTCCGGAGACTCTTTCAAATGGTCCTTGGCCAGATCGTAAATCTCCAGGTCCGCCCTCCGGAACCGGTAGATGGACTGCTTGGGGTCTCCGACCAGGAAAAGCTTGCCGGGTTTAAGCTTGACCTCCTGCCAGCTTCGGGCAAAAGATTTCTTCTCTTCAGCCAGGAAAAAAATCAGCTCCACCTGCGCCGGGTCCGTGTCCTGGAACTCGTCCACCAGCAGATACTGGAACCGGTCCTTGAAATAACCCCTCGCTTCCTCGCTGTATTTGAGCAGGTCGCGCGCCTGGAACAATAGGTCCTGGAAATCCAGCTTCTGAAGTTTCCGCTTCTCCTCTTTCAGTTTTCCCAAAAAACCGGCCAGGGATTTTAAAATCCGCGCCAGCAGTTCCGCCTTGATCTGATCAATCAACCGGATGAATTGTTCCTTAAGCTCATTTGATTCCGGGGTTTTCCATCCCACTTGACGCAGCTTGTTATGGTCCACCTGGTACCAGACCCTCTGCCGATTTTTTTCGCTCCCCTCCATCGCTTCCAGGTTGCCGATGATTTCATCCACCTTCTTTTTCAGGGGATCCACCTTCAATCCCCGGGCCTCAATCCGCTCTTTGATTTTGCGGACTTCCGCTTCCGCCTTTTCAAAAGTCAGGCCGGATCGGTATTCGGTGAGCAGCTGGAAATTCACCCGGAACAGATCGCGGTTTTCAAACAGGTCTTGAGCCAGAGCCTTGAGGTTGTCGAAGTTGAGGTTGGCCAGCTTGAGCAGCTCAAAAAAATCCGGGTCCGTCTCCAGGCTCTCTTCCAGCCATTTTTCCCAGACCCGGTTGAAAATAAAATCCCGCTCCGAGTCGTCCATCACCTCAAACCCGGGCGCCACCAGGGCTTCCACCGGCCGGAGCCGGAGCAGGCGGCTGCAAAAGGAATGAATGGTGGAAATTTCGGCCTGGTCGAATTCCAGGAGCATCCGGTTCAGCCGTTCCTTTTCCTCGCCCCCGGTATTCTTAATCCGTTCTTCTATTTTTTGCCGGAGCTTGTTGCGAAGCCCGGAGGCCGCCTTTTCCGTGAAGGTGATGGCGACCAGGCCGGAGGCCTCGGAAAGCAGGCCCTCTTCAATCAGGAAAGTAATCCGGTCCAGGATTCTCCGGGTCTTGCCGGTCCCGGCGCTGGCCTCCACGATGTAATTCCGGCCCGGCTCCCGGAGGAAATCTTTTGGTTCGCTATTTGCCATCGGTTTCTTCCTTAAAATCTGTTTCCTCAATCAAGGTGTTGATCTCTCCGGCCAGTTGATTCCGTTTCTTTTTCCGGTAAACCGCGGTGGTGGCGAAGCATCCGAGCCGGAATTCGCAACCGCCGCAATCATCCCTTGCCGGCACAAACACTCCCTTCTCAATCCAATCCGCGATCCGGTTCACCAGTTTTCTCACCATTCCCAGGTGTTGCTCCAAATTCTTCCCGCTCTTCCGGATCACCTCCACCTGGCCGAGTTTTTCCGGGACCATCACCAAAAACCGGCCTTCCACATTTTCCGGCCGATACCCGAACAGGTTGCAGACGCTGAGCATATAAATAGGGAGCTGAACCTGGCTGATCCCGCCCTGCTGAACCCGCTTGCTCACCTTGTAATCATTGACGCAGGCCCGGGTCTGCGACCGGTCAATCCGGTCTATCCTTCCGCGCAAATACACGCACCGGTCATCCCCCAGTTCCAGCTTGACCGGCGCGTTGGAAATATTTTTCTCAGTCACCGTCTCCTTGAATTCCGGGTCCGGCAACAACTCGCGCCACCACTTGAGCAAATAAAAATATATCTGCTCCAATTCCAGCCGCGCCAATTTTTCCGGCGCCGGATATTCAGACCGCAAGAACGGCTCCCCATACCCGGCAATGGCCTGTTCCAAATCTTCCCGGAACTGCTCGCGGGTCCGGGCCGGCCCTTTGCCCTTGTACCCGCGGAACAATCCTTCCAGGACCTTGTGGATAATATTGCCCTGGGCCAGCCGGTTGAACTGCCAGAGATACTCCGGTTCGGTGAGAGCCTCCACCTCAAGCACCCGTTTCAGGAAATATTCAAACGGGCATCTTAAAAAATCCTGGAGCAGGCTGGGGGAAATTTTCCGGGAGATGATGGAAAAAGTCCGGGAATCGTATTTTTGGTCCCGGCCGGGGAATCCGGTGAATAATCCAAAATCCTCTTTCAGCCAGCGCTCCGCGGCAATCTCAATCGCCCGGCGGGTTCCCCCTCCGGCCAGGTGGCTGAGTTCTTTCAAATCTTGCGCCCGCTCAATTTTATTCTCTTCCCAATCGTCCGCGCTCAGCGCGAGTCCTTCCTGCTCCGGCGCGAACCCGCTCAATTCCACCCAGCGGATCCAGCCGCCATTTTTTTCCGCGAGTTTGGACAATCGGTTGAACTCAACCTCTTCCGGGACCATGCGCTCCAGGGCATAGGTTAAAAGGTAACTGGCAGGTTTTTCCCGGTTAGATTCCAGTTCCAGCCAGGGGGAAGTCAGGATCAAAAACTCGTCCGCCTGACCGCAGGCCAGGTAGAACAGCAGTCTTTCTTCCTGCGGCAGCTTCCTTTTTTCCGACAGGTATCCGGGAAGGCCGGCTTTTTTGCAAAGACCGTTGACCCACCTCCGGTCGTCGTCCGCGAGCAGGGGGTTTTCGGAAAGCCTTAGCGGGAAACTGCCTTCGCAAAGGCCGGGGATGATCACGGCCTTGAACCTCACTCCCCTTGCGGCCATCAGGTCGGTCACGCAAACCCCGCCCTGTTGGAATTTTCCGTAATCCACGCCCGCTCCGGCCACCCCCGCCTGGACCAGGGTCAGGAAGGTCTGATAGTCAGCGGCAACCCCGGCCTGATCCAACCCGGCGATCTCCCGGAATATTTTTACGACCTGCTCTTTCAGTCCGGCCTCGCCCTCAAAGCCCAGGTCCAGGTATTTATCGCAAAGCTTCCGGCCGAGGTCGGACAAAGATGGAAAACTCTTTTGCGCCTTCAACCCTTCCAGCTCCGAGATCAACCCGGCCGAAATTTCCCTCAATTTTTCCGCAGCCTGAATCTTTTTCTCAATCAGCCGTTGTTTCCGCTCCAACTTTTCAGCGTCCTCTTCCGAAGAACCCTTCCCGGTTTTCGCCCGCTCCAGCCCCTTTTTCATCGTGGCGAGATACTGATCCAGCCGCCCTTTCCATTCGTCCTTGCCCTTGACGATCAAGGCCTCGCGGGTGACGATGTCAAACAACCCGGCCAGCTCCGGAGCCGCTCCGTCATCCCCCTTTTTCACCGCGTGCCCGGACAGGAAACCGATCAGGCTCCGGCGCGAATATTCCCGCTCCGGGATCTGGAACAGGTTGAGTAAAGCGCGAACCGAGCTGAAATCCGAAAGCGGTTTTTTGGGGGCCAGGTAAAAGGGAATCCCGTGAAGCTCCAGGGTCTCCCGCAAAATTCTTCCGTAAGCGGCATAGTCCCGGACCAGGATTCCGATCTCGTCAAAGCGGAGGTTTTCCTTTTGGACCAGCCGCATAATCTCCCGGCAAATTTCCAACGCCTCCCGGTCAATGCCCGGCGCGAACACCACCGCCAAACTCTGATCGGCCTTCATCTCCACGCGTTGGTCCAGCGAGAGCGATTTTTTTAAACGGGATAAATTTGTGGAGTCGGATTGCGAAAAGATCTCTTCGGTTTCCAGCCCAAGATCTCTCTGATAAAAGTTCAAGACTTCCCGGCCGTACCCGGCCAAAAGCCCGTTGTTTTTCGGCTGGACCATCAAAGCGGCGATCCCCGCGCTTTGGGAAACCGCCCGGACCAATTGGCGCTGGACCGCGGTGAAATCGTAAAAGCCGTAAAGGAAAAGCCGGTTGGTTCCGAAGACCTGGGAGAATTTTCCCGCCCGCTCGGTCGCGGTCTGGAACATTTTTCCGTCCTGCCCGTATGGTTTGAGCCGTTGCTCCAGTTGTCCGAAAATTTCAAACAGGGAACTCAATTTGCGGGAATGGTTCCCGGATTTGAGATCGTCCTTGAGCAGGTCCCATTGTTCGCCGATGATCAGGCCGTCCTGCAAATCCCGATGCTCGGCGATAATGCTCCGGATCAGGCCGGAGGCTTCCCGGACCTGATAAAAATAATGGCCCGGGTTGAGGTCCTGGAGCAAATTTGTCGCCAGGACCAGTTTCAAAAAATCTCCGGCTTCCGGGGCGGATTCCGGAAAGGGAGGGGTGAGCGCGAGCGATCGTGCCATGTCGGGGAAGGTCAGGAACTTGAGATTGATGCCGAGACCT
>CAIYYW010000207.1 GCA_903930515.1 uncultured delta proteobacterium | reverse complement strand
GTCCACATCCCCCAGTTCCTTCTGGATCGCCCGGAGCTGTTCTCGGAGGAAATATTCCCGCTGGGTTTTCCCCATCTCTTCCTTGGCCTGGTTCTGGATCCGGGCCTGGATTTCCAGAAGCTGCATCTCCTTGGCCAACACTTCATTAAGCTTCTTCAGCCGCCCGACCTGATCCAGAAGCTCCAAAAGCTTCTGAGCGTCTTCCACGGGCAAGCCGATATTGGCGGCCACCAGGTCGGCGAACCGGCCGGGGTCCTGCAAACTTTCCAGGACCATAAACAAATCCGGCGAGACCATCCGGCCCATCTGCATCATCTTCTCCAGGTTTTCCTTGATCGTGCGCATCAGGGCCTCGATCTCCACCGACATTTCCTTGGAGGGCAACTCGGGCAACAGCTCGATCCGGGCTTGGGTAAAAGGCTCCTTCTTCAGGTACTCCTTGGTCCGCGCCCGGCTCAAGCCCTGGACCAGAATCTTCAGGCGCTCGTCCGGAAGACGGAGCATCCTCATAATGGTCCCCGCGGTGCCCACGCTGTACAACCCTTCCGGGCCGATATTTTCGTCGGTCGGACTCTTCTGTGCGGTCAGGAAGATCATCCGGTCCTTGCTCAGGGCCTCGTTGACGGCGGCGATGGAATTCTCGCGGCCCACATAAAGCGGGATGATCATAAACGGAAAGATCACCACATCCCGGAGCGGCAGCACCGGCAGGATTTCCGGAATCTTAAAGCCCTGCTCCGGGGTTCCGGCCTGGTCCTTGGGCTCCTGCGCCCCGGGAATAGAAGCCGGCGGGCCCGGCTTGCCTTTGGTTTCTTCGTTCCCCATCGTTACTTTATCTTTGCTCCTTTGAAAATTTTATTCCACTTTCAGATCGCGGCGCTGACCGCGACGGTCTTCCACCTTTTCAAACTCCACCGTCAAAATCCCGTTTTCCAGACGGGCCTTGCCCAAAGAAGTCTTGCACGGAACCGCGATCTCGATCTCGCGGTAATACTGCCCGCACTCGCGCTCCAGGCACAAAAAAGAACGGCTCCGCCCTTTTTCTTGGTCGGATTCCTGGGATCGTTGCGCGCGGATATAGAGCCGATCCGTGATGATGTAAAGCTCCAAATCTTCCTTGTTGACCCCGGGCAGTTCCACTTCAATAATCAGGCTGTTTTTAGCCTCATAGATATCCACAGCCGGCTCGCAAATCCGGTCTTCGCCCAGGGCGTGTTCCAGCAACCCCTGAAAATTTCGCTCAATCCGGTAAACCATCCACCTCGCTCCTTGCTTGTTATCAATCTATCGCACCCGGTCGTTCTTGTCAAGATCAATCGGGGCGGTCTCTCCGGCGGCTTGCCCGGCAACCGGCCTTTGTCCTCCCCCGGCCCGGTTTGTCAATATTAGATGTAGAATCCGGCCAAAACATTCCGCCTGATTTATTTCTCCCGGGATTTGACCGGGCGGGGTTGGTGTGCAAATATATTTTTGCCCGGAGATCAATCCGGGCTGGGAGGATTGAATGTCGGAAGTGAAGGGAAGCCTGCTCCTGGAGGTTGCGCGTCTGATCCGGGCGAACAAGGATCGGGACTGGACCAAATATTTGACCGAGCGGGACCTGGAGATTGTTCACAGCCAGATTCTGCCCAGCAGTTGGTATCCGCTCGACACCTACGAGCGGGCCGAGCTCGCGATTTTCAAGGAGATCGGCCGGGAGAAGCTGGAGAACGCGCGGACCTGGGGAAGGTTCGCGATGGACGATATGATCAAGACGGTTTATCAGAACTTGGTTGAGGAGCAGGAACCGATGCAGACATTGCAGCGGTTCGCGCTGTTCCGCAGGCAGTTGTTCAAGTTCCCGGACCCCGCTTTTCAGACGATTGAATTCAAGGACCTGGGGCCCAATCATTCTCAGGTCATCATCCGGCTGGGCCATCCGCTCAAGGAATTTGAGGTCTATTCGTATCAGAGTATGGGAATGTTCGAGCGGCTGGTGGAGCTGGCCGGGGGCAAAGAGGTCAGGGTGGTCACGGTGGATCATAACTGGGATCTGCCCATTCCTTATGCCGTGCTGGATCTTAGTTGGAAATAGGAGGGCAAATGGGAAAAGAAAACTATCGGAAACTGGCGGAGAAAATCCTCTGCCCGGGTTCCAAGCTGGTCCCGGAACTGTTCGCGATGATCGCGGACGAAAAGGACGCCGAGCTTCTGCTCGCGCTTCCGGGCACCGCGGCGGAGTTGAAAGCCCGGACCGGCCTGGAGGAGAAGGCGTTGGAGGAGCATCTGAACCGGTTGTTCAAGAAGGGCCTGGTGTTCAAGTCCAAAAAACCGGACGGGATCAAATACCGGCTCTGCCGCGACCTCGGCCAGTTCCATGACGCGTCCATCCTCTGGCCCGAGGCCAGTCAGAAATTCCTGGACCTCTGGCAGAGATATATGGAAGAGGAATGGCCGGCCTATACCGTGTTTGTGGAAAAATTCCTGCCCAAGCCCTTCACCCGGGTGATCCCGATTGAGAAAACCGTTCCCGCCCGGAACCAGGTTCTCTCTTTTGAAAGCGTGAACGAGATCCTGGATAAGGCCTCTCGGGTGGCGCTGACCAAATGCACCTGCCGGATGACCGCGCACAAGTGCGACAAGCCGGTGGAGGTCTGCCTTCAAGTGGGAAAGGCCGCGGATTACACGATTGAGCGCGGCACCGGGAGAGAGATCGGCAAGGACGAGGCGCGGAAGATTCTGAAGCAGGCCGAGGAATCCGGATTGGTTCATGTCACGATGAACAAGGCGAGCGAGTTCACTTATATCTGCAATTGCTGCGGAGATTGCTGTATATTCCTGCCGCTTTTGATCAAGGAAGGCAGGAAACTGTGTGATCCCAGCCGGTTCCAGGCCCAGGTGGTTAAAGAAGATTGCAACGGATGCGAGATCTGTCTTGACCGCTGCTGGTTCAAGGCGATTGAGATGAAGGATCTGAATGGAAAATCCGTCGCCGTAATTCAGCCGGAAAAATGCATGGGCTGCGGTCTCTGCGCGATCAAATGCCCGACCGAGGCGATCCAGTTGATCCAGGTCCGCGAAAAAGAATTTGTCCCGGCTTGAAAGTCAGCAGCCCGCAGCCGGCCTGTTCATCAGAGCCGGATGATATTTGACAATGAACGCATAACCCTCAATAATAATATTTATGAACAAGCAAAAATCAGGCGCCTCGGGTTCCACCGGATTAAAAGGCGTGGGCTTCGTGGTAGATGAGCGGGGTAATAAAAAAGCGGTTGTAATTGATCTTTCCCTTCATCGCAAAGTTTTGAAGGAATTGCTGGAGGACCTTTACGGGCATCAAAAAATCAAGGAAAGAAAGGGAGAGCGGACGCTCAGTAAAACCGAATTTTTGAAAGGCTTGAAGGATGACAGTCTCTTATGAACTGGTTTTCGCCCGCTCCTTTGATAAGGATATCCGCAAAATAGACCGCAAGTTAATCCCCTGGCTGGTGGGAAAAATTCTCGCACTGGAGAAAAATCCGCGTCCGGTCCAATCAAAAAAAATAAAGGGCGCTGATGATGAATACCGGCTCCGGGTTGGAGATTATCGGGTGTTTTATACCATTGATGATAAAAACAAATTGGTGGCCATCTACCATCTGGTTCACCGAAGAGAAGCTTACCGGCAAAGATAAAATTAAGCCCGACCGAGGCGATCCAGTTGATCCAGGTCCGCGAAAAAGAATTTGTTCCGGCTTGAAAATCAGCAGCCCGCAGCCGGGAGCTGGCAGTCAGGGAAAAATCAGCAGCAGACGGACGCTTTGGCCGCGGTCACCGCGGCGGAAGAAGCCGGAGCAATGCCGTAAAGGCGATGGAAATTCGGGCGGATGAAGATGTCTTCAAGCCGATCATTGGGCTGGACGCTAAAAATTGATTCACTGCGCCAGTTTTTCCCGGATCAGGGGCGGGAGGGCGCCGAGCAATTTCTCGCAGAGCGATTCGGATTCCATACATAAATAAATGAGCGCGTTCGGATCGTGCTCGCGGATGCGGCGGATTAAAGCGGAATAGAATTTCTCGCGGATCGGCCGGAGGTAACGGAGTTTGCGATCCTGTCCCGGGAACATTTCTCCGCAGAGGATTCTTGAGTCGGGATGACGGCCCTTGATGATGGGCTTGAGCTTGGGCGGAAAGCGGAGCATCCCTAAGCTGATCCAGGAAATTTTCTCCGCCTTGACCTGCTTAAAAATTTGCTCCACCAAGTCCAGATATGCCGGCTCGCCATACTCCGGCAGGATCGGGTCAAAATGAAACCCGACCCTCCAGCCCTGTTCGGACAATTCCCTGGCCGCGTTCAGACGGTCTTCAATCCCCGCGGCTCCTTTTTCCTCTTGTTCCACCGCAGGCGCCGGATTCACGGACCAGCTAACCACGGTGTTTTTTTGAGGACCAAGCTCAAGCAGCCAATCGCATCGCGCTGATTTGGTTTTCAGCTCAAAGGCACAATTCTTGTGTTCCGAAAAAAATTCAATCAGGCTCCGGGCATAACCTAATTCCGGCTCCAAAGCCAGGCTGTCCGCCAACTCTCCGGTGCCCAGTCTGATCTTTTTCCCGGGATGCGCTTTTTCAAATTTTTTAACCTCCGCGAACAAATCCTCAAAATTGAGATAGACCTGGATCGGATAGGCGGTAAGGTAGCTTTGCAGGATGCAGTAGCTGCAATCAAGCGGGCACCCGGCCACCGGGCTTAAAATCCAGTATCCGCACCGGAAATAATCGCGCGTGCACGGGCAAGGCTCGAAAAATGTTCCGGCGAATTTCCCGAGCCAAAGGCTCTGCTTGCCCTCGGCGATCGGGTCGTGGAATTGCTCCAAAAATTGATTCGCAGCCAGGACATCGTTCACTTCAATGATCTCTCCGGGATGGAACCGTTGGATGATCCCTTCGGCCCTCTGGTCGCGGCGGGCCTCCGGGCTTAAAAAAATTCTCTTAATCCTGATGGTCACTAATTCCCTTATCCCTTTTTACCGCAAAGCCTCGGCCAGAACAAAGTTTTTTCTGGCCCCGATCTTCACCTTCCACTTGCCGGGATTCATCTGCCCCAGGTGATAATCCAGTAGAAAACCCCGATCAGGGTGAAGACATAGGCCCATCCGGCGAGGAATCCCCAGAGGTCGGTCAGGGTGAGGTTGGGGATTTCAATGCCGAGCCAGGGGATGGACCGGCGCTTGAGTGTGGGCAGATGATCTTCGGGCAAGGTGCAGGGCGTGACCACCTGTTCCCCGTCCCGGCAAGGGGTATGGATCAGTTGATAATATTTTTCCAGCTTTTTCTCGTCCACCGCTTTTGTGAGCAGGCTCACAATGATCCCCAGGGTCAGGCCGCAGACGACGAAAAATACTATGGACCAGGGCAGATATATATGCGGTCCGGCTTTGCCTTCCATCACGAACCGGAGCGCGCTGGAAGCCGGCAGACCCGCAACGGCGTTGATGAAAAATTGCTGCCGGCTCAGCCACCAACTCGCGGCCACTCCGAAAAATGACGCCCAGGCCCCGGCGGTCGTGGTCTTCCGCCAGAACAGCCCCATCCAGAAGGCGACCCCGAGCAAAAGTCCGACCACCCAGAAAATCTCCAGTCCCTTTACCACCCCTTCCACCCGGTAGGCGAACACCAACGCGCAGGCCACGGTGACCACCGAGGAAATCCGCGCCACCAACAGGTAATGCTTGGGGGATTTTCCCGCGGCAAATTTTTTATAGATATTTTCGGTGAACAATCCGGACGAACAGATCATCACGGCGTTGGCCATACTCTGGAGGGAGGCGAGCAGGGTCGCGAGAAAAATCCCGAGCAGGCCGGGAGCGGCCTTGCTCAGGAAGTCTTTGGCAATATGTCCCCAGACCTGGTCGGGGATGATCTCTTTTCCGGCGAAATATGCGATGGCCGCGAACCCGACCAGGCACCAGGCCATGGTGCAGATGCGCTTGACCATATTGCCGCCCATAAACCCGACCCGCCCGTCCATCTCGGTCCGGCCGGCCGAGCAATTGGCCATAATATGCGGCTGGGTCACGATCCCGATCAACCCCATCACCGAGAGCATCGCGATATAAAACACGCCGATGTCCCCGGGCGCGACCATGGACCATAGTTTCGGGTCAGAGATGCTCTGATGCAGTCCGCTTATTCCGCCCACGGCCCGGAGCACGAACGGGAGCAGAATGAAGGAAAAGATCACGGTCAGGATTCCCTGGATGAAATCGGTGATGATCCCCGCGGCCAGTCCTCCGGCAACGCTGTAGATCACGAACACGAACACCACCAAGCCGATGGCGAGGTTGGCCGAGATCCCGGTGGACCCTTGAACCACGGCGCCAAAGGCCTTGAGGATGGTCCCCATATCCACGATCAAAATCAATATCCCGACCAGGGTATAAAGGTAGGCCACGCTTTTTCCGTAACGAGCCTCGTAGATGTCCGCGGTGGTCAGGGCGCGGAACCGCTTCATAATCGGAGCGATCACCCAGTAAAAGGGGGTGCAGAAAAGGTAGAGCCACTGATACCAGATTCCGGAAACGCCGTTGGTGAACGATTTGGAGGATACCCCCACGGCCTCGTCGGCGTGGGTGCCGGTCCCGAAGGAGAAGGTGATCATCAGGATTTTTCCGAACCTCCTGGGCAGCACGAACTCTTCCATGGACTTAACCTTGCGCGACATCCAGAAGCCGATCACGACCAGGACCCCGAGATAGACAACCAGCGCGACAATATCCGCGGTTTGCATTCGGTTCCCCCTTCTTAACTATTTATATTTGGTCAGCAGAGCGGATGATTCCCGGTCCAGATAAATAATCGCCTTCCGGTGCTCCTGCAAAATGGACGAAGGCGCCAGATTGCTGACCGGGCCTTCCAGGCAGGTTTTGACCGCCTTGGCCTTGCGGCCGTCCGGGCAGGCGCAGATGATGACTTTGGATTTCATCACCTGCCGGATGCTCATGGAAATCGCCTGCCTGGGGACATCGGCGATGGTCTTGAACCAGCCCTCCCCCAATTGCTGTTTCCGGCAGGTTTCATCAAGGTTCACAACGATATAAGGATCTTCGGTTTCAAAATCAGCCGGCGGATCGTTGAACGCCAGATGACCGTTCTCGCCGATTCCCACTAACGCAACATCGATCGGAGCTTTCCGGATCAACTCTCCAACCCTTTTGCATTCAGCCTCTTCGTCAATTTCCCCGTTTAAATAATGAAACTCCCGGACCGGGACATATTGCGCGAAACGCTCTTTCAGATATTTGCGAAAAGACGCCGGATGGGTCTCGGCCAGGCCGATGTATTCGTCCAGGTGAAAGCAAACCACCTTGCCCCAGTCTATCCCCGGCTCCTTGACCAGGGTCTGAAGTATCTCAAACTGCGAAACCCCGGTGGCGAGAATGAGATTGGCCTTGCCTTTTTTCCCAATCGCCTCCCGGATAAATTTCCCGCCGTCCTTCCCCGCGGCTTCCCCTAACTCGTGCTTACTCCGAAAAATTTTTACTTCCATTTTTAACCCCGGCGGTAGTATATCATACCAATAATCAAACCTCAAAATCCGCGCTTTCCCCCTTTTCCGGCCCCTGCGAAACCCATTGATTATCAAAGCTGTGCCGCTTCCTCCTGCCCGGGAAACCGGCTTTAGAAACCCCCCGGCCAGAAATTGATGATTCCGGAGCGTCTATTGTTTCATTTAATGCAAGAGTATGCTAAACTTAAGAGGATGGAACAAGAGCCCCAAAGGGGAATCCGCTGCAAAGGCGGATCAGGGCGCGGAAGTTAAATCCTAAAACTCGGGATTCTATCAAGGAGGGCTTTATGAATAATAACGCAGTGGGAAAAGCGACGCGGCTGGCTTTGGTAATCCTGGGTTTTTCTCTGGCAGCCCTGGCGCAGGCGCAGACGGTTTCGCTGGGAGCGCCCGTATATAATGTTGCCCCCGGGTCGGAATTCCCGGTGAATGTGAATGTATCGTTCACTAACATCAGTCCGGTGGGATTCATTTATCTGGAACTAGTTTATGACTCCAACCTGCTGGAACCTACCCGCGCCACCGCCGGGAATGATGCCGAGTTTAACAGCCCGATTATGAATGAACGGACCAACGCCTCCCTTCACTTTCTCACCATCTCGGACACCAACATTCATTCTCCGGGAAGTTGCTCTTATTTCACCACTCCCGCGCACACGCTTTCAACCGTTTACTTCAGGCTCAAGTCCGGTGCGCCCCTGGGAGAATCCACCATTGTCTCGATCGCCACCTCCACCTATTCTCCGGATTTGCGTGATTGCCGCGGCAACCACTATACCCCAACCCTCCTGAACGCCACCGTCTATTCCACGGCTTACACGGAAAACTCTTACTTCCTGGAGCAATACCTGGATGCCGACGCGGACTGGGTTTTCGGAGAAGGAGATGTTGACTACCTCAAAGACCTGGTGAACAAAGCCAGGCTCAATGTGGGAGGAGTTGACCAGGTCAAGCTCGGCGGGGTTCAGATGGACTTCCGAGGACACGCCCGGATCAATATTTACGACCTCGGAGTCTCCGAAGCCGCGGCCCGGCCCACCCGGTTTATCACCACCGGCGCCAACGGCATTTGCAATAGCAGCGCGACCGGGGATGATGTTCAACAGATCCCCCTCAACTCCGGCTTTCCTTACGGAACGATCATCACGCCCGGCCCCAATAATGTTCTGAACTCCACCCCAGGCGGGGATGACACCACCTACGGGATGTTCATAACCGCAGGAGCAAACGGCCTCGCACAGACCACCGCATCCGGAGACGACCTCCAGCAAGTCCCGGCCGGAAACGGAGTGCCGGACCAGATTTGCGTCGGGCCCGGAAGCAATGGCAAGCTCATTACCTCTATCGTCGGCGATGACGGCGTCATTGATTTGGCCAAGCAGACCGGGAGCATCCTCCAGAACAATTACCAGCCCAAGAGCCGGCCAGTAACCATCAAATGGGTTACCCCACAAATTTCCCCGGCATATCTGGCCAAGGCCGGCGATATCCAGGTGTTAGTGCGGGTGGAAGACGAATTCGGCAACCCCAAATCCGGGATCGCGCCATATTTTACCGTTCACAGCGGGAGGGGAAGGTTCAGATACAATAATAATTATTATACCACCATCCAAGGGCAACCCGCAGATAAGTTCCTTTCCCTGGGAAACGCCCCCAAGGGATCGGTGGGCGGAATGCTCCATATGGATTTGGACGACGAGACCATAATTGAGGTTAGGGTCAACCCCGACTCCTCCAAAGGCATAACCGCAACCCTCCAAGCCGTGATGACCGTAAAAACCCCGGTTGCGGAAGAGGCAGTCCCTTACATCATCTCCTGGATTTCTTACGGGACTCAATATGTGGGCGAGCCGATGGGCGTTGATTTTGTCATCACCGACCGGTACTCCAATCCAGTCAACGGCTTTGCGGACCGGTTCAAGCTCTACTCCAGCCGCAATCTCAACAATGGCGGAATGCTCAATCTTTCCAGCGAGCCGGGCAAAGGTTATTATTACGAAAATTTCTCCATCTTTAAACCCGACTCCGGGAGCGGATGCATCATTGATCGCAGCAGCGGAGGATGGTTTGAAGCCTCCGCGCTCAAGGCCATTGCCAGCGGTTACCAGCAAATAACTGTTGACCCGATGGTATGGGACACCGGCCAGACCAAAATGTCTTTCCAATGGAGATATCATGAAGGCACCGGGAATTATGACGACAGCTCGATGACCGTCTCTTACCTGGATCAGAATTATTCCTGGAAAGTATTAAAAGCCTATCACGGCGCGGAATTGCTATCTCAGGCAAACGCCTGGCTTTGGGACGAGTTTCAACTGACTAATTATTTCCTGGTTATGGGAAGCAAACTATATCTAAAGTTTGAGTTTCTGATCGCCACCGGGGATACTTTTTGGATTGACAATCTGACCGTAACCGGTTTTGATTGGTTGTTTCACGCGGATTTCTCGCAAAACCGGGAGGATACCCCGCCCTATTGCGACAGCCCGATGGTGTGCGTGGATTATGCCGCTTACACCGATGCCGGCCGGGACGGCGTTTGCGACTCCAATCTCGCAGGTGATGACGCATACTATTCCAACGCCTATTTAAACCAAGGCCGGCCCTATACCCAGGCAATCTGGCCCGGACCCAACAAGGTCCTTAACACCACCCCGGGCGGGGATGACCAGTCTAGCGGCGGCATTATCAACACCGGATTAAACGGGGTTTGCCAAACCACCGCGGCTGCAGATGATTTCCAGTTAATCCCCTCTGGAAAGGGAGACCCTTACTTTAAATGCGTCAACCCCGGCGCGAATGATGTGTTGGAATCCGGAGTCCTCCGCGATGACCAACTGGTCAATCCAATGGGGCCGAACCCCGGGATCGTGATCAAAGCAGGAGAGGGTCAGCCAGCCTGCCCGGTGGAACTGGGCGGTTACTGCCGCTATCTGTTCCTGGGAAGGACTTCCTCGTTCTTGGGTGAGGTAAGAAATTATATGGTGGAAAGAAGTTTGAAACTCGGCTCTTATAAATACGCGTATGTATCCTTCTTTTCCAAAACCGTTGATATGGCCGATACTTCGCAGACCGCTCCCAGGCAGGAATTCGTTTGCGAGGTGAGCGACGACGGCGGCAAGACCTGGGTGCCGGTCTGGGATTTTGACGGCGTGGACCATGGCTGGACCCATCATAAAATCGCCCTTCATAACGACCCCAGGTTCTCGCTCACCGACACCTTTATTATCCGTTGGCGCGCCAGTATGGACGAGGAGGAAGCGCGTGACGCCGCTTATATCGCCGATCTGATTGTCGCGGTTTCCGCGGGAGAGCCGGATGTGCAGGTGAGCCCGATTGTCCCGTTCGGGGACGGCCGTTACCACGGCACTCTCCTGACTTATAACGGCACGCCTTCCCCATATAACCTGGCGGTTGTCTATATGCCCGAAAATATCAATCCGGCCAGCCGTTTTCTGCCGAGAATTTGGGGAACCTATCAGGTGAATGTCAGCTCGCTAACGGTGGACCCCCGGTCGGTAATGATCCTGCCCCAGAACTTCAACATCAAGGCTTGTGAAAGAATGAACTATCAGGTGATTGGGAAGCAGGTCGGCCAGGCAACCTACACCGACCTGACCAATCTTTATCGCCTGGACATCCGGGGCCCGGCGAGAATGGTCTCCCCCGGTATCATCCAGGCGGAGTGTTTTGAAGGAACCACTAGTCCCCCGTTATATATCCGGGCCGTTCCCCTGGTGCCCGGCTTGGAAGATCCCGAAGGAGGCGGCACCGGGATCCAGACCGGCGTTGTTAGCGGAAGGATTTTCAAGCCCACCTTGGCCGGAGCCGGCTCCG
>CAIYYW010000206.1 GCA_903930515.1 uncultured delta proteobacterium | reverse complement strand
TGAGGCTCTAATCATTCTGCGTGTACGGGCTTTCCGGTTTGTCCTTCGTAGCCTTGGCGAAGGAGGATGTCTAGGTTTGACCCCGATGGTCTAACATTCTTAATAATAGCCGAGCTAATGTCGATTGCACAAGTATTGATTATAAGGACTATCATAAGTGGTATAATCCTTATTGGCGAGCTTGTTTGCCATGGTGACGGAAAATATCATGATTAAAAAAATTATATTTATCATAACATTGCTCCTAGCAATATTTATTATATTATTTTTGAGTTCAGAAATCTATATTTCTAATGAGAACTCAAAACGGTGGGCTATAACCTTATTAAAATTGATATACTCAGAAGAAGCTAAATATAAGGCTACTAATGGATGCTATAGCCCTCATATACTTGATGAATCTAAAAATATTCCTATTTATGCATTAGCACACTACGCTATTGCTATTGACGATGATATAAATCATCCGACCTATATTTTTTCCAGGAGAAACTGGAAAGGGAAACATTATTATGAACCCGACATCCCGGTGATAAATTGTATTCACAAGGTAAATTCTATAATGACTTGCGATAGATTTACAGCATATGTAGCTTTTAGAACTTATAATAAAGCAATAATTATGTCAATAAACCAATCTGGAAACATTATAAAATTAGAATGCACTCAATGAACTTCCGGGGTCAAACCTTGACACAGGGACATTGGGCAAGTAAAAGGGAAAAAAGCACTAATTCTCTGTAATCTCTGGCACTCGTCGGTGGAAATTGAATTAAGGGCTTTCCATCCTGCTTCGCTAAGGCTACGCAGAACAGGCCGGAAAGCCCGTACACGCAGGCAAGTGTGTCTGCGCCCCCAGATTTCCTTAGCGGACTTTGCGATCTTTGCGGTGAGATTTAATTCTGCCAGACAAGAGTGTCTGGCCCCCTACAGGAGCGCCTGCCCCCCAAGCTGGCGACCTGAATGTTTGAGCCCTGGGGCCTTTTAAAATTATTATCTTAAATTGAGATAGTCCTCCACAGTAAAGCCGGCGTCCTTGAGAATCTTGACCGCCAAGCCGCGGCCAAGATCGCATCCGGTGTGAATGGGAATGGTAACGGAAATTTGTTTTTCTTCGTTCCAGAGCGTTAAATGGCTTCCGGATTGCCGATCTTCCGCAAATCCTTGAGACTTCAGAAACCGCGCCAATTCCCGCGCGGATACCTGAGGCATTCTGGTCATTCCGGGATTCCCACGGACAATTCTTCGGTATGAACCATGCGGTCATTCTGGGGAATGGGCCGGGAATGGCCCAGCAAGGAAGCGAGATGCTGTTCAATGGCGATCCGGATATTCTTCTTAGCCTCTTCAATGGTCTTGCCGTTGCTGAAACAGCCGGGCAAATTAAGAGCAGGCGGGGTCAGGTCTAAAGTTTAAAGTTAACGGCAGAAAGGCAGAGGCCAGTCGGTAGTGCAACCGATCTTCCGCAAATCCTTGAGACTTCAGGAACCGCGCCAATTCCCGCGCGGAGACCTGAGGCATTCTGGTCATTCCGGGATTCCCACGGATAATTCTTCGGTATGAACCATGCGGTCATTCTGGGGAATGGGCCGGGAATGGTCCAGCAAGGAAGCGAGATGCTGTTCAATGGCGATCCGGATATTCTTCTTAGCCTCTTCAATGGTCTTGCCGTTGCTGAAACAGCCGGGCAAATTCGGGCTGTAAGCGAAATATCCCTCATCTTCCGGCTCCTTCTCAATCACGATTTGGAAGGAGTAAAATCGCATTTGCTTTTTCTTTTCTTTCATCAGGGCCTCCAGGTTCAATTATAAATCAGTATCACCGCTTTTTCAAATGAAATTCAGGAGGGGATCAGCCGCGAGCCCCTCTGATGGTGAATTTTAGGCGGCGGGTTCAGACCTTGAGTTTTGCGTTTTCCGAATAAAGAAGGAATGAATTTTCTGCGTCAGGGGCTTTCCATCCTGCTCTGCCATCATCCTTCGCTAAAGCTTCGGAGGACAGGAGGCTACGCAGGACAGGCCGGAAAGCCCGTACACTGAATTCTTTGCGCTCTTTGCGTCCTTTGCGGTGAAGATTGAATCGCGCCTGAAGGCGCTCGCACATTAAAAGCACAAAATTCTCTGCGGACTCTGTGCCTCTGCGGTGATAATTGAATTTAAATTTTTGGGCATATGCAATAGCCCCTGCAACAGATCACTCATTCAACCATTTCTTCAAATCCGGATAGAGGATTTCTTTTATTTCCGGCTGGTCCATATTTTCTTTGGTGACCAGGGTTTCTCCGGTATCCACTCTTTTCTCATAAGGCTGATGGTTCAAATATGCGACAACGGTCTTGACCCCCAGGTATCCCATCTGGAACGGGTTCTGCAGGATCAGGCCGTTGATCTGTCCGGACTGGAGCGCCTCTATCAGTTTGGGGGAGCTGTCAAAACCGACGAACTTGACCTTGCCCGCCCAGCCTCCTTCCTGCAAGGCGCGCAGCATTCCGAAAGATGTGGATTCGTTGGAACAGAAAATACCGTCAATGGAAAGGGAGCCGTCGGGCGCGGTCAGGCGGGAGAGCAGGTTCTCGCCGGCCTGGAACGCGGTTTCGGTGGATGCCCCTCCATACTGATTATCGCTAGCCACCTCTATCCCCGGGCAAGCCTTGATCGCGTCCTGCCAGCCCCGCTCCCGCTCCATAGTGCTGGCCGATCCGATATGACACCGGAGCATAATCACCCTGCCCTTGCCATTTAAAAGTTGGCAAAGATATTCGCCCGCCATCCGGCCGCCTTTATAATTATCGGTTGCGATAAAGGAAAGGGAATCCCGGCTCTGGAGCGGGGAATCTATAATCACCACCGGGATCCCGCTCCGGGCCGCATTGCTCACCGGCTCCCGGAGCGCAACATCGTCCAGCGGGGCCAGCACCATCCCGGAAACATTATGCGCGATGAAATCCTCAACCATCTTCACCTGACCCTCCCGGTCTTCTTCCTTGAGCGGTCCCTTCCAGATAATGTCCACCTGCAATTCCTGCGAGGCCTTGACCGCGCCCGCGTGGATGGACTTCCAGTATTCGTGAGTAGCCCCTTTGGGAATAACCGCGATCGTGATCTTTTTAGGCTGACCCGCCTGCTCCTGCGATTTTTTGCAGGCTCCCCATCCCGCCAATAATATCAGGCTCAACATAATGACCGTCAGTTTACGCATCTTAATCCTCCTTCAGCTAATTCGGGGCGCGTCAGCGCGCTCGTAATGGATCTATTATTGAATGGTTATTCCCTTGGCATTGACCGGGGCCGAGAAGTTATAGTTATACATCTGGGCGATTTTTTTATTGAGCACCAGGTTGCCGGAGGCGGTTTTGATATGATTGGGGGGATTTTTCTCGGCCAGGATCTCGGAGGCCATATTTGCCAGCTCGCCTCCCAGTTGTTCCGGGTCGTGGCCGTACCCGGCCATGCCGCATTTTTTCAGGAGTTCCTCGCTGCTCACGAACAGGGGAATTTTTTTCTTGAAGGAATTGATGAACAGATAAGGCAGGGTATCGTCGTTGACCACGCCGGGGTCCTCAATCAGGAGCAGGATGTCAATATTGGCGGAGATCTGCTCAAAGACCCTGGGGATTTCTTTCGTCTCGCTGATGGCGACCGCGTTGAGGGACAGCCCGGCCTTTCCGGCCTCGGCCTGGATTTGCGCCTCATATTTTCCCACATATTTCGGCTGATAGATCAGGCCGACCCTTTTCATATCCGGAAAAGCCAGCCGCAGGTTTTCCATTACCTTGGCCGGAGTCGGAAGGCTGGAGATGCCGAACACATTCGCCCCGGCCAGGTTGATCACTTCCGGGTTGTTGGCCGCGGCATAGAGGATCGGGCAGCCGTTGCAATATTGCTTCGCGGTCTTGGCGGCCAGGTTCCCGATCACCACCATCAAGCGGGGCGGCTCCGCAACCAGCTTTTCTCCCAGATTGCGCGAGCGGTCTTCCAATCCGAAAAGGTTGAGCTCCTCATAGAGCGCGCCGAAAGATTTCTTGAAGCCGGCCGCGATTTTCATATTGTAGGGGTCATCGGAGGACACCAAAAGGAGCACGACCCGGGCTTGCGCGAAATGGGGAAGCAGGATCAAGGCGGCTGAAATGATCAGGCAATAGCGGCCAAGGGTTTTCATTTTGCGCCTTCCAGGTCTTGCTTGAGATCGCTCAAGAATTTTTCCAGGGTCTTGGGCAACTCGGTTTCCAGCATGGCCAAATTATAAAGCTCGTTGGAGACGACCCGGCTGGAACTGATTTCATAATTGATGGTCAACTCGCTCCCGCGGCCGGACCGCTTCACCGTGGCCTGGAACTTGGAGATGTAACTGCCTGATCCCGAGACCAGGTACGCGGTTGAATGATACCCCCTTTTCCCGGCGCCATAGCTTGACTGGCCGGGAAAGCCCAGGAACTCATACTCCATTCCGCCGGCGTTCATCCTCGCCGGGATCGGCCCCCGGTCCTTCCGGAACAAGACCTTGCCGAACGAGGCGCCATATTCAACCTGATACTTCTTGAGCGCGGGTCCGTTGAGATAGTTGAAAACTTTCTCCGGCGGAGCGTCAATCCATACGGTTTCCAAATAGGCGTCATAAAAAGGCTCGTAGAATTCGCCGCGAATGCCTTCCTTCAAAAGCCGGGCCGGGTCCAGCGAGGGATCAAAATATTTCTGGCCGTTGGCGACCGCCTGCTCAAAGGCCGCGGCCATCACCTCTCGGAGGTTCAGGGATTCCTGGACTTCCTGCAGGCCCGGGCTTAAGTCTTCATTCTCATACTTGAGCGTGACCTTGGTGCCGTTCTCAAAGGGCCGGAGGTAGAGTCGGAGGTCGGAAATCACCCCGCGGGGTCCCCCGAAAAAATACCAGATTTCCTCGCCCGGCTTGTATTTGGCCAGGATCGCTATCATCGGCATCTTGATCCCGGAGTAGGTGATGGTGTATCCGATGGTGTCGCCGGCCTGCTCCATCACCTTGGGGGATTTGATGCTGAATCTAAGATTGCCCTGTTGGTATCCGAGAAAATTCTTCGGCTGGAGCAGATATTTGCTGACTGCTTCCGGATCGCCCTTGATCTCAACCGTGGTGGTGTACCCGGTGAACCTGACCGAAGACGCCTGATGCGTTACTTTAGACGGGTTTTCCTTTTTCCCGAGATGCGCGCAGGCATTCCCAAGAATCAACAGCGCGATCAAAAGAACGGCTGGTCCGATTCCAGCCTTGCTCCGGATTCCATTCAACCGACCCCAGCCTGCATTACCAATCATCATCGCCATTTTACCCCCTGGTTTGACCAAGATGCAAGTGGAAATAAAACGGCCTTCTAATTCAGGCCCTTCACTTAAAACCTGGAATAGCTCCGGCGAGTCGCGTATGTGCCCGCCCAATACCTTTCCTTCCGGACCGGGCTTGACCGGAGTTGGAATCTTTGTTATAATGATTTTGGTTGGTGGTATCTGCTGGCGAACGACGGCATCAGGAACAAAAATTTTTTATCAAAGGAGTAAACCGATGAGAAGAGTGAATGTGATCGGCGTAGGAATGACCCCCTTTACAACCCCCAAGGCCAAAATCCCGTACACGGAAATGGGCCCGACCGCGGCCCGCGACGCGCTCAAGGATGCCGGGATTGAATACAAGGAAATAGAGCAGGCATATACCGGCTGGGTATATGGGGACAGTTGCGCGGGCGAGAAGGTGGTGTATAAACTGGGACTGACCGGGATCCCTATTTTCAATGTCAACAACAACTGTTCCACCGGGTCCAACGCCCTGTTCCTGGCAAGACAGGCGGTGGGCGCCGGGATCGTGGAATGCGCCCTCGCGGTCGGCTTTGAGCAGATGGCCCCGGGAGCGCTCGGAGCGGTCTTCAGCGACCGTCCCAACCCGATGGAGGATTATTTCCTGACAATGATCAAGATGCAGCCGATGACCGCGGCCCCGCCCGCGGCCCAGTTGTTCGGGAGCGCCGGCATAGAATACCAGAATAAATACGGCACCAAGCCGGAGACCTTCGCCCGGATCTCGGTCAAGGCCCGCAAGCACGCCGAGCATAACGAGCGCGCCGTCTTCCGGACGCTGCTATCCCTGGAAGAGGTGATGGCCGCTCCCCATATCTTCGGGCCGTTGACCCGCTTCCAGTGCTGCCCGCCCACCTGCGGAGCGGCCGCGGCAGTGGTGTGCTCGGACGATTTTGCGAAGAAGCATAACATCAGCGACCCGGTCTATATCGCGGGCCAGTCAATGATCACCGATTTCCAGAGCTCGTTCGCGAACAGCCTGATGGCCATCGTCGGTTATGATATGACCGCGGCTGCGGCCAAGGCGGTTTACAAGGAGTCCGGGATCGGCCCGGACGACCTGGATGTGGTGGAACTGCACGATTGTTTCACCGCCAATGAATTGATCACCTACGAAGGACTGGGACTCACCCCCGAGGGCAGCGCTGAAAAATTCATTGAAAATAACGATAACACCTACGGCGGAAAGATCGTGACCAACCCCTCCGGCGGCCTGCTCTCCAAGGGGCATCCCCTGGGAGCGACCGGCCTGGCCCAATGCGCCGAGTTGACCTGGCAGCTTCGCGGCCAATGCGGGAAGCGGCAGGTGGAAGGCGCCAAGATCGGTCTCCAGCATAACATCGGACTGGGCGGAGCCTGCGTGGTGACTATGTATCGGAAAAACTAGCCATTCTTAAGTAACATTTAAATATGGCGCGGGCCTGATGCCGCGCCATATTTTTTTCGCCCGCTTCCGGGGGCCAATAGCCGATACCCGTTGTCGCCGATGCTTGGTTTTGTTAAGATAGGGAAATGGAAAAATTTGATCTGGCCGTGATCGGGGCCGGCCCGGCCGGGATGATGGCGGCCGGCAGAGCAGGCGAGCTGGGCGCGCGGGTGGTTTTGCTGGACAAGAACGATCAACCCGGCCGGAAGCTGCTCCTGACCGGCAACGGCAGGTGCAACCTGACCAAGGCCGAGTTTGATCCGGCGTCTCTGGTGGAAAAATTCGGCAAGGGAGGCAAGTTCCTGTTCCCGGCCTTCAATCTTTTCGGGCCGAGGCAAACGATGCAATTTTTTGAAAGCCATGGCCTGGCGCTCAAGGTTGAGGAACAAAACAAGGTTTTTCCGGCAAGCGGCCGGGCCTCGGATGCGCTTAAGGTTTTGCTCGGATATCTCCGGCAAAGCCGGGTGCAAATACCAGCCGGAACCGAAGTAATAAAAATTGTCGCGGCCCGCGGCCGGATTGAAAAAATAGTTACCCTCTCCGGCGAAATTATCGCGAAAAATTATCTGATCGCGACCGGGGGCAAAAGTTATCCGGCCACCGGCTCGGACGGAAGGGGATACCAAATGTTGAGGGAACTCGGCCATAAAATCACCGCGCTCCGGCCCGGCCTGGTCCCGATCAAGGTCAAGGACAAATGGGTGCATACCCTGCAAGGATTGAGTGTGCAAAATGTGGAACTGAGAATATTGCAGGATCAAAAAAAACTTGCCTCTGCCTCCGGCGACCTGATCTTCACCCATTTCGGAATCAGCGGACCGGCCGCCCTGGACATAAGCGCAATGGTTTCCGAATCCCTCTCCCGGGATCAGACCAAAATCAGCATCAATTTTTTCCCGGGAATGAGCATACCGGAACTGGACGCAAAAATTCTCTCGGTTTTTTCCGACTCCCAAAACAAGATGCTCAAGAATTGCATTGACCGGCTCGTCCCTCCCCGGCTCGCCCTCGCCCTTATCCAAATCGCCGGGATAGACCCGGATATGCGCGTCAACCTGGTTTCCAAAACCGAGCGACAAAAAATCGCCGCCCTGCTCAATAGTATTGAAGTCTCGGTTTCCGGCTTGCTCGGATTTGACCAGGCTATGATCACCAGCGGAGGAGCCGATCTCAAAGAAATTGATCCCTCTTCAATGAATTCAAAACTGATCGGAAACCTCTTCCTCGCCGGTGAAATCCTCAACCTCCAAGCACCCTCCGGCGGTTATAACCTCCAACTCTGCTGGAGCTCCGGTTACCTGGCCGGAAATTCGGTTGGGTCTATTATTAGATAATGCTTTTTCACCCCCCTCTGGATTCTCCGCAAGCAAGGGTTTCTGCTCCCCGGCCGGAGTTGGGCTTGCTATTTTGGGGAATTTGCTTATACTCCTTCTGCTCTCTGTTCCGGGCCTTGACCCGGGGCTAAAAATCCAAAGGGAGGTATGGGATTTGAAGACTCACAAGTATGAGACCTTGGTAATCG
>CAIYYW010000205.1 GCA_903930515.1 uncultured delta proteobacterium | reverse complement strand
TTCACGGAACAGCGCGGGCGCCGATTCCCGATCGGGTTCGCTCAGATTTTTTTCAGCCGGCCCATTCTCTCCGGTTCCAGCGGATTCTTTCTTGGCAAGCCCGGCCGGGAAGAATCCCTCCTGTCCTTGGGCGATCTTTTTCAATTCGCCCTGCTCAAAGACCTTGATCCGGCCGTATTCGCCATCGTATCCGGCTTCCACTTTGACCTCGCCCCGGCGCATCCTCTCCACCGCCATTGCCAGGGCCGGGAATTCCTTTCCAATCTCCGCCGTCGGTATTTCCATCAGGATTTTCAATTCCGGCCCCAGCCGGCTCACCAGCCGGAAATATTCCTTCAGCACTCCCTTGCTCTGGGAGCCGGTATCCAAAATTTCTCCCAGAACTTCCCCGAGCGGGATCAGGCTCTTGAAGCCGGGCGCGCGTTTGGGCTGTTCCGAGGCGTCCCGGTCCGCGAGCTGGTCCACCCGGTTCATCACGCCGATGGTGATCGGTTTTTTACAAACCGGGCAGAGGCCCTTGTGCTTTTTGGTCTCCCCGGGCGAAAACCGCGTTTCGCATTTGCGGTGCCCGTCGTAATGGTATTTGCCTTCTTCGGGAAAAAATTCCACGGTGCCTTGGAACCCCTGCGCCGGGTCGCGGAGCGCCGCGATCATCTGATGATAGTCCAGGCCGCAATCAAAGAGGTTGGCCTCCCGGCCGAGGTTCCTGGCGGAATGGGCGTCGGAGTTGGACACCAGGGAGAATCGGTCCAACGCGGACAGCCGCCAGTTCATCGCCGGGTCCGAGCTTAAGCCCGTTTCCAGCGCGAATATTTTATCCGTCAATTCCTCAAAACATTCCTCAATCGCGTCAAAACCGCTCATTGATCCGAACAGCGAGAACCAGGGGGTCCAGATATGCGCCGGGATCAATACCGCGGATTCATCCGATTCCAGAACCAACTCCAACAGATGCTTGGAATCCAGACCCAGGATCGGTCTGCCGTCCGATTCCAGGTTGCCGATCCTGGCCAGTTTTTTGGAAATATTCTCCGCGCCTTCCAGGCTTGACGCCAGGATCAGGTGATGGAGCTTGCGCACTCTGCCGGCTTTCTTGTAGATGCAACTGATCTCAGCCGAGAAAACAAACCGGACCGGGCCGGGATCCGCGGGGAGCATCCGGTCCTTGATCCGGAACTTTTCCTGGAGCCGATACAGCCCGGACTCGGCCGGGCCGAGTCTTTCCTTCAATTCCGAGCGCCACTTTGAATGAGTGAAATCCCCGGCGCCGATTATATTCAGCCCCTTGATCCTGGCCCAATAGTCCAGCTCTTCCGGCGTCAGTTCCTTGCTGGTGGCGCGGGAGAAGCGGGAATGAATATGGAAGTCTGCGATCAGTTTCATTTGCCGGCTATTCTATTCAACTCATCTGCCAAGCGCAAGAAGGAAAATTTCCTGAGCGCGTCAACTTATACTTAAAGGCCTGCCCCCGATAGCTCATTTTTGAGCGATGATGATCAAATCATCGCATCCCTTTTTATCCTTCACATCATTCCTGCGCGCGAAATAAAGCATTTCCAAACCCGCTGATTCAAGTTCAGCCCGGATTTGTTTTTCAGAAGCGAAATATCTGTGGCGCAAGGCATCGGTTCTGGTTCTTTTATTGATTTTTAGCTCTTTGATCCAGTTTTTATCTTTGGGAAAATCCACCATTGTGGCTAAAGCGAGGACGCCTTCTTTCTTGAGGAGTTTCTTGGCGTTATTCCAATAGGTCATCCGGTCTTGCCCGAGCAGGCAATGGAGCACGGCAATGGAAAAGATAGCATCAAAGGATGAGAACTTTAAATCGGGCTTCAGGGCGTCCTGACAATAGAATTTTACATTTTTGATCCTGGCTCTTTTTGCATTCTCTTCAGCCATTTGCACCGCGGTCCGGGAATAATCAATCCCGATCACCTGATACCCCTTTTGGGCGAGCAGGAGAGAAAATTCTCCGCCCCCACAGCCAAAGTCTAAAACTCGCGCTTTGGGCGGAGGCAGTAATTCGCAGGCTTTGAAGATATTCCAATATAAATTGAAGGGCGCAGACTTTCCGCCTGATCTCCAGCCGGATTCTCCCTTTTGCCGGAGAGCTTGATATGCCGGCTCATGATCATAATAAATTATCCTTTTACCTGATATATTTTCTTCGTCTTCCATTGATCATCTCCCGTTTCGGTTTTGGGAAAGAAAAAATAGCGCGAGACGGGCTTTACCCGGCCCGGACAAAATTTTTCAACTCCCCGATTCCCTGAACGCTGATCACGATCTCGTCCCCCTTTTGCATCGGGCCGATCCCGGATGGGGTTCCGGTTGCGATCACATCCCCGGGCAGGAGGGTCATTATGGAGGAGATGAAGCAGACCAGCTCAGGCACAGTGAAGATCAGGTTGGCGGTGTTGGAATTCTGAACGATTTTCCCATTGAGGATCCCTTGCACCACGAGGTTGGAGGGGTCCAACTCGGTCTCAATCCAGGGGCCGATGGGAGAGAAGGTGTCAAAGCTTTTGGCCCGGGTCCATTGCCCGTCCTTGATCTGAAGGTCTCGCGCGCTGACATCATTGCAGCAGGTATAGCCCAGGATATAATCGTTGGCGGAGGCGGCTTTCACATTTCTCGCGAGCCGCGAGATCACCACCCCCAACTCGGCCTCGTAGTCAACCCGCTGCGATTGAGCGGGATACAGGATCGGCTCATTCGGCCCGATCACCGCGGTGGCCGGCTTCAAGAACAGGATTGGATTTTCCGGGGGCTTCTGATTCATCTCCCGGGCGTGGTCCTGATAGTTCAGTCCCACCCCCACCACCTTGCTCGGAACCGAAGGGCATTTCAGCTTCAACTCCGAAAGCCTTCCCAAATTATTCCCCGGCTTGGCCCGGGTCAGCTCCCCTTCCAGCCCAAAGACCTCTTCGCCCTGGATGATCCCATAAATTATTTTCCCCGCGCCGATCTCCACCCGGCAAATCTTCAATTTGAAACCCCCTGAAAAATGATTACGGATTTTAGCAGAAAAGAAAAAAATTGAAAATGGCGGCGCAGGCTTTCAGCGTGTTTTGCAAAAGAAAAAGGTGGCCTCGGTCAGGAGGATGATCCGGGGCAAGAGCAAGGGTCCCGAGGGTAGGTGGTGGTTGGTTTATATTTGGGCATCAGACTTGCCTAAGAGTCATCCCGTATCCCGGCGCGAGGCCACCATTTTGAGAAAGAACCTAATTTAATCGTGATTATATCAGCTTTTTTTATCTTGTCAAGTAAAAAATACTATATTTTGCATTTTTTTTGGGGGACCCCCACTATAGCTGGGATTTGATGATAAATACTTGAGTATCAAAATCTAATCCTGATTTTCCACAGGGGTGCACAAACTGTGGATAAAATGGGTCGGATAAGGGGCTGGGATTCTGCTGTAACTATAATAATATCAGCAGCTTACACAATAATTGATCCGATCAGGATCAGTGCCACTCCTGGGCCGATGATGGAGAGGGTCAGGTGCTTTCCGGTCAAGCCGATCAGTTCTGCGGCCTGGGAAGGGCAGTTTCCAGCGCCGAGCGCGATGGCGATTCCAAGGATGATCAAAATGATCCCGGCCAGGGTCCTTGCGGGATGTTTTTTGATCTGGACCAGGTCGTTATAAAAAAGGCCGGATTCTCGGAGGAAGGGGAAAATTGGGAGCAGGATCAGTGGGGTGAGGATCAGGCCGAAGAGGAGGTTATTGAAAACGATCCAGTTGGCAAGGGCCTGGAACGGGACGATGCCGATAATATCCAGGCCGAACCCGATGATGATCGCGCAGACCGCGGCGCTGACCGCGATGGAGAATTCCAGGACCAGCCAATTCTTAAGCGGCATTTTCCAGCTGAAATTCTCCTCGGCAAAAGAGCGGTAGATTTTATAAGGGAGATAGCCATACAGGAAATTTCCCAGGAACCCGAAGAAAGATCCCGGGCCCAGGGTCCCGAAAAAGTCTCCGATCAGGTTTCCGAACGCGGCCCCGAAGGCCCCGGCCGGCCCGAACAACAGGCTGCAGAGAGGCGGGATGGCCCCCGCGGGCCTAAGCTCGGCCAGGCCCGGGATGATCTGGATGAATTTGAACGGGATCAAGAGAGCCACATACAGCGCCGCGCTCACCGCGCTGAGCACCACCAGCCTGGTATTGCTCCACATCCTTCCCAGTTCTGACAATTTAAACCCCCATCAATGCGGTAAACGGTTAAGGGAAAACGACAAACGATTCCCGAAAAAGGATACCCGAGGAGCGATGGTTCAACAAGTTCGCCGCCGGGGAACGGGCAACGAGGTGAACGAGCAACGGCAAACAGGGGTTTTGCTCGCTTTAAGAAATCCGGTAAAATGAAACCGGGATTTTAAGCAAAGATGAAACCAAAGGCCGATCCGCAAAATGATCTTCCAGTTCCAAGCACAGGGTTCCCGGGCAAGCCCGTCCTGATCCTGGAGAAATTCTTCCGGCAATTTTCCTTCGGGCAAGGTCTGCTCGCGATTTTTTTTATCGCCTGCCTTTCCCGGTTGGCCGCGATCCTTGTGCTTGCCAATTATTCCCAGGTATCCGGGATGGAGAACGAGACGATCGCGCAAAATCTCCTGGCCGGGAAGGGGTATTGTTTCGCCTATATTATAAATGAAATGCCCAGCGCCCTGGTCGGGCCGGTCTATACCGTTTTCCTATATCTGCATTTCCTTATCTTCGGACAGAACTATTTCTGGGTGGAGATGACTCAGGGCCTGCTCGGCGCCTTTTCCGCGCTCCTGCTCGCCTGGCTCGGCCGTTGTCTGGCCGGGGAGAGGATCGGGATTATTTCCGGCCTGCTTTTCTCCCTCTATCCGGTTTATGTTTACTGGTGCAGTCTTCCCCTTTCCCTGACCGTGGATGTGTTCCTGCTCCTGCTCGGCATCTGCCTCGCGCTCTGGAGTACGGCCGATAAAAAATTATGGAAAGTATTCCTGGCCGGAGCCGTAATGGGCCTGACCGCGCTTTCCAAAAGTTTCTACCTTACCTTCCCCGCCCTCTATCTCGCCTGGCTCTGGCTCTATCAGAAAGCCCGGTTCCGGGAGCTGATTTATATCGGCGCGGTCTGGGCGACAGCCTGCGTCCTGGTGATTATGCCCTGGACCATCCGGAACCATAATGTCTTCGGCCAATGGGTTCCCCTGACCACCAACGGCGGCGCCAACCTCTGGTATGGAAATAACGACCAGGCCACCGGCGCGCTCTACACCAAAGCCGGAAAACCTATGCTCTCGGCGATCCCGGCCGAGCTGATGGAGAAACTGTCCCGGGCAAAGACCGAGGCTGACAAGGACCGAATTTTATATCAGGCCGGCCGGGAATGGATCAAACAAAACCCCAAAAAATTCCTACAACTGATCCCGCTCCGGTTGCGCGCCCTCTGGTGGTTTGATCCGGAAATGCCCAGCCGCTTTTTCCTCTTTAGAAAAGTCGTCTATATCTTCCTGGCCGTTTTCGCCGTGTCCGGAATTTGGGTCGCGAGAAAAAACCTTTGCCGGGATTCCATCTTCTATCTCCTCTTCCTCTGGCATTCCCTCTTCTATTCCTGCTTCGTGGGACAGGCCCGCTTCCGATACCTCTTTGAATTCGCATTCCTCTTCTTCGCCGCCCTTTCCCTCAATTGGCTCTATCAGACCATCGGCCGGACGCCGGGCAAGACCCCAGAATCAGGCAATCCGCGCTGAGAAACGAGGAAAGAGAAAAGGGCTGAACGGGAAAGCCGCCTTTCCCTCAGTTCCGGTTGAGACTGCGGCGGAGAGGAATGAAAATCGCGTCCCGATTATTTTTTTCATCATTCAAAATTCAAAATTCAATCCCTTTTCTTCCCATCACCTTTTTCTTCCAATAATGCTTGACTTCTTTCATTTCCGTGACCAAGTCGGCGAGGGGGTAGAGGGATTTAGGGGCGGAGCGGCCGGTGAGGACCAATTCCATTGAGGCGGGTTTTTGCCGGATCAATCCCTTGACCTGTTTAAGGGAGACCAATTTAAAATCCAGGGCGCAGATGATTTCGTCCAGGACCAGAATGTCAACCCGGTTTTTCTCCAATTCCTTTTCCGCGAGCCCGATCGCCTTTTGGGCGAGGGCGATGTCAATTTCAGCCGGATTCCTGCGGTCCACAAAGTCCGGCCGGCCGGATTGGACGATCCGGATCAAGGAGGGGAATTTTCCCGCGGCCCTGAGTTCGCCGTAATTGATCCTGCCTTTCATAAACTGGATGATCTTGGTTTTATAGCCGTGCCCGGCTGCGCGGAAGGCCAATCCCAAAGCCGCGGTGGTTTTTCCCTTGCCGGTTCCGGTATAAATCTGGACCAGTCCTTTTTTCAGTTTGGGCATAAGTTATTACCTCTAACCTTCAGGATTTTTCCGCCGCAGAGTCGCGGAGCATACCAAGAATAAAAAAATCGGGTCAAGGGGCAATGTCCCTTGCGGCTTTTTGGGTCATTTGTTCGCGGGTCGCCTGATCCAGCCCCAAAATCCAGCCCGCAGGGTCGGTGTCCTTGAGCAGAAGCTCTTTGGTGAATTTGTTTTCCAGCCATTCCGCGGCTCCCGCGGCCTGTTTCAGCTCGGTTTCAGTCATATAATTGATCAGACGCCGGGACAGGTTGAGGTAGTCGCTTTCGCGGATCATCTGGGACTTGATCCCGAACTCAACCATCATATCCCCGGGCTTGAGGTCATACACGGTCGCGATCACCTGTTCCGGCGCGATCATTTCCAATAGCTCGCGGGTCTTGCCCAAATCTTCCGCTGTCTCGGTCGGGAACCCGACGATAACATAGATGCCGATCTTGATCCCGAGCGAGCGGACCAGTTCAATCCCCTGGCAGATGGTTTGGTCTTCAATATAATTATTCATCTTGCGCCTGAGCTTCCCGGAGCCGCTTTCAATCCCGATCATCAGGCCGTATCCGCCGGCGTTTTTAAAATGTTCCAGCCAGTCTTTTTGCAGGAACTGGAAATGGCTGATCCCGATCAGGCGGGCGGAGTTATTGAACCGGCTGATCTTCTGGAAGATTTCAGAGCTATGCGCCGGGTTCATCCCCAAACAGTCGTCATAAATCACCAGCTCGCCCGCATGGAAATCCACAATCAGCCGCCTCGCTTCTTCCACCGCCCGGTCCGGCGGATGATAGAGGGCCTTTTTCCAAAGTTGCGAGCAATAATTACACCACCGCTTGCACCCGCGCGTGGTCACCAGATATGCCCGGTCTATCCGGTCCGCTCCGGCGTCGGCGAAATAATCATTGAAATTCACCACGGGCTGTCCGGCAAGGTCAAGGTTGATCACGGGATTGGAATTGGACCGGACTTCCACCCCTTCCCCCTTCCAGGCCAGGCCCGGAACCCGGAACCGCGCCACTCCCCTTCCTTCCAGGTTGTCCGCCAGTTGCGGCAGCGATTGCTCGGCCCCGCCCTTGATAATAAAGTCCAGGTTGCCCTGATCTGATTCCAATAAAGTATGCCAGAGCCGGCTCGGATGCGGGCCGCCGAACACGATTTTTGCGCCCGGAGATATTTTTTCCACCAGCCGGGCCAATTCCACGGCTTCCTTGCGGAGCGGGGTATAAACCGAAATCCCGACCAGGTCGTAACTCTCCTTTTCCAGAAGTTTTTGCGCGCCGACCAGGAGATCGTTTTCCACTCCTTTTCCGGAGAGGATCCAGTTGGACCAGGCATCCAGGACCCGGGTTGGATGCCCGGCCTTGGCGAGGATTTCGGAGAGCAGGATCAAGGGGTAGCTGGGCAGGAGGCGCTTTGAAAGTTCTTCGGGGCTAAGCCCTTTCCGTTGATAGTCGGGCTGGACCAGGAGCACTTTCAATCGGCTCTCCCGGCTTTGCGCTCCCGGATCGCCTGCTGGTAAAGGTCTTTGAGCTTCTGACAATGGTCCACCAGAGACTCGGCCTGGAATTCCTTGGCCACCAGCTTGTCCGCCAGGTCCGGCCGGGCAGCTATTTGATCCATCATCTCCCGCAGGCTGAAGACCTCGCCGGCCTGGAAGAGCAGCCCGTTTTGATAGTGGACAATCACTTCCTGGAACGCGCCGATGTCCGAGACGATCACCGGCCGCCTGGCCCGGAGCGCCTCGCGGATGGTGATTCCGAAGGATTCATACCAGCGGCTGGGAAGCACCATACAATCAATCTGGGCCAGGGTCTGCGGAAGCTGATCGGGCTGATACGCTCCGTGGAAAAAAACCGGGAGACCGCTGGCCATTTCCTGGAGACGGCGGTCGTAATCATGAAGGCCGTGATAAGGGACCGCCTCGCCGAAGATATGAAGCTCGCAGCCCTTGGTCTTCATTTTCTTGAACGCCAAAATCAAATCCTCCACGCCCTTGGACGGGATCAGGGTCCCCAGGTATCCGAACTTGCGCACCGGAGAATTTTTAATCCGGGCCGGCACCTGCTCCACCAGGCTCAGGTCCAGCCCGTAGGGAAGCACGATGGTTTTATCCGCGAGCGCCCCGGCCTCAATGATCCGCTCGCGATGGAACTTGCTGGGGGCGATGATCCTGAAGACCCGGGCCAGGTGCCGCTCTATCTCCGCGCGCATTTCCCGGAGCTGATGCAATCCCTTGTCCTTGGCCAGCACATACATCGCGACCTTGGCCGGGAGGTTCAGGCCCACCGTCTGCGGTTTTAAACATTCCAGGCATTCGTCCAAAACGATCTTATGGCAGATGCGCTTGTCGTCGCGGATCCTCTGACCGCGCGGGCAGAACGGATGATGGTCGTGGGAAGTGAGAATCACCGGGAGGCCCAACTCGTCCGCGAACCGGATCATCCCCAGGCTCAACCCTCCCAAATGATGGATATGAACGATCTCCGGCTTTTTCTCCAGCAGATAATTCTTGAAAATCAAATCCACTTCATCGCGCTGGTAGGTTGCCCGGAAATCCAGGAGCCGACGCGTATCCACCCGGAGCCTGGTGATTTCCACCCCGTCCTCAACCTCGGTTTCCATCTCCAAATGCTTGTGGCTACCCAGCTTGCCCCGGGTGAAGATGAACACCCGTTCGTTCTCCGCCATCTTGCGCGCCAGGTTCTTCAGGTATACCTCCACCCCCCCGACCTGTTCGGGCGGCAAGCCCTGCGCCACATAAACAATCTTAATAGTTCATACCCCCTGGCTGATCCATTTATCTATTTTAGCATACCACGGGTATTTTTCTTTCCAACGATCCGACCAGCCCCCCATATATTGCGCCAGGTTCTGGCTGAAAACATAAAACAGCGCGTAACCCGACCAGTAAATCAGAGGGAAACCGCGCGCGCCTTCCCGCCCCAAAGACTTGATCATCCGGAAAGTACCGCCCAGGCTCGCCCCGATCAGTTCGCGCCTGCGGTTGAAAATCCTGAACCTCCCCACCTGCCACCAGTTCTGATGGTCCAGATAGATCCGCTTGAACTCATACCAGAGCGACTTGTTATGCGAATGAACCACCATGGATTCCGGCTGGTAAACTACTTGATATCCCCGGCCCAATACCTCCCGGCACCACCCGATGTCCTCCGCGAATTTACGCCGGGGAAAATTCACCTGCTCCCAAACCGACCTCCGGATCATGGAGCTGACATTGTCAAAACTGAAAGTATCTATCACTTCCTTGATCTGATCCGGCGTGAGCTTTCGCGGCGCAAGCCCTCCTGCCTGCGAGTCCGGGCATACCCTTGTTCCGCAGACACCCTTGTCGGTGATTTCCTGAACCCTCCTCTCCGGCTTTCCCGCTCCCCAGCCCTTAAGCCTGATCCTGAGCAATGGATTGCAATCCGGCCTCGGAATTTGACGGCTGTAAGACCCCGCGACCCTGGGATCGGAAAAATTGTCCGCCAAATTCTTCAGCCAATGCGGATCAGCCGGCGTGGCGTCCTGGACCAAAAGCGCGACCAGTTCCCCGCTTGAACGACTGGCCGCCAGGTTCCGGGTGTCGCCGTGGTTGAATTCCTCGCGCCGGACCTGGAAAAAGATCCCGGCATATTTCCTGGCCAGCTCCGCGGTGCCGTCATCGCTCTCCGAATCCACAATCACCAGTTCCACTTCCGCGTCTATCTCCTGCGCCTTCACCGCCTTCAGGACTTCCTCAAACAAGGGTCCGGCATTCAGGGTCGGGATTACGATGGATACTTTCATTTTAAGCGAGGTTGGGGGAGATTAAAGTGCGCGGTTTCAATCCTCATTTCGGCTTTTCCGCCACCGCAATCAGATAGTAAAACCAATGCGTATCCGGCGGGGTGAACTCGTATTTCTGATCCAGCTTCTCCAGATAGCTCCGGTCTTCAAGGATTTTGAACCCAGCCTCTTCCACAAATTTCCTCGCCTCGTCCGCGGTATAAAGCTGGACCCTGCCGCGCAGTTTCCCGCCCAGCTTCTGCGACAAGTCAACCGCGTATTTGAATTCCTTGAAACCGTCCGGATGCAACAAATTATAAAACTGGAACCAGGCTTTCCCGCCCGGACGGAGCACGCGGAAACTCTCGCGCAGATAATGGAAGGCGTCCTCCCGGTCCAGGTGGATCAGCACGATCTGGAAATAGACCTTGTCAAAAGTTTGGTCCGGGAACAGGGACAGGTCGGATTTGGGATGAGCAATGAGCCGGATATTTTTCAGGCCGGAAAGCCGCTTGCCCGCGAACTTGATCATCTGTTTGGAGATGTCAATGCCGGTGAAGCCCTTGCAGGATTGAGCAATGTGCCCGGCCAGCCTTCCCACCCCCACCCCCACTTCCAGGACCTCATCCTCTTTCCCGATCCCCAGTTTCCGCGCGATGATCCCGGCCGTTTGCTTTCCGTGTTCCTCCAGGTTAGCGTCCGTGGGATTCTCCCCGAACGGCAGCCCAGCCACCGCAAAATATGCCAACTGCTTGGTCCGAGCCAGCCGGTCCCAGTATTTGCGGTAAGTGCTCCCCAGTTCCAGCCGGAAAATTTCCTCCGCCACCTTGGGGTCTTTCAGGTCCAGTTGCTCTTCTTTCCGCAAAATCCTGCCCAGCATCTTCTTTCGGATCCTTCCGCTCATGCTTCTTAAAATATCATTTCAACCCCTGCTCCGCAACCGTTCCCGGAAAAGACCGTTTCTTGGCCAGGCAAATTGAATTGATTTTTATCAAGTGTCTGCGCCCCTACAATTCATTGTTTCGAGTTTCCCTTATGGTCTGATCCTCAGGGTCGAAGACGGGTTCCGGGATAAAAACCAAGAAATTGACTTTTCCCCGCGATTGATTTACCTTCCCTTAATCCACACGAACCCCGCAATGCCGGAGTGGTGGAACTGGGAGACGCGCGGGACTCAAAATCCCGTGGAGCATAGCTCTGTGAGGGTTCGATTCCCTCCTCCGGCACCAAGCTTTGCCAGGGCTGCGCATGGCGGGCCGGAATACAATGTCGCCTTGCGCCGCTTGGTCCTTTTGAACTTCCGCGAAGGGGGATTCCCTCCTCCCCAACAATAATGCGAGAAACGAGAAAAGGCGAGGGCGAGCTTGGCCGAGCCGGGGAACGATTACCGGAAACGCCATAAGTCCGCCAGTCCCGCCCAAAACGGTATCAAATTTTACAAAATCTGGTATAGTTATAAAATGTTAATCAGCAGGGGGTTTAGGGAGATGAGGGGGGATTTGATCAGCCGGGTCCGGATTGAACTTTTGGCCGAATGCTTTGGCATCAGCGGTCTGGGGGTGATCATCAATCTGGCGTTCCTGACCAATATCTTCCTGTTCGCGCCCAATATGATCTTTCCGCTCTGTGTCTGGTCCATCGCGATTCTGGCCACCACCGGCATCGCCCAGATCATCTTAAACGAAATCTGGCTCACGCCGATCATCTTCTGGCTCAATCGCCGGGGCCAGGCCCAAAAGCCCGAAGCCGCCTTTTCCGCGGCGCTTAAATTGACCGGGTTCTTCCTGATCTGCTGGACCGCGGGCCTGGCCATCGCGATTATCATCGTCAAGCTGGTCAGTCCCCTGAGCATCCCCCAGATCGGAATTTTGTTCGCGGTCGGCATCGGAGCCGGGGTATCCTTTTTGATCAGTTGGCTGCTGATGCGGGCCTGGCAGTTCCGGAAGCTGGCGCGGGCAAAGAACCGGCCAGGCTCGGAATTAGAAACCGCCAACGGCTTTTTGAAATTCCCGCTCAAATCCGCGGGTCTCTCCTTCGGACTCTGGGCCTATGCCGGGATCGGGCTGAGTCTGGGATATTATTTCCTGGTCGGCTTCTCCCGCTTTGAATGCTTGTATATCCTGACCATCGCCTTCAGCACCGGCATTTTAGCCTTCCCGTTCCAATACCTGCTGTTCAAGCGGTCCCTGTCCGGGTTGCTGCAAATATTCCTGGGCGACCATCCCCGGATCGCCGAGCAAAAAGGACTGTTCCTGATCGGTCTGCGTTATAAATTGTTCATCTTCTTCCTCAGCCTGACCATTTTTTCGGTTTGCTTTTCCTTCAGCCTCAACTATTCCCGGACCATGGAAATCCTGAAGACCAAGTCCGCCCGGCTTTATAGTTTGGAGCTGGCCCAACAGACCGGGGAGCTGGCGCAAGGATCATTGGACCCGGACCGTCTGGTCCAGTCCCTGGCCGGAAAAAAGAATTTTTTCCTGCTGGAAAAAAACGGCAAGGCGCTCGCGGGAAAGCCGGAAAGGGAATTGAGCCGGGAGCAGATTCAGGAGATGCTGGAGAAGGGGGAGGGGAACTTTTTCCGTCTGAAATCGGACGCGGTGGTGGTATACCAAACCTTGGCGGGAACGAATTTGATTTTGGGCCGGATTCATCCTTGGCAGGAACTGCAGAAGGAGATGCGGAACTTGCAATACCTGACCCTGGGTTTTATCGGGATTATCCTGGTCCTGTGCGGATTGTTCGCGGTCCTGGCTTCCGGAGAGATTTTCTCCCCGATCCGAGCGATCTCCTCGGAGGCCGCCCTGGTCGCGGAGCGGGATTTCTCGGACCGGCCATTCCCTCTCCCGGATGACGAAACCCGGGAGCTGGCCCGGAGTTTTATGCAGATGCGCGGGAGTATCAAGAATTATATCCTTCATTACGACCAGTTGATTTTCAAAATTGAAAGCACGGTCACTCACCTTGATTCCGCCACCCGCCTGCTCTCCCAGATCGCCCAGGAGCAGGGGAGCGGCTCTACCCACCAGGCCGCGTCTCTGGAACAGGCCTATGGGATCCTGGAAAACCTGGGAGAAAGCGCGCAGAAGCTGAGCGGGAAGAGCCGGGAGATTGAAAGCTCGGCCGGGCAGACCTCCCGGGCTTATCGGGACGGAGTGAAGGTCCTTTCCAGCGCCATCGGCTCGGTCAAAGCCGGTCAGAGGCAGGTGAACAAGATCCAGGAAATCACGCAAATCCTGGAGGGACATTCAATCAAGATCCGGGAGATCGTGGGGATCATCGAGGAGATCTCCACCCAGAACAACCTGCTCGCATTCAACGCCCTGGTGGAAGCGAGCGTGTCCGGGGAGGCGGGGGAGCGCTTTTCCGTGGTGGCGAACGAGATGAAGCGACTGGCGATGATGACCAAGGAGTTCAACACCAACATCGGCAAGATCATCAAGGATGTTCTGGATTCCATCTCCGGGATCATCCGGGCCAGCCTGGAAGGCGGGAATTTGATGAACCAGAGCGTGCACCTGGCGAACAAAGCGGGGGAAGCCTTTGGAGGGTTCTCCTCCCTGATTGATTTGAGCGTGTCCACCTCGGAGGACATCGTTAATTCAATGAACCTGCAAATCCAGACCAACCAGGAGATGACCCAGGCGCTCTCCGAGATCAAGGTGGTGGCGCAGCAGCTCTCGGGAAGGACAGACCAGATCCAGGAATCGGTGGAGAAACTGGTCAGCCTGGGAGCGGAATTGAAAACGCTGGTCAAGGCCCGGCCGCAATGAAAGGGACGGAGCCGGGGCCGGGAGAAAAAGCGGGAATGGATGCCATTGACAAATACCGCGGGTTTGATATTTTAAGTCCAGGCGAGTCTTTCGGGCTTTCCGGAAAGGGAATTCCCGCCCGGGCGCTTTCCGGACCGGGACCGGGGGTTTAAATAAATGGATACGACCAGGATCTCCGCGCTATCGAAAATGATCAAGGACCGCTACGGGCTGACCCTCAAGGAGACCAGCCAGGCGGAGCTTAGGACCATTGTCCATTCCCGGATCAGCGAACTGCGGCTCCCGTCTTTTTCCGACTACCTGTCCCTGCTCTCGGACGGCCGCCAGGCGGAAGAACTGGACCAGTTGGTTTCCCGAATCACCATCGGCGAGACCAGCTTTATGCGCACCCCTCCCCAGTTCTGGGCGCTTAGGGATTTCGTGCTGCCCGGCCTGATCAAGGAGAAGCATTCCCGCAGGCGCAAAACCCTCCGGATCCTTTCCGCGGGGTGCGCCACCGGCGAGGAGCCCTATTCCCTGGCAATGGTGGTGATGGAGAAGATCGAAACCGAGCCGGGGCTGGGGCTTGAGATCGTGGCCTGCGATGTGAACCGGGAATATTTGGAAGCCGCCCGGGAGGGCCTCTATTCGGGAAAGGATTTAAGGAACCTGGACGATTACCTGAAGGATAAATACTTCAAAAGGAGCGGGCAGGATTACCGGGTGAATCCGGAACTCAGGCGCCTGGTGGAATTCAATCATTTCAACCTGGCCTCCGGCCCTTTCGACGCCCTGGCCGGGAACGGACTGTTTGACCTGATCTTCTGCCGGAATGTCCTAATCTATTTTGACCCGAAAACCTTTAATCAAG
>CAIYYW010000204.1 GCA_903930515.1 uncultured delta proteobacterium | reverse complement strand
TTACCGGAAGCCGGGCCTGATCCAGGTCGGCGAAATCCAGCATACCACTGAATTTCTCCAGGGCCGGCTCGGTCAGCTCCAATTGAAATCAAAGGTTGAGCAGAAGATCGTTTATCACGATCCCTGCCACCTGGGGAGATATTTGGGAATTTATGAGCAGCCGCGGGAAATCCTGAATTTCGTTTCCGCCAACAGCTTCCAGGAATTCCCGGAATCGCGCGAGCGCGCGGATTGCTGCGGAGGAGGAGGCGGCCTGGCGCTCGCTCATCCGGGCATCGCCAGAAGCATCGCCAGCTACAAGATCCGTCAGTTCCAATCCCTGGGCGGACAGGTCCTGGCAACCGCCTGCCCGATGTGCGAGCGGATGTTCGCCCGGACCGGAAAAGAAGCCGGGGTAGAGGTCAAGGACCTGATCAGCCTGATCGCGGAGAGACTGGCCTGAGGGATGAAAAATAAATCCGCGCTCCTGCTGCTCCTGCTCCTGGGCTTATCCGGCCCGGCGAAAAATTCCGCGAACCCCAATTCATCCCCGCTCCCGGAACCGATCCGGGCCTGGCAGGTTTCGCAAGTGGAATTCTCCGATTTCGGCCAGTTCGGCGGCTGGCTGAAAAAGCTCAAGGCCTCCGGCGTCAACACCATTATCGTAAAGGTATTCCAGAATCCCGGAGACGGTTTCCACAAACTATGCTCCCCGCGGGCGCAGAGCGGGTTTTATTTCCAGACCAACGCGGCTCCGGTGGTGTGCGACCTGACCGGGGCGATGGCGCAGGAAGCGCATCGGGCCGGCTTGAAATTTTACGCCTGGATCAACACCCGGAGCGCGGATTACGGAATTGAGCAACGGACCGACCTGCATTCCTGGTACTACGATCTGCAGCGTCAAAACTATCGGCCCGGGCCGGGCTTGTGCGTTTTTCATCCGGAAGTGCGGTCAAGATTGATCCAGCTTTATTACGACCTGTCCAAGAATCCGATTGACGGGGTCCTGGTCCAGGACGATTTGATGCTGAAGCATAACGAGGATTTCCATCCGCTCGCCCTCCATCTTTATCAGAAGGATAGAGGGAAAACGGTTTCGCCTGAACAATTTTACCTGGTGGGTGAGAACGGCGCCGGCAAGAAATTGGTCAAGGATTACACGCGGGAGTTCCGGGAATGGAATGATTGGAAGATCAAACAATTGCTGGACCTGGCGGACCTGCTCCGGAAAGCGGTTCAGGCCAACCGGCCGGAGGCGAAATTCGGGCTCAATTTCTATTACGAGACCGCGCTCAAGCCGGACCAAGCCAGGGCCTGGTTCAGCCAGGATTTGAAAACCGCTTCCGGCCGGAATTATGATTTCTATTCCCTGATGCTATATCACCGCCAGGTCGGCGGGGAGTTGGGGATTTCCGGCCCGGAACTGGATCAGGCGGTCGCGACGGCAAGCCAAAATTTTCTGGGATGGATTTCCGGCCCGGAGCAGCCGGTGATAAAATTGATGTGCAAGGATTTCAAGAATGCGGAAACCATTCCGGCCGGGGAACTGCGGCGGATGATCGGGGTTATTCCGGGCCGGAGCCGGGCGGGATTGGTTTTTTTCCCGGCGATGCCCGGCCGGGAGTCGGAACTCAAGGGTTTATTTCAAGCCTGGGAGAAGGAAGATGGAAATGAAAAGATGGGTAATAATTCTGGCGGCTTCAATCATCCTGATCGGATGCAAAAATAAATGCCCCAAGTCGCAGACCAAAGCCGGGCCGGCCGAACCGGTCAAGCTAAATATTTTTTATACCAATGACCTTCTGGGCGAGATTGATCTGTGCGGTTGCCCGAGTCACAACCTGGGCGGCATCGCCAGGAGAGCGAAATATATTGAGCGGTTCCAGCAACTGGGCGGGCAGGTGATTCAGGTGGACGCCGGAGACGGTTTTTTCAGATCGCACGCTCTAAGCTCCCCTCCCAATGAAGCGGAAAAACAAAATGCCCTGGTTTTGGCCAAGGGCGCGGCGAAACTGCAAGTCAACGCGATCAATGTGGGCTGGGCTGACCTTGCCGCGGGAGTGGAGTTCCTGAACCAGCTCCAGGGGTCGGCCAAGGAAAAGGGAGAACTTAACCTGATTTCTTCCAACCTGTTCAACCGGGACCAAGCCAGGCTGGTTTTCCCTGCTCAAAAAATCGTGCCGCGATCCGGGATCAAGATCGGCATTTTCGGATTGTGCCGGCCGGGCGAGGGTCTTCCTTCCAACCTGACCGTGCTCGATCCCCAGACCATCGCGGCGCAAATGGTGAAGGCTTTAAAGGAAACAGAAAAAACCGACCTGGTGATCGGCTTGTTCAACCTGGGCCTGGAAGAAAGCAAGAGGATCGTCAGCCAGACTCCGGGGATGGATTTTGTGGTGGTCAGCGGGACGCCCCAATTGCTCTGGGATCCGGAACTGGTGAACAGCACGATCCTGGTCCAGTCCGGCCCGGGCGGTAAATATCTGGGGCAGTTGGAAGTAAAATACCTTCAGGGCCGGAAGCCGGAGAATTTGAATAAGGAATTAAAACGGATTGACCGGGAGCTGGCCATGGTTTCACGAGAATTGAGCGGCCTCCAGGGAAAGATCGGCCAGGACCCGGCCGCGAAGGAAAGGTATGGCTCCTTGTTGATTGAGAAGCAAAGCTGGGAGCGGAAGCAAAAGGAGCTGACCAACCTGCCTTTTGAATATAAATATCTGATGGCGCCGATGGAAGCGACCATGCCCCTGGATTATGAGATCAATGACTGGGTGCGGCAGGCGGAGCAGCCGGCCGGGTCGGCTCATTGATTTTCCAGACCCAGATGGCGCCGTTGATCCGGTAAAGGGGAGGAGTCGGCTTGAGCAGGGCGATGCATAGGCTGAGCGCGGGATTCTTGGTCGGACGAACCAGTTGGGTCAGGTGGATCGCGTAATAGCCGGGTTGAGCCGGATCGCAATTCATCCCCTGCGAGACCAGCCCGTAAGCCCCCGGATTCCCGATTACATAAGGCTGATAGTACAGCGGATATAGATGATGCTTCTTTTGAAACGCGGCTAAGGCAGGCAGATCCTGTCCCCAGTCCTCGCCCAGCACCGAGATTTTCAAGCCCCCGTATCTCCGGCCCACGGCCTCGTTGAAATAGGTCAAATATGACGGCCAGGTTATCAGCGAACTGATCGCGAGCCAGGCCAGGAGTACCCCGATCCAAATTTTTAACCGGCGCGATTCCTGAGCCAAAGCGGCCAGGCCGGAGCAGAAGATGAAGATCAGGGGATAGATCATCAGCAGATGACGGATTCCCAACTCCTTGCGGTTCAATAAGACAAAACAGAGAAAAAACCAGGCCGCGGGAGCGAGCAGGAACAGCTTGCCGGAAAAATTTTCCGCCCGGATTTTTTTCCGGGCTCCCAGGGCCAGCGCGAATAAGATCAGGGTCGGCAGCGGGGTCTTGATCAGGAACAAAACCGGATAGTAATACCACCAGCCCTTCTGGCCGACCATTCCCCAAAAATACAGCGCGTTCTCGTGCTGCTCGGTCAGGAGCAGGGTCTGGGCGAACCCGTAATAAAAGGTCCGGGGCGGAAGGGGAATTTTCTCCAGCAGCCCCACCAGCGAGCATTTGACCAGGCCGGTAAGGCCTTCGGATGAGCAGATCCCCCCTTGCAACAGGCCCCCGAAATTCCAGCGCGGGCTTCCCTGAAAACCGTATCCGGCCCAGATCACCAGCAGAGACAACAGGAAAATGATCAGCACCGACCAGGAATTGAGGTGGAAATCAGGTCGCTTGAGCTTGACCCAGCCCAGCTCCGGCCGGTTTTTTTTCAAGCGTGAAAAACTGATCAGCCAGAGCATCAGGAACAGCGGGTAGAGCAGGACTGCGGTGAATTTGGAAAGCTGAGCCAGCCCCAAAAAGATTCCGGCCAGACCCAGGTTAAAGCCGGCGGGACTCCGCCACCATCTCCAATAAAAATACAGGCTGAGCGAAATAAAAAACGCCGCGGCCAGGTCGTTGGTCGCCAGGTTGGAATGTGCCATTAGGTTCGGGTCCAGGCAGTAGAGGAACAGCGCGAGCAGCCCGGCCGGTTCTCCGAAAAGTTCTTTGGCCCATAAAAAAACCAGCAGGCCGAGCAGGACGGAAAGGATCATCGTGGGGATCCGGGCCCGGGTGATGATCTTCCGGGTGTCCGGGTTCAGTTCCTGAACCAACAGACGCGCGAAAGCGTTCCGCCGGTCCGAGGGGTCCATCACCCGCGACCTCGACACCAGCTCCGCGTCCGGCAGTTTCAAATCGGAGATGGTCAGCAAGGGAAGGGCGTTCAGGAAATTGGCCAAAGGAGGATGCGCCACGCTGAAGCTGAAATCATGAAAAAAAACCAGACCGGCCCCGCGCGCGAGATGATATGGCTCGTCCGCCACCGTGGAATTCCTTAAACTCGCGGTGAAGGACAGCAGGAAATGAAGCAGGAGCAAAACGGCCGCGGCGGGCCAGGTCCAGCTTCTTTTTCCCGATACCGTCATTGGCTTTATTGTATGGCAAAATTCCCTTGGGAAAAATCAACTATCCAAAATCGCTTTGACGGAGTCAGGCATCGGTGGTAAAAATAAATAACGGGGCAAGGCCGGGGGTGGAAATTCCGGATGGGAATTCAGTTATTTCCCCGGCCTTATTTCCCAAGTCAGATCAGGGGGGAGGAAGGCAAAATGAAAGTATCCAAAATTCTCGGCGCGGCATTGGTTCTGGTCTTGATCCTGGGAGCCGAAAACTGCAAGAAGACGACGAAGAAGGCAGGGAAAGTCAGGGTGATTCCCCCCGCAAACCTGGAACTGGTCCAGGTGGTCCCTTCCGGAAAAGTAGAGACCGAGGTCACCCAGGTCTCGGTCACTTTCAACCAGCCGATGATCCCGCTCACGGCTTTTGAATTGAGCAAGGCGCAATCGCCGATGACCTTGAGCTGCGATTTCCCGGGCGAGTTC
>CAIYYW010000203.1 GCA_903930515.1 uncultured delta proteobacterium | reverse complement strand
GACATTAAAGGATGGGAGCGGAAGCAATGATATTTTACCAAGATCATCCGAGGAAAGGGCGCGATGATTGAGCTGCCTTTTTTGCCTCAGAATGTTCATGCCGGAAAGCCGCCGGGATGGAATGCGCAAAATGCGCGGCGCCGTCCTTGTCCGGTCTGTTCGGGAGACACCCCGGCGCCGCTGGTAATCAGACCCGACCGTTTTGTGGTCCATAAATGCAAAAACTGCGGGATGCACTATTTAGCCGACATCCCCAGCCCGGAGGAGTTGGCGAAATTCTATCAAGGCTACGGCATTCATAAGAATTATGGCTTCGGAAAAGCGGGCTTATGGGATAAAATCAGCGCGAACTTGAACAATCCCTTCATTAATATCCTGGAGAATACCGGCGGGATCAGGGGGGTGTCAATTTGTGAAATAGGATGTTCCGGCGGTTTTTTTCTGGAACTTTTAAAATATCGGGGCGGAAATGTGTTCGGTGTTGAATTGGATGCCAATGCCGCAAAAGTATTGGAAGAGAAAAAAATCCCGCATTCGGAATCAATCCCTGAAGGACGGCGATATGATGTTTTTTGCTTATTTCAGGTCTTGGAGCACCTTTCCCGTCCCGGAGATATGCTTGAAACCATCGCCGGCGCAATGGAAAAAGACGGAAGGCTTTTGATTTCTATCCCCAATGCCGGAGAAATTGCCAAGGCGGGCCTGACCTGGATCGGCTTCCGGGTGGACCTGGAGCACATAAATTACTTTGACCTGGCCAGCCTCTCTAATTTATTGAGCCGCCACGGCCTGTTGCTGGAACAATTCTGGGAACACGCCCAGCCCTGCATCCCAAGGTCCGGTCCTGTCAAATCTCAGCCATCTTCGCTGACCATAAATTGGCGCAGGATTACGGGGTTGATTTATCCGAAACCTATTTCCTCCCAAGGCTCTTTTGTCGCGACCATTCTTGCGCGAAAAGGATGAAGGGATTGACTTTTGAGATGGGGTGATAAATAGCCGATGCCGCTAAAAGGAGAAATATTTAATCATTCGGGATTTGCTTCCCTGGAGGATATTGAATCCCGGGAATGGCAGGAACTTTTCAATCATCTGGAAGGGATTCAGGAAGAATTTTTGAGCCATGAACCGGAATTTAGAAGTCCGGAATATATCTGGCCCCGGGACCCGCTCCATAATTGGAGCCGGGTTTGGGAATATCCCTATGTTTTATATCACCTGCGGAAATGGCGGAAATCCTTTGGTCCCGGTCAAAACCCCAGGCTTGTTGATTTTGGGAGCGGAGTCACTTTTTTCCCGTTCGCGGCGGCAAGGGAAGGGTTTGAGGTGATGGCGATAGATGTTGACCCGGTTTCGGAAAAGGATTTCAAGAGGGCTTCCCGAATCGTGCCCTCCCATCCGGGAACAACCGAATTCCGGCTGGCTTCCGCAAAATCAATCCCGCTGCCTGACCATTCGGTTCCCGCGGCTTACTGCATCAGCGTCTTGGAGCATGTGTCTGATCTGGAAGGAACCATTCAGGAACTCGCCCGGGTGCTTGAGCCGAAGGGGTTGCTCATTCTCACCGTTGACATCAGTTTGAATTCCGCGAACCAATTTACCGCTCAAAATTACCGGGTATTCAGAACGGTTTTGGAACAATATTTTAATTTGCAGGCCCCGGAAAGGACTACTCACCCGTGCCTGTATCTGTTGAATACCGGGAGCTTGCAACCGATTTTTGAAAAAAAATCGTATAGAGACATAATTAAATTATGCAAAAACATCTTCCGCGAAATTGTTCTCCGTCAAAAGGTTGAACCCTGGTATTTAACCTGCCAGGGATTCGTTTTGGCAAGAAAGTGATGGATTCAACTCAAGGAGCGGGATGCGAATCCTGATGATCACCCCTCATTTCCCGCCGATCCTCACGCCGGAATCGGTGGTTAACGCCAAATTGGCTCGTGCTCTAGTGGGATCAGGGGTTGATTTGAATGTGGTAACTGCGCTTGAATATGGGATAAAATATGAAGACCGATCGCCATTTTTAAACAAGGACTTGGGGCGGATCACCCGGACCCCCGCTCCTATTTATTACCGATGGGCAAAGATGGCTGGTTTCATTGATCGGTTCAGCAAGAGGAAGCTTGTGCTTTATTGGTATCTGAATCGGGCCCGCGCATTCGCGGCGAAGCTGCTCCAAGAGACCTCCTTTGATCTTCTGTTGACCAGGTCATATCCCTTGGAAACGATTATGCTCGGAGCGTCCTTAAAAAGGCGGTTTAAGATAAAATGGGTTGCCGGAATAAATGATCCGATCCCCTATTATTTGACCCCATGGCCATACACGCAGGGACGGCGGAACCCGATCTCCGATTACTGGAGCTGTCGGAAAACGAGAGAAGCCCTGAGCGCCGCTGATGGAATTATATTCCCCGGTCAACGGCTGGGGAAATATCTGGAGCGAAATCTTAATCTGCAATTCGGCCCCAAAATGATCGTCGTTCCTCATATCGGATGGAAGAAACAAAGCGGTCATTCTCAAGGCCGTCAAATAGATATCCTTCATGTCGGGACTGCGAATTCTCTGCGGATTTCCCTGGATTTTTTCAGCTATTTCCATAAAGCGGTTCAAGCGCAGGCATTATTGCGAAACAAAGTTCGCATTATATTTGTCGGGATTGTGAATGAGTCTTTTAAAACCTTTGTCAAGAATAATGGAATGGAATCTTTTATCGCTTTTGAAGGGCAGGTTTCCTACCAAGAGAGTCTGGAGCGAATATCCGAGGCATCCGCGCTCTTATTGGTAGAGGCCCCGCTCCAGGAAGGAATATTCCTGCCTTCCAAATTCGGTGATTACGCGGTGGCGCAAAAGCCCCTGTTGCTTTTCAGCCCGGAGCAGGGCGCCATCTCGGATCTGGTCGGGGGATACGCGCATCCGGGCTTCTTGGGGCAGGAGCAATCCCGATTTAAAGAGGGGATTGACCGCTTTTTAAAGCGCTTGGCGGAAGGACAGGATCTTTCCGATTATGCCTATCCCAGGCCTTGGGAGTTTGAGGAAAATATTGTCATAAAAAATCTAATGGACCGGTTGCGCATGGTTTGATCCGGAAACACCTTGGGCGCGATCCAGATTGCCATATTGGCCGCACTCGGGGGCAAGCGCATGCGCGGATCCGCCTGCTTTGACCGGCAGCTATTTTTTTGACAGCGTTAGGAAAGCCTCTTCGGTTAAAGGGTTTTGAAGCCAGGCCGGGAATTTCAACTTTTGGTCAAGGGCCTTAAGTTTTTTTGACGGGAAAAGTTTTCCTTCAATCCTGAGAACCTGGAACCCGGATTTTTCCCCGAGTCTTTTAAGTCCGGGAATGGTGAACTTGCTGATATGGGTAGGGTCCCAGGGCGGAATATTCTTGGACCACTGCATCAAACGCTGATACCGGCTGATTAAAGTCGCCTCGGTTGGAACTGATACATGCAGCATCCCTCCGGGTTTAAGCATGCGGTAAATCAAGGAGATCAATTCTGAGCCGGGCTTTGCAAGAATATGCTCAAGAACATGAACCAGGAACACCCGGTCAAATTTACGCTCCAGCGAGAGTCGGGTGACATCCTCAACCGAAAACTCAATCCTGCCTTCCCGGCGGTAATGCTGATTGGCGAAGGTTATGGCCGGCAGGGTGCTGTCCACTCCCAACGCGAATTTCGCGGATCGGCCGATCATCCAGGTTCCCAAGCCGGCGCCGCATCCCAGGTCCAGGCATTCCTCATGACCCTGGAGCGGCGGAATTTTTCCCAGCAACTCCGAATACCTCATCCCCGGCTTGGTCGCCAGGTTATACGGGTCCTTAAAAAGCTCCCGGAAACGGTTCTGGAAATACTGCTCCGGATTCAGCAGTTCCGGGCTGCGGTCAAGTATTTCCGGCAATCGCTATTCCTTGACCTTGAGCCCGCTCGCCTCGGTGGCCTTCTTGATTTCATCCAGGCTCGTCCCGTCTTCAATGGTGGAAAGGTCTCCCAGCTTCGCGCCCTCGGTAATCGCCTTGAGCACCCGCCGCATCACTTTCCCGCTCCGGGTCTTGGGCAGGATCCGGACGAACTCAATGTTTCTCGGTACCGCAATCGCGCCGATCTTGTCCCGGACCAGGGCGGCGATTTCCTTCCGGAGAGCCTCTCCGGTGGTGATCCCTTCCTTGACCACCACGAACGCCGCGATCGCCTCTCCCTTAATCTCGTCCTTCACCCCGATCGCGCTCACCTCCGCCACCGCAGGATGACCGCTGATCACTTCCTCAATCTCCCGCGTGCCCAGCCGGTGCCCGGCCACATTGATCACTTCATCCGCCCGGCCCAACATAAAGAAGTATCCGTCCTTGTCCTCAATCGCGTAATCGCCGGAATGATACAAAAGTTTTCCCGGATAGTTCTTCCAGTAGCTTTCCAAAAATTTGTCGTCCTCGCCCCAGATGGTCATCAGGGTGCCGGGAGGAAGCGGCGGATGGGCGATTAAAAATCCCTTGGTGCCTCGGGGCAGGGGCTCTCCTTTTTCATTCACCACTTCCAGCCTCCAACCCATCGCCGGCTTGGTCGGACTGCCCGGCTTGATCGGGAGCAATTCCAGTCCTTCAAAATTGGTCAGGATCGGCCAGCCGCTTTCGGTCTGCCAGTAATGGTCAATCACGGTCTTGCCCAAAGTATCGGTGGCCCATTTCCAGGTGAACTCGTCCAGGGGCTCCCCGGCCAAAAACAAATACCGGAGAGATTTGAAGCTGTGGTCCTTAATCCATTTTTCCGGGAACTTGCGCAAAACCCGGAGCGCGGTGGGCGCGCTGAACATAACATTGACCTGATATTTGTCAACAATGTCCCACCAGATTCCCGGGTTCGGGCTGTCCGGCGTGCCTTCAAACATCACGGTGGTCGCCCCCACGATCAGGGGTCCGTAAACAATGTAGCTATGCCCGACCACCCAGCCGATGTCGGAGGTTGACCAGTAAATATCCCCGGCCTTTACCCCGTAAATTTTTTCCATAGAGTCGCTCAAAGCCACCAGGTGGCCGCCGGTGTCGCGCACCACTCCCTTGGGCTTGCCGGTGGTTCCGGAGGTGTAAAGGATATAGCTGAGCTCGCTGCTCTCCAGCCATTCCGGCTCAACCACGGTGTCGGCCGGAACCTTGGCCATCAACTCCTGCCAATCCAGGTCCCTTCCCTCAACCTTATTCCACTGGCTGATCTTCCGGTCCAGCACAATCACCTTCTCGGGCTGGAATTTAGAGACCTCCAGAGACCGGTCAATAATCTCTTTCAGCAGAACTTCTCTGCCCTTGCGCTTGCCCGCCTCCGCGCAGATCAACAGCTTCGGGCGGGCGTCGTTGATCCGGTCCGCCAGGGCCTCGTAGCTGAACCCGGCGAAAACCACCGAGTGGATCGCGCCGATCCGGACGCAGGCCATAATCGCCACAATCGCCTCCGGAACCATCGGCAGGTAAATCACCACCCGGTCTCCTTTGGCCAGGCCCAGGTCTTTCAGGACCTTGGCAAAACGGTTGACCTCCTGATACAACTCGCGGTAGGTCAGCTTGCGGCTGCTGTTGGTCTCCGGGCTTTCCCAGATAATCGCCGGCTGATCCGCCCTCGCTTGAAGATGCCGGTCAATCGCGTTGTAGCAGAGGTTGGTGGTCCCGCCCACGAACCAGCGGTTAAAGGGCTTTTTGGATTGGTCCAGAACCTGGGTCCATTTCTTCTTCCAGTAAACCTTTTCCGAGGCGTCTCCCCAATATTTTTCAGTATTCTTTACCGACTCTTCCCATACTTCCTGATACTTTGCCATTCCCCCGAACCTCCTTTTACAACTTTAACTTCTAAAAAAATAGCAAGGTTTTACCTGCAAAGCAAATCCCCGGAGACCGCCGAAAGGATTCCGGCCCTTGACCCGGCTTTCTGAGAGATGAAAAATTATTTGCAGTTGAACAGGACCAGGATGTTTTCCGGATACCCCGAGGATCGCCACACTTGTTCAGGATAGCAAATCCGGCCGACCAGTTCAAGATTATCCTGGGTCCAATCCACCCGCCGCGAGATAATCACCTTGCCCCGGATCAGTTCCGGGGTCAAGCGCTTTTTTTCCGAAACCTCCAGCATCGGCCGATGGTAATAGTAAGCCAGCTCCTTGCAGATGATCCCGTAGCAGATTACGCTCTCCGGCGGATGGCGGTCTTGAAGGTAAACCGCGGAATCCTTGAAGCCTTGCTTGCCCAAAAGATAATAATTGACCAGACCCGGCGCCAGCAGCAAAACCATCAGGAAGATCAGGATCGTGAAAACCGCTGCCCGTAAAAAATTGTTGGCCGCTTTCAAAATTACCCCCGCAAATTCCAGGCTCAGCCCGAAGCAAAGCCCGAACAACGGAAGCAGGAAGATCAAAAAACGGGGATATATAAAAAAACCGGACAGGGCGGTCACGGTCAGAATCCCCAAGGCGCCGGCCAGGTTGATCGCTAAAAAACCAGGCCATTTTTTGGCCAGGTAAAAAAATCCGGGCAGGGCCAAAAGGCACACCCCCGCGGTGATGACCAGGTTCCTGGATCCGGCCAGCATCATCAACAGGTCCTTGAAGAACAAAAGGTTCAGCGGGTGAAGCCGGGCCATCTGGCGCTGGCTCAATCCGTAATGATAAATCTGGGCCAGGCCCGGAAGGTAAAGAGAAATCCCGAGGATGCCGGAAATCAAAACCGGGACCAGGTTTTTCAGCCGAACATTTTTGCCGCGCCCTCGGAGCAAGGCCCAAAACAGCTGGCCCGCGACCAGGAAAATCCCGTAAAGATAAAACCAAACGCAGAGGACCGAAACCAGGATATAGGCGAAAACCGATTTTTGGTCACCGCGCTCCGGGTATTCCAGGAACAGCCAATTGCTCAAGAACCCGAACAGGATCAAGGCCGAATATCCCCGCGCGTCCTGGCTGAACCATACCGACCAGAAATTGAGGGCCAGGAACAAACCGGTTGCGAACGAGGCCGGATTTGAAAATCTCTTGCGCAGCACCGAATAAACCACCGGAGCCGTGACGGTTCCAAAGATCATTGCCGGCAGTCGCGCGGCCCATTCCTTCTCCCCGAAAAGATCGATCGCGAGCTTGGCCAGCAGGGTGTAAAGGATATGGTTGTTGGGATAGGGAACCTCGGTAATGATCTTCAGCCAGGGACTGGGAACGAATTGCGTGACCGTGATAATCTCGTCCATCCAGAAGCCCATCTCCAGGCCGAACAGACGGAGCGCCCCGGAGAGGATCAGGAGCAGCAGGAACCAGAGCCATTTATGGAAAAAAATCTTCATTGTCCAAACCGGAAAATTTTATCACATCGGCGATTAAAATGGGAACCGGTTGACGGACGGGGATTTTTTTTGTAAAGTTGAAGGAAGCAAAATGAAAACCTTGATCACCGGCGCGAGCGGATTGCTGGGCGGGAACCTGGCCAGGCATCTCTGGAGCAAAAATGAGCGCGACCTGCGGGCGCTGCTCCGGAAAAGCTCCAAGGCCTTGGCGCTCCAGGATTTGCAGGTGGAGATCGCTTACGGCGACATCCGGGAGCCGGAGAGCCTGGAGACTGCGATGTCGGGAGTGGGCCGGGTTTATCATTGCGCGGCCCTGGTCAGCCAATGGCGGCCGAACTACGGCAATTGTTACGCCGTGAATGTCCAGGGCACCATCAATGTTATGGAAGCCGCTCTTAAAGCCGGGGTCAAGCGGGTGGTTTATGTCAGCACGGTGGACACCCTGGGTCTGTCCAGCCGGGAGCATCCCGCGGACGAGGACTGGCCCGAGCACGAATCAATGGCGAGATACCGAAGCCCATACACCGACACCAAATACCAGGCCGAGCAGGAGGCGAGGAAATTTTTAAGCCGGGGCCTGGACCTGGTCCTGATCAAGCCCACTTTTATGATCGGGGAATGGGACCTCAAACCCACCTCCGGGCAGATGATCGTCCAGGTCTGCAAGGGACGCGCCCCGGGATACCCGGAGGGCGGGAACAATTTCGTGGATGTGCTGGATGTCTGCGAGGGGATGAGGCTGGCGATGGAGAAGGGGAAAACCGGCGAGGCATATATCCTGGCCAACGATTCCGGGAATTTAAGCTACCGGGAATTTTTCTCGCTGGTGGCCGGGATCGCCGGGGTGAAGCCGCCCGGCTTTAAAATCCCGTATCCCGCCGCGGTATCGGCCGGGTATCTTTTTGATCTGCTCGGCCGGCTTTTCCGGTTTGAGCCCGACATCAATTCCGTCACCGCCAAAATGGGATACGCCGATCATTATTTCACGGCCCAAAAAGCGATCCGGGAATTGGGCATGCCCCAGACCCCGATTGAGGACGCGGTCAAGAGGGCGATCGGCTGGTTTACAAATCACCAATACTTGTGATATATAGTATCGGCACTGAAAAGGAGGTTTCGGGGAGATGAAGAAGAGAATAATCCTGGCTTTGGCATTGATCCTGAGCGTCGGCCTGCTGGTCGGCGCGACCAAGAAAGACAAGAAGAAAGGCAAAAAGGCGGTGGAGGCCCCGGCGCCGGTAGTCCTTCCAACCTGCGGGTTCTCCAAAATCGTGCTCAGCCCGGACCGCGTCAACGATCCTCAAATAACTGTGGGCGCGGGCAAAGAGGTTAAGTTAATCGCCAAGGCCTACGACGGCTCGGGCAAGCAAGTCCCGGCCAACCTGGTCTGGTATTTCCGGGGCCTGCCCGAGGGGGAAAAACTGACAACTTCCGACGGACACAAGCTCACGGCCTCGGGAGACAGCGCCGTCTTTTCGGTATCCGGAATGGCCGCGGGCAATTTCAAGATCGCGGCCGAGTCGAGCGGCTGCCTGGATGCGGACCAGAGGCCGATCCGCGGGGTTTCCGAGTTGGAGGTATATCCCGCTCCGGGCGAGCCGGCGCATTGCGGCCCGATCCTGGTGATGTACGGCCAGCGCGAGATCACCAACGAGAGATTGCTCGGGTATCTTAACTTCATCTTGCGCGCCGAGGTTTATGGTCCCAAGAAACTGCAAGGATATAAGATTCAGTTCTTCCTTGAGGGGAAAAAGGTGGAGCCTTTAAGAGGATTGATTTACAACAAAACCATTAAGCCCGGCTTTGATCAGGAAGCCTCCTACTGGAATTATGTTCCGGCCTGGCTCCCGGCCGGGGCATATGCCGCGTCCTACCAGTTGCTGAAGGACAAAAAGGTGGTGTGCGAATCCACCAATACCTACTTCACCGCTCGGTAAAGGATGATTTCCCGGCCCCGGGAATTCAAGGCCGGGATCAGGGGTATTTTTTCCGGAACCGGATTCTGAGATGATCGGAAGGTGAGTAGCCAATTGGATCAATGGATATCCGCGTTCGGCCGCGAGGGCTGGGTCAGCCTCTGTCAAAGGCTGGGCCTGATCGTCCTGCTCGCCGGCCTGGCCCTGTTGTCCTCCCGCCTGCTGATTAAGCGGTTCAATAAAATGGCCGGCGTCATCCGGAACGAGGAATCTAAAAAGCGGGTGATCAAAGTCTTGGAAGAGGTGGCGGAGGAATTGAGGAATGACCCGAGGTTCAAGGACGACATCCTGGAGCCGGCTGAGATTCTGGGTTTGGATCGGTTTGAAGATTCCGCGGTAATGATCCAGGGCCGGATCAAGACCAAACCGGCCCGACAATGGCGGGTGGGACGGGAGCTTAATCTCCGGGTGAAAAAACGCTTTGACCGGCTCGGGATTCAGTTGCCTTTTCCGGCCCGGACCGTGTGCTTTGGAAATTTATCTAAAACTTTGCTACAATCGGTTGCAAACGCGAAGGAGGATCAAAATGGAAAAGAGGGTTCTTAATTCCATCCCGGTATGGCTCTTGCTGGTTTTGATCGGGATCGGCGGTTCCCTGGGGGGATGCAAGAAGAATCCCTACCCGGAAGGGATACAATACCTTAATGACGGCAAATATTGGGAAGCCACCAAGTATTACCAGGAAAAGCTGAAGGCCGACCCCAAGAATGCGGTTTTGGAGAACCAGCTGGGATATTCCTATGCCAAGCGGGGAAAATTTTCGGATGCCGAGCAACATTATAAGAAAGCGGTTGAGTTGAATCCGGATTACCCGGAGGCCTATTATAATCTGGGATTCCTGTATATGCAGGGGCCCCAACTCAAGTTTGACCAGGCGATTCAGGAATTTGACCAGGCGATCAAGGCCCGGGATGATTACGCCAAGGCTTACAGCAACCGGGGTGTGGTTGAAGGGTATTTGGGCAAATTTGAGTTGGCCCGCAAGGATATTGAAAAAGCGGTCTCGCTGGAGCCGGACAATAAAGTCTTCAAGGAAAACCTGGATTGGCTGGAGCAGATGGAAAAAGTGAACAAGAATTTCCAGGAAGGAAATAAGGCAGGCGGAGAAAAGAAAGCCCCTCCCGAACCCACTCCCCAGGTTGCTCCCGGAGCAACCGTCAAAGCCCCGGAGGCTCAGCCGAACAAATAAAGGTTGCGGCATTTTAAAAAACGGCTTCCAAATCCACCTCGCAGTCAGGAGGAGGTTTTTTTGAGAAAACTGTTAAGCGGTAATGAAGCAGTTGCCCGGGGAGCCTGGGAAGCGGGAGTAGAGGTCGCCACGGCCTATCCCGGCACTCCCAGCACCGAGATTGTGCAAGCCCTTGCCGGGTATCCGGAGGTGAACGCGCAGTGGAGCGTCAACGAGAAGGTGGCGCTGGAAGTGGCCTCCGGAGCCGGGTACGCAGGCGCCCGCTCGCTCTGCGCGATGAAGCATGTCGGACTCAATGTGGCCTCGGATCCCCTTTTCACCCTTTCTTACACCGGGATCCAGGGAGGGCTGGTGGTGGTCACGGCCGACGACCCTAATTTATATTCCAGCCAGAACGAGCAGGACAACCGACATTACGCCCGGGCGGCCAAACTGCCGATGCTGGAGCCCTCGGACAGCGACGAGGCGAGGAGGTTCTCCAAAACCGCGTTTGCTCTTTCGGAAAAATATGACTGCCCGGTGCTGCTCCGTTTGACCACCCGGATTTCCCACGGCGAAAGTTTGACCGAGCTGGAAGAGCGGAAGATGGGACCGGTCCTGAAAAAATTTGACCGGAACCCGTCCAAGTATGTGATGTTGCCCGGATACGCCCGTCCCCGGCACCCGCTGGTGGAAGAGCGGATGAACAGGCTGAAAGAATTCGCCGAGACCTTTCCGGAAAACCGGATTGAGATGGGAGATAAAAAAATCGGGATCGTGTCCAGCGGGGTCGCTTACCAATACGGCCGCGAGGCCTTCCCCGACGCCTCTTTCCTCAAGTTGGGAATGGTCTGGCCGCTCCCGGAAAAGCTGGTCAAGAAATTCGCCGGGCAGGTGGAAAAATTATTTGTGGTGGAGGAATTGGACCCGTTCCTGGAAGACAACCTCCGGATGATGGGGTTGGACCCGGTGGGCAAGGAGGTTTTTCCACTCTGCGGAGAGTTGAGTCCGGAACTGGTGAAGCAAGGCGTCTCCGGCAAAGGGTCGGTCCGGGAAATCAACTTTGACCAGGCCATCCCGCAGCGGCCTCCCATCCTCTGTCCGGGCTGTCCGCACCGGGGAGTGTTCCATATCCTGAAAAAGCTCAAGGTCTTCACCTGCGGGGACATCGGCTGTTACACCCTGGCGGCGCAGCCCCCGCTCAATGCCCTGCACACCTGCCTTTGCATGGGAGCCGGGATCGGCCAGAGCTTTGGGATGGAAAAGGCTTTGGGGAAAGACGCCCGGGTGGTTGCGGTGATCGGCGACAGCACCTTTTATCATTCCGGGATCACAGCGCTCGCGGACATTGTTTACAACCGGGGCAAGGGCACGGTGCTCATCCTGGACAACCTGACCACGGCAATGACCGGAAGGCAGGGCCATCCCGGGTCCGGCCTGGACATCTACGGCCAGCCCTCGCCGGTGGTGGAGTTGGAAAAGCTGGTCCTGGGGCTGGGGGTGAAAAGGGTGACGGTGGTCAACCCCTATGATCTTCCCTTGCTGGAAAAAGTTATTCAAGAAGAGATGGAAGCGGACGAGCCTTCCGTGATCATCGCCCGGTCGGCCTGTGTGCTGATCCCGCAGTTCAAGGGCGTCAGGAAAAAGCCGGTCCGGGTGGATCGGGAAAAATGCGACGGGTGCAAAATCTGTCTCCAACTGATGTGCCCGGCCTTGACCTGGGAGGCGAAAACCGAGCCGGGCAAAAAAAGAAAAGGGTATGCCCGGATTGATCCGCTCCAATGCACCGGATGCGAAATCTGCCTCCAGGTCTGCAACGAAGCCGCGATTTGCCGGGAGGATCAATAATGAAGCCGGCTGCGGAAGTGACCAATGTCCTGATGGTCGGAGTGGGGGGGCAGGGGATAATACTCACCAGCTCCATCCTGGCCGCAGTGGCCGCGGAATCCGGCCTGGTAATCAAGAAAAGCGAAGTGCACGGAATGGCACAGCGCGGAGGCGCGGTCTCCAGCCATATCCGGTTCGGGCAAAAGGTATATTCCCCCCTGATTCCGGCCGGGGAAGCGGACATCCTGTTCGGATCGGAATTATTGGAAACCTGCCGCTGGCTGCCCTATTTAAAAGAAGGCGGAAAAATCATCGCCAGCCTCCAGAAGATAGACCCGCCCTCGGTGTTCCGGGGAGAAAAACCATATCCGGAAGGACTGGTGGAAAAACTCAAAGCCAAAGATCCGCAATTGATCGCGATAGACGCCTTGAAAGAAGCGGTGGGGCTTGGGGATGCCCGCGTCGCCGGAATTGTCCTGCTCGGGTCTTTGAGCAAAATCCTTGATTTTAATCTTCAACTCTGGCTGGATAAAGTCAAGGAAATGGTTCCTAAAAAGGCCGTTGAAATAAACCTCAAGGCCTTTCAAAGGGGAAGGGAATTGGCGGGGCCTTGAATTTATTTTATTAATTGTGGTAGTATCAGCGGAAATTAAAAAAGGGAGCAGGGGAAATGATTTGGAACCAGGAGGAAACCTTATCAAGGAAGGATCTGGAGGGACTCCAGCTTAAGCGTTTGCAGGCGGTGGTCAATCGGGTATATGAGAAGGTCCCTTTTTACCGGAAGCAGTTTGACCAGGCCAAGCTCAAGCCCTCGGATATTAAAAAACTTTCCGACCTCAAGAATCTGCCCTTTACCATCAAGAGCGATTTGCGCGACAACTATCCCTTCGGGATGTTCGCGGTCCCGATGGAGGAGGTGGTCCGGGTGCACGCCTCTTCCGGCACCACCGGCAAGCCCACGGTGGTCGGCTATACCAGGAACGATATTACGATGTGGTCGGATTTGATGGCGCGCGCTTTATCCGGCGCCGGCGTCCACGCCGGGGATGTGATCCATAACGCCTATGGCTACGGCCTGTTCACCGGCGGACTCGGGTTCCATTACGGCGCGGAAAGGGTGGGCGCCACCGTGATCCCGATTTCGGGGGGACAGACCCAGCGCCAGATTATGATTATGCAGGATTTCGGATCAACCGTGCTCTGCTGCACGCCCAGCTACGCCCTGAACCCGGCGGAATCGGCCAAGCAGCAGGGAGCGGACATCCGTAAATTCAAGCTCAAGGTCGGCATCTTCGGCGCCGAGCCTTGGAGCGAGGGGATGAGGACGGAGATTGAGAAGCAACTGAACCTCAAGGCCCTGGATGTTTACGGACTTTCCGAAGTGATCGGCCCGGGCGTGAGCTGCGAATGTCTGGAAGCCAAATTCGGCCTCCATATTAATGAGGACCATTTCCTGGCAGAGGTGGTCAATCCCAAAACCCTGGAGCCGGTCCCGCTCGGAGAAATGGGAGAGTTGGTCTTCACTTCCCTGACCAAAGAGGCTTTCCCGTTGATCCGATACCGGACCCGCGACCTGAGCCGTCTGATTTCGGAGCCGTGTCCGTGCGGGAGGACTTCTTACCGGATGGAGCGGATCACGGGCAGGACCGATGATATGCTGATCATCAGGGGCGTCAATGTTTTCCCCAGCCAGATTGAGCATGTGCTTATGAAGATTGAGGGGCTGGAGCCGCACTACCAGATCATTGTTGACCGCAAGGGAACGATGGACGAGTTGGAAATACAGGTGGAAGTGAACGAGAAGATTTTCTCGGACGAAATGAAAAAGCTGGACCAGTTGAAAAAAAAGCTGGAATACGACCTCAAAGATTTCCTGGGAGTGAGCGCCAAAATCACTTTGGTGGAGCCGAGAACCATCCAGCGTTCGGAAGGAAAAGCCAAACGGGTGATTGATAAGAGAAAGATTTAAGCCGGTAAAGTTGGGAGGGAGAAAGGATGAAGGTCAAGCAGATTTCGGTGTTTATGGAAAACCAGCCGGGGAGGCTCTCGGAAATGGCGAGTGCGCTGGGGGAAGCCGGGATCAATATTATGGCGCTCACCGTGGCGGAGAGCAGCGATTTCGGGGTGATCCGGATGATCGTGACCGATTTTGAAAAGGCCCGGAAGGTTTTGAAGGAAAGGAAATTCACCGTCACCGAAACCGAGGTGTTGGCGGTGGAAATCCCGGACCAGCCCGGCTCGCTGGGAAAGGTGCTGAAGGTGTTTGCGGAAAACAGGTTGAATGTGGAATATATGTATGCGTTTGTTTCCCGGAGGCAGGACGCCTTGATCGTGTTCCGGTTTGACGATCCGGACCGGGCGGTGGAATCGTTGAAGAAAACCAAGGTCAGGGTTATGACCAATGAAGAGGTGTTGGCGCTGGCCAAATGAAAGAGTGCGGAGCCAAAGTTGAGCACCGGATCTGGAATCCCAGGTCCGAGCGGATGAGTTCGGACGAGAGGGCTCAGCTCCAGTTGGAGCGGCTCCAGGCCACGCTCCAGAAGGTCTCTCGGAATGTCAAGTTTTACCGCAGGCATTTTGAAGAAATAAAATTCGAGCCGGAAGACCTGAAATCCCTGTCCGACCTGTCCCGGCTTCCCTTTACCGGCAAGAACGACCTGCGCGACAACTATCCCTACGGCCTGTTCGCGGTGCCGCTCCGGGAAGTGGTCCGGATCCATTCCTCGTCCGGAACCACCGGCAAGCCCACGGTGGTGGGATACACTAAAAACGACCTGGACACCTGGGCGGAGATTGTGGCCCGGATGATGACCGCGGCCGGGGTGACCGCGGACGATGTGGTCCAGATCGCCTTCAGCTACGGCCTGTTCACCGGAGGGTTCGGGTTGCATTACGGCGCGGAGAAGATCGGCGCGAGCGTGATCCCTAGTTCCAGCGGGAACACCAAGAAGCAGATTATGATTATGCAGGATTTCAAGACCACCGCCCTGGTCTGCACGCCCAGCTACGCGCTCTATCTGGTTGAGACGATGGAGGAGATGGGGGTGGACCCCCGGAGCCTTTCCCTCAAATGGGGACTGTTCGGGGGCGAGCCCTGGAGCGAGCGGATGCGGGAGGAGATTGAGGGCCGTCTGTTCATCACCGCCACTGACAATTACGGACTGAGCGAGGTGATGGGGCCGGGGGTTTCCGGGGAATGTTTGTGCAAGAACGGGCAGCACATCGCCGAGGATGTTTTTATCGTGGAGGTGGTTGACCCGCAAACCTTGAAGCCGGTCCCGGAAGGGGAATGGGGGGAGCTGGTCATTACCACCATCCATAAGGAAGCCTTCCCGGTCATCCGCTACCGCACCCGGGACCTCAGCCGGATGATGAGCGATCAATGCGCTTGCGGAAGGACCAACCGCAGGATCGCCCGGATCAAGGGCAGGACCGACGATATGCTGATCATCCGGGGGGTGAACCTGTTCCCCAGTCAGATTGAAGACCTCTTGATGAAAATTGAGGGCGTGGAGCCGCACTATCAGTTGATAGTTGACCGGATAAATAATCTTGATACCCTAGAGGTCTTGGTGGAGTGCAACGAGAAGATGATGACCGATATGGTCAGGGGATTGGAAAGCCTCCAGAAAAAAATTGAAAACGAGATCCGGGAGTTGTACCAGGTCGGCGCCAAGGTCCGCCTGGTGGAGCCGCGGACTTTGCAGAGGTTTGAAGGAAAGGCCCAAAGGGTGATTGATAAAAGGAAGTTGTAAGCGATTTACGCTGTCAACAACAAAGAAAGAAAGGGGGATTGAGGAAAGTAAAGTGGGCTTGGGTAAGTGTCAGTTAAGGATGGTATTTAAAAATTTATTTAACGGAGGGAGATCTATGAAAAAAGGAATATTGATTGCGATTTTGGGCGTATTGGTCAGCCTGAGCGCCTTTGGTCAACAAGCCGGGCCAAAGAATATGCTCAGCAACTGGGATGTCACTTTTTACGGCTACCTGAAAGTGGACACCGTGTATATGGACGCCAAGGCCTATGGAGACAATTATCTGGTGATGGTTCCGCCTGGAAACCTTCACGACGGCTATGTGCCGGAATCGGATGATTTCACCAGAAACAGCGAAGACCCGTCCTTCTCCATCACCGCCCGTCAAAGCCGGTTCGGGTTCAGGATCAAGGGACCCACTTTCGGGAAAGACGGCCAGGTATTGGGCCGGTTTGAAGGAGACTTTTACGGGACCGGCGGTGGCAAAATCATCTCCAAATATGACCCGCTCACCGGCGCGGTTTCCAGCTATAACTATGAAGACGAGAGCAAGGGAAACTTTTTACTCCGGATCGCCACCGTTGAGTTGAAGTGCAAATCCCTGAGCATCCTGGCCGGAAACGACTGGATGGTGATGAGCCCGTTGGCTCCCCATGTGTCCAACTATACCGCGGGAGCGGAGATGGGCAACCTGGGATACCGGATGCCCCAGGTCCGGCTGACCGGATACCTGATGGATAATCAACTGCAGATTATGGGAAGCATTGATAATAAAATCGGCGATTACAATGGATTCTATGATGTGGATACCGGAGACGACGCGGCTCAGCCGGATTTTCAGGGCGGAATTATGTGGGACTCCAAGCTCAACGATAAGCCCTTCAAGCTCGGCGTCACCGGCCACTATGCAATGGAAGAAGTGACTAATTATGGGGCGGTAAATCTGGATGACTTGGGCAACAAGGAAAAGATCCCCAGTTGGAGCTGGAACCTTCATATGATGCTCCCGGTCACCAAGTGGATGTCCATCAACGGCGAATACTTCCAGGGAGCCAACCTGGACGGCCAGTACACCGGCGCGCAGGGCCAGGGCTGGGTCGTGGACGATGATGGCGACTTTCATCCGCTTGCGAGCACCGGCGGATGGGGGGAAGTGGAATTGGGGCCGTTCAACCAATTCGTGATCTATGCCGGATACGGCGTGGACGATGTGGACAATGGTCAATTGGATGAAGCTGTGGTCATGAATAACGGCAAAGCCCCGATCTCGTCGATCACCAAGAACAGTATGGCCTATGCCAGCGTTCATTACTGGGTGGTGCCCAAGGTAGCCGATGTCAGCCTGGAGTGGATGCAGGTGAACACTGAATACGACCTGGCCGAAGACGCGCCCTTGGAATGGGACAACGGGTTGGTCAACCGTTATACCCTGAGCTTCTGGTTCTTCATCTAAAAAGGGAGGAAGATAATGAAAAAACTAGCGTTGACCGCGGTTTTGACTGTTCTGGTCGGACTGGTCGCGATCTCGGTCGCGAACACCGCGGAGCAGGCCAAAGAGACTTATAAGATCGGAGTGGTCCTGGATATCACCGGTCCGGCGTCCTCGCTGGGAGAGCCGGAAAAGCAAACTCTGGGGATGCTGGCCGAAGAACTCAACGCCAAGGGCGGGATCAACGGCCACCTGATTGAAATGATCCTCTATGACAATGAAGGCGACGAGGCCAAATCCCTGATCAAGGCCAAAAAACTGATTGAGCAGGACAAGGTGCTGGCCCTGATCGGAACTTCCCAGAGCGGAACCACTATGGCGATCGTTCCGACCGTGACCGCAGCGCAGATCCCTCTGGTCAGTTGCGCCGCGAGTTGGAAGATCATCCGGGATCCGGAAACCAAAAAGACCCGCGAGTGGGTTTTCAAGACCCCACAGTCAGACAGCCTGGCGGTGACTAAAATCTTCGACTACCTCCAGAAAAAGGGTGTCAAGAAAATCGCCATTATGTCGGTGTCAACCGGGTATGGAGATTCCGGCCGCGCGGAATTGCAACGGCTGGCTCCCAATTACAAGTTCGAGATCGTGGCCGACGAGCGCTTCGCTCCGACTGATACCGATATGAGCGCTCAGTTGACCAAGATCAAGGGATCCGGGGCCGAGGCCGTGATCTGCTGGGCGATCCGGGATCCCTCCGCGGTGGTGGCCAAGAATATGAAGCAGTTGGGAATGAAGCAGATGCTGATTATGAGCCACGGCGTGGCCACCAAGAAGTTTATTGAACTGGCCGGAGACGCCTCCGAAGGGATCATCCTTCCCGCCGGCAAATTGATCGTGGCCGACTTGCTTCCCGCCACCGATCCGCAAAAGAAAGTCCTGATTGATTACCGGAACAAGTTCGAGGCCAAATACAAAACGCCGGTTTCCACTTTCGGCGGGCACGCCTACGACGCCTTTACCATGTTGACCGATGCTATTAAAAAGGCCGGCCCGGACCAGAAGAAAATCCGGGACGAGCTGGAAAAGGTCAAGGGATTCCCCGGCACCGGAGGAATTTTCAATATGGGGCCCGATGATCACGAGGGCCTGACCAAGGACGCTTTTATGATGGTGACCATCAAGAACGGGAACTGGGAACTGGTTAAATAAGGAGTCTGAATTCTAAGGAGGGAGGTTTGGGCTTTGCCCAAACCTCCCTTCCTTATCCGGGAAAAATTTGGAATGGTATGATCAATTACTGCAATACCTGATCACCGGGATTACCACCGGAGCGGTTTACGCCCTGGTCGCGCTCGGCTTTTCCATCATTTACAACTCCACCGAAATCATCAATTTCGCCCAGGGAGAATTCGTGATGCTCGGATCTATGATCGCGGTCAGCTTATTCCCCTTGCTCGGAGTCCCCCTCTGGGTGGCCGTGATCCTCGCCGTCGCCATCACCGCACTGATCGGACTGATCTTCGAGCGGCTCGCGATCCGGCCGGTCCGGAACGGCTCGGTGATCAACCTGATCATCATCACCATCGGCGGGTCCATCCTGCTCAAGGGAATCGCCGTGCTGATCTGGGGCAAGGAATCAAGGTCCCTTCCCGCCTTCACCTCCACCGAGCCGATCAAATTCTTCGGGGCAACCCTCTCCGGTCAGAGCCTCTGGGTGATGGCCGGAACTCTGCTCGCCGTGATCCTGCTCCACTACTTCTACGAAAAAACCATCACCGGAAAAGCCCTGCGAGCCTGCGCCTTCAACCGCAAGGCCGCCCGTCTCTGCGGGATCAGCGTGGAGCGGATGGTGCTTTTTTCCTTCGGACTCAGCGCCCTGCTGGGAGCCTTTGCCGGGGTCCTGATCACACCCATCACCTACACCGCCTGGGACGCCGGAACCATGCTCGGGCTGAAAGGTTTTTGCGCAGCCATCCTGGGAGGGATCGGGTCCAACCCCGGGGCCGTTATGGGCGGGCTGGTGATCGGGATCGTGGAATCCCTTTCCGCCGGATATCTCTCCAGCGGGTACAAGGACGCCTTTGCCTTTCTGATTCTGCTCCTGATGCTTTACCTGCGGCCCGCGGGCATCCTCAAGAAAAAATTGGAGAAGGTATGAAGCGCGACTGGGGCATCTGGCTTTTGCTCTGCGCGGTTGTCTTCGGAATGCCCCTCTTCATCCGAAGCCCATATTATTATTCCATCCTGATCTTCATCGCCATTTACGGGATCGTGGTCTTGGGACTGACATTGTTGATGGGATACGCCGGACAGGTCTCGCTCGGACACGCCGGCTTCTTTGGACTCGGCGCCTACTTCTCCGCGATCCTAACCGTCCACCTCCACCTTAATCCCTGGCCGGCGATGGGAATCGCCCTGATCGCCACCGTCCTGGTCGCTTTCATCCTGGGCATACCTACCTTGCGTTTGCGCGGCCATTACCTGGCAATAGCCACCCTCGGACTGGGAGTGGTGCTCCAGATCATTTTCAAGGAAGAGCTGGAACTGACCGGAGGTCCCAGCGGGATGGGTGGAATCCCTTATTTCCACCTGTCCTCAATAACCTTTTCCAACGACCGTAAATATTATTTCCTCTGTTGGATTTTCCTGATCATCCTCTACGGCCTTTCCATCAACCTGGTCCACTCCCGGATCGGAAGGGCCCTCCGGTCCATCAGCCAGAACCAAACCGCGGCCGGCTCCCTCGGGATCAATGTCAGTTGGTTCAAGCTCCTGATGTTCGGACTCAGCGCAGGATACGCCTCCCTGGCCGGGTCCCTCTACGCCCATTACCTCACCTTCGTAAACCCGAGCCCGTTCGGATTTATGGCTTCAGTAAAATTTATGGCGATGGTGGTGATCGGCGGGAGCAGTTCGCTCTGGGGAGCCTTGCTCGGAACCGCCCTGCTCACTTCCCTCCCGGAATTCCTGGCGGTGCTGGAAGATTATGAGATGCTGGTTTTCGGCGCCATCCTGATCCTGGTGATGATGTTCGCCCCCAAGGGATTGGCCGGGATCTTTTCCTGGATTTACCAAACCATCAGAAACAAGGTCAAGAAACAAGATGCTCCGGCTGGATGAGATCGCGAAAAGTTTCGGAGGCCTGAAAGCCCTGGACCAGGTCGGCTTCCAGGTTCAGCCCGGAGAAATCCTGGGACTGATCGGGCCCAACGGCGCCGGAAAGACCACCCTCTTCAATGTGATCAGCGGAATCCTTCACCCTGATTCCGGCAAAGTCTTTTTCCGGGAACAAAACATCACCGGCCTTGCCACGCACCAGATCGCCAAACTCGGCCTCTGCCGAACCTTCCAGAACCCCGCCATCTTTGAGGAGATGACCGTGCTGGAAAACCTGATGGCCGGGTATCATCTCCAGGGGAGATCCGGTTTTTTCTCGGCTATCCTCAAGCCGCCCTGGGAGCGCAAGGAAGAGCGATCCATCCGGGAACGCGCAATGGAGATGCTTTCCGAAATCGGCCTGAAAGGTTCCGCCCAAGCCGGCGCCGGCAGTTTGTCGTTCGGCAAGATGAGGATGCTTGAACTGGGAAGGGCGCTCTGTTCCCATCCGGAATTGCTGCTGCTGGACGAGCCGGCCGCCGGGCTGAACCATAATGAAACCGAAGAACTCGCCGAATATATCGGCAGGCTCCGCTCCCGTAAAATCACCATCATCGTCATTGAACACGATATGAGCCTGGTGATGGACCTCTCCGACCGCATCGTGGTCCTGGACCAGGGAAGGAAAATCGCCGAGGGCGCTCCCAAGGAAATCCAGCGGGACCCCGCCGTGCTCAAGGCCTACCTGGGCGAGGAAGACTGGATCAAGTCGTTGAGAAGGTAATGCTCAAGATAAAAAACATCTCCACCTTTTACGGCCGGATCCAGGCGCTCCGGAATGTGTCGCTCCATATCCAATCCGGAGAGGTGGTGTCCCTGATCGGAGCAAACGGCGCCGGGAAAACCACCCTGCTCAATACCATCTCCGGAATCCTCACGCCCGGCTCCGGGGAGATCGTGTTTGAAGAACAGTCCCTCAAAAGCCTCTCCCCGGAACGCATTGTCCGGCTGGGGATTTCCCAGGCGCCCGAGGGCCGTCAGATTTTCGCCCACCATACCGTCCTGGAAAACCTGGAACTAGGCGCATACCTCCGATCCCGGCGCAAGGACCGCGAGCAAAGAGCCCAAGACCTGGAACGGATTTGCCAGCTCTTCCCAGTCCTGGACGAGCGCAAGAATCAGTTCGCCGGGACCCTGAGCGGAGGCGAACAACAGATGCTCGCGATTGGAAGGGCCTTGATGGCCAGGCCCAAACTGCTTTTATTGGACGAGCCTTCAATGGGACTCGCCCCCAAGCTGGTGCGGGAGATTTTTGAAAACATCTTCCGGCTCCGCAAGGAAGGAACCACTATTTTATTGGTCGAGCAGAACGCAAGGGCCGCGCTCGCCATTTCCGATCGCGCCTATGTGCTTGAGAACGGACGGCTCGTGCTCCAGGGGGACGCCCGGGAATTGATCAACGACCCCGAAGTCCGAAGGGCTTATCTCGGAAAGGACTACCGCGAAGTCTGGGAATAAATTCGTGTCGGTTTTGGATTGGACAAAGGCCGCAGGCTATCCTGCTTGACCGTTTAGATTCTCTCGCTCCGCGTTTCGGGCCTGCCCTGCGAAACCCCAAAAGCTCCCAGCAGGGACAAGGGGCAAAGGTTGATTCTCCTTAGCTCTTTTCCGCTTTCAGCAAGAGCTTCGGAGGGCAAGAAGGAAAAAAGTATAAAGTGGGGAACCCCCGGAAACCCAGTATAGTATTTCCACAACGGCTTTACCATACGACACCTTTTCCCTGGCTCTTTTCTCTTGTTTTTCTTGACATTATAAATTGGTTGCTGTATTCTAGATACAGAGTTTGAGGCCCTGATTGATTTATGGCTTGGCGGATTCCGACAAAGGAGTCAAAGGAGT
>CAIYYW010000202.1 GCA_903930515.1 uncultured delta proteobacterium | reverse complement strand
CCGGAAATCACCCGGATCCTTTTCCAAGACGGCAAGAACCTGCTTTTGCCCTTTAATCTCGGCGGTAATTTCCCCGGACTCCAGGCCGTGATTGACCCGGTCAAATACGGAAAAATCATCGCGGGCAACCTGGCCGGGAACGCGGGCAAAAATTCGGGACTGCCCCCGGGGGATTTGCAAAAACAGGGGGAGCAGGAGCTGGAAAGAATACTCAACCAGCTCAATCCCAAGTGAGCGGATCCTTTACTTGACCTGATCGCTGGAAGTGATAGATTAAAACAAAGTAACAAAGGGGGAACAGAGATGATAGATTGGGATGAGATCAATTGGAGGAGCGCGGTCGGGATCATTCTTTTTGCGCTGCTGGCGATTGCCGCGAGCATCTTCGTGATCAACGATTACACCACGGCCAAGAGCCTGAAGGCGGAGCTGGAAAGCGAAACCGCCCAGGTCAAGGATTTTTATTCCACCTGGAAGCCGCCCAGCCAGAAGAGCTTGGACGAGACCAAAGCCAAGCTTGATTCCCTCCGGGCGGAGTTGAACCAGCTTAAGCCTAAACTCGGCCTGGAATTGAATCTGGACGAAATCCAGAACAAGATCCGACAGGTGGCCTCTTCCACCGGGATCAGCCTGGATAAAATGGAGCCCGGCGCGATCACCTCCGACGGATTCCTGAAAGTAGGCCCGGTGTCGCTTTCGATCAAAGGCGCCAACGAACAATTGTCCAGGTTCCTGATCGGAGTTGATAATATGGGCGTGTCCAGCCGGCGGCGAGGCACCCCCACCATTACCTCCGGCCAGGTTGACATCAACCTAGAATTTTTGGCATTTGATCTCGCGGGATGGAACAACTCTTACAGTTGCACCCTCCGGGTTAATCCGCCGGAGCTGAAAGAAACCAACATCAGCCGGGTGAAAATTTTCAAGGGCAACCTGGCCGATCTGAAAAATGAGGTGGACGCGGAAAAATCCAAATTGTCCAACGCCCAACAACTGCTCGCTGAGCAGTGCGAGCTGGAAAAAGAAAGCAAGGGCCTGGAAAACCAGATCAAGTTGAGCAAGGATTTGAAGCAATAGCCTTCACCCCTCCCGATGCAAAAAATCATTCAGGGATGGGGCCACCGACCCGGAGAGCATTGCGCCTCAACCGTGCTCAGCGACCTATCCATCTTTTACCGCCTAAATTTCAGCGAGCCTTTCTGCCTGGGACTGGGAGCCGGGCTCGGGTTCTTTTATATGGAAGGCGAGTTGCTCTCCCCCAGCCGAACCCTGATGACCCGCTCGCAGGAGTTGGAAGGGACTTTTTTTCGAAGCCTGGGGGTTGATTTTGAGTGGAAGAAAGAGCCGGACCCGGAAGCCGGATGGGAGGCCGCGAAAAAACTTATTGACCGGGACACCCCGGCGCTGTTTCACGCGGATATTTTTTACCTGGATCACTACCGGTCCAAAACCCATTTCCCGCTCCATGTGATTATGCTCTGGGGATATGACTTGGAAAAAGGAACCGCCTATATCGCGGACACCGGCTGGGAAAATTTGATCGAGCTTCCCCTGGCATCCCTCTCCCGCGCCCGGTACAGCCAGGATTCCTTTTTCCATCTCCACGGCGATTACTTTCCGGGCAAGCTGCCGAAAAAGATTGACCGGATCGAGCAGCGGGTCGCCCAAGCGATCCGGCTCCAGGCGGAACAGCTTTCCGATCCCGGCCCGGATGGGGCAGGATGGGCGGGATATGCCGGGATCAGGAAAGCCGGCGAAAGGATCGCGGAATGGCCGGATGCCAAAGACGCGAGTTGGTGCTTCCGCTGGGCCTATCAGATCATTGAACGGAGAGGCACGGGCGGGGGGGCTTTCCGCAAACTATACGCCCGGTTCCTGCAAGAGGCCGGTCAGGAATGGCCCGAGTTGGGAAAGGTTGCGCCTTTCTATGAAATGGAAATAATCAGCAATTGCTGGACGGAACTGGCCGGGCTGCTGAAAGGGTTGAGCGAGCAAAAGCGGCCGTCCGAAACGGATTTAAAAAAAGCCGGCCGATGGTTCAGCCAACTCGCGGACCTGGAGCAGGAATTTTTCGGGAACGCGCTGGCGGGTTTAAAAAGGATTGCGGGGTGAAGGGATGAGCAAGACCAGTTGGGAAAATCGGACGGACCTGAAGGGAAAGGCCGCCCTGGTCACGGGCGGGGCCGGGGAGCTTTGCGGGGAGATGTGCCGGGCGCTCGCGGAATGCGGATGCCGGGTGGCGGTGTTGGATTATGACCTCAAAAAAGCAGAGGCCATGGTGAAGAAGATCAGGTCCCGCGGGGGCAAGGCGATCGCGCTTCAGGCCGATGTGACCGATAAATCGAGCCTGGAAAAAGCCGGCCGGGAACTGGTGCGACAATTCCGCGGCCTGGATATTTTGATCAACGGCGCCGGCGGGAACTCCCCCCTGGCAACCACCAATGAGCAACAGGGGTTTTTTGAGCTTTCCGACCAGGGGATCCGGAAAGTTTTTGAGCTGAATATCCTGGGAACCATTTTCGCCTCGCAGGTCTTCGGTAAAATAATTCACCAGACCCGGGGGGCGGGTAACATAATCAACATCAGTTCAATGAACTCGTTCCGTCCCTTGACCCGGATTCCCGCCTATTCCTCGGCCAAAGCCGGGGTGAGCAATTTCACCAAGTGGCTCGCGGCACATTTCGCTCAGAACTACACCCCCAAGATCCGGGTCAACGCGATCGCGCCCGGTTTTTTTATCACCACCCAGAACCGATTCCTGTTGATGGACAAGAAAGGCAAACTCACCCCGCGGGGAGAACGGATCCTGGATCACACCCCGGCCGGCAGGTTCGGAAAACCCGGAGACCTGCTCAGCGCGTTGTTCTGGCTGATCTCGCCGGAGAGCCAATTCATCACCGGGATCGTGGTCCCGGTTGACGGCGGCTTCAGCGCTTATAGCGGAGTATAGAAAATCCAATTAAGGAGCAAGGAAAATGCCCAAACTGAAGCCTGGAGCGAATTGTTTCTGGAAACGGCATCACCCGGCGCTGGGGATCAGGATTCCGGAAATATTTCTAGACGGGATCGTCTCGGCGCTGAAAAAATACCAGGTGGCCGCGGGGCTGGAGCTGAGCTTCGGACGCGAGACCAGCCTGGAAGAGGTGATCACGGCTCCATTGGGTAAATACCCGATCGCGCTCGGCCATACCGGGACTTCCATCCCTCACTATTTGAAAGCCGGCGAGAGCGCGGCGAGAGCCGCGGGGATCCCGGTGGAGCTGGAAGCCGACCATCTGATCGTGATCGGTTCTGCGGACCTGGCGGTGAAGCGGATTGAAGGGGTCTGGGAGATGCATCCGATTAACGCGAAGAAGCTCCGGCAAAATTTCAAGTATAACTTCGCCGCGATTGACCAGGCGATTGCCAGTGCGCCGGCCAGAGCCTTCACCACCGACACCTCGGACCTGATCTGGAGAGAGGCGGATACTCTTCCCCAATCGGAATTAAAAAGCGAATTTGAAAAAAGCCTGGAGCCCCGGAGTCGGAGGAAACTGATTGACCGCTACTCGGGCAGGAAAATTACCATCACGGCCCCGGACGGGGAAAGCCTGGAGGTCCGGTTCAGTCTTCCGGAAATCCAGAGGCTGTTCCTCAAATACCGCCGCAGCATCAAGGCCAACGCCCGGATTTACGACTATTTGGCTAAAAAGGCGATCAGCTCCAAGGCCTTCGGGTTTGAAATATCGCTGGACGAGACGGAATTTCTTACTCCGCTCAAGGATGTCTTTTTCTATTTGAACGAATGGGTAAACTCCGGCCGTCATTTTGATTACTTCGCGCCCAACATCGGCTTCCGCAAGCGCGCGGACTATAAAGGCTCTTTGGCCGAGTTGGCGCAACGGGTGAAAATTCAGGCCGCGATCGGGAACTATTTTGACGGCGCCTTGATCTCTTTCCATTCCGGGAGCGGGTCCAGCGCCTGGAGCGGCAAAGGCAAGGGGGTATATGCGGTTCTTTTGAAAGCCACCGGGGGTAGTCTCAAATACAAAATTTCCGGGGTCTATTACGAACTGCTGCTGGAGTTGTTATGCCGGGGAGAGGCCGGCGCCAAGGGCAGGCGGCTTTACAATGAAATTTTCGATCGGGTCCATGAATTCTGCCGGGATCAGGTTGAATTCAAAAAAGAATTGGCCAGCGACCTGTTGCGGGAACAATTGAAAAAATATCAGGCCGGGTTGAAGAGGAGCAAGACCGGATCAAGAAATCCGCGCGCGGATTTCTTCCGCTACAATTCCTGGCTCGCGCTCGCGTTCCGCGATCAAGCCGGAAACCGGATCTATCGGCAAAAGCTGGTGGAGATCTATCAGAAGGATTTGTCTTTCCGGAAAAAGGCGGACCAGGAAGTGTTCAATTTGACCGAGCGGTTGATCCGGGGATTGCATTTTGAGAATAATTATTAGGGAGGGGTCAAGATGAAAAAACTTTTTTCCATCGGCCTGGGGCTGGCCCTGATCTCCAGCCTGGCCTTTGCTCAAGCGAAAACGGTTCCGAGCTATCCCGCTTTCATTTTCGGGCATATTGTCTGGGAAGACGAGTCAACCAGCCAGAGCCTGCGGGATTTGGTTAAGGGCTATCAGGACCGCGAGATTCCAATCTCGGGGGTGATCATAGACAGTCCGTGGGAAACCTATTACAACAATTTCATCTTTGACCCCAAGCGGTTCCCGGATTACCGGGAGCTTATCTCGGAGCTTAAGGGCGAGGACCTGGCGGTTCTGCTTTGGATCACCTCCGCGGTCAATACTGATAATCCGGACTATCAATCCGACCTGCAAAAAGGATATTTCGCCAAGGGTTTGGAGAAATATAAATGGTGGAAGGGAACCGGCGGATTGATTGATTACCAGAACCCGGAGGCGCTCAAATACTGGCACGGGATTATGAACCGGGCCTTGGACCTGGGGATTGACGGATGGAAGGTGGACGGGGTTGAAGGCGCGGTCGCCGTGAGAGGCATTTCCAAACAAAGGGCCTATTCGCGGGCCTATTACGCTGATTTTTTCAACTACGGCCGGGAGCATACCGATAAGCCGATCGTGGTGATGGCGCGCGGGATTGAGGAGTTCAATGAACACAGTATCGGCCTGCCGGGTTGGACTAACCCCTTGCGGCTCGGCCCGGATATTGTCTTTGCCACGCGCGAGGTCAGCTTTATGACCTGGACCGGAGATCATGACCCGACCTGGAACGGGATGCGCGACGCGCGCCGGGATTTTATGAAATGCGTGAAAGCAGGATATGTTTCGCCCGGCTTTGACATCTTCGGATACCGGAGCGGCAATCCGGACCGGGAAGTGTTCATCCGCTGGGCGCAGTGGGGGGCGTTCGCGCCCTTTATGGAAAACGGCGGGGACTCCGAGCACCGGCCGTGGAAATATGGAGAGGATGCGGTTGAGATTTACCGGCTGCTCGCGGTCTGGCACGAGCAGATGAGATGGTATCTTTACAGCCTGGTCCCGGAAAGGTTTTCCGCGGGAAAGAGTCTGGTTGAGAAGGTTGCGGGAGAAAATTATATCCTGGGCGATTCCATTTTTGTGGCGCCGATCAAAAGGCCGGGTGGAAAAATATCAGCGAAAATTCCGGAGGGGAACTGGAGATACTGGTATGATCTTTCCAAAACCTTCAAGACCGGCGAGACCATCAATCAGCGATTCCCGCTTTCAGAATTCCCGGTCTATCTCAGAGAAGGCAGTTTGATCCCGCTCTGGGTGAAATCGCGTTTCGGCGGGCATCAGCTCAATTCTTTTTTTGTGAGCCAGGATACTTTTTGGATTTTGCCCGGGGCAGGGCAGGGGAGCAGGAATCTCTCGGACCCGCAAGGCCTGAGCGGAAAGGTAAACTGGAAACGAGACGCGAATGGGATTGAGCTTTCCGCCCAGGGCCTGAAAAGGCCGGTGGTTTTGCTGGCGGAAGGAATTGCCGCTCCCCCCAAGTCGGTCTCTTCCTCGGGAAAGCCGGTCAAGAAGGTTGAGTGCGAAGCCGCGCGACCCGCGGGCGCAGACGAGTTCTGTCAGCGCGAGCAAAAGTTGTTCCTGGAATTGAATCCCCAGAACGGGAAAATTGAGGCGAAAATTTATTTCTGATCCCTGCCCAGGCCGAAAAGTTGCTCGGCATTGGCTGTGGTTTTTTCCGCCATGAATTTGGCATAGGTCCGATCCAAAAGAAAAGCGCCGGAAGGTGAAAAAGTTTAGTGCAGGGGCATGTCTGCGGCGGAATCGTTTGGAGAGTGAACCCTTGACTCCGAGCCATAAATTTGCCAGAATAATAATAGAGGTGAGATAAGATGTCTTTTCCCAAGGAACTGTTGGATCAATTGCCGCCGGAACTTGAGCGGGAAGTTGTGGACTTTGTGGAGTTCTTGCTCCAGAAGCGGACGAAGAAACCTGGAAAGTTCCTTCGCCAGGACTGGGCCGGCGCGCTCGAGGAATACCGCGACCAATATACTTCGCTGGAGCTTCAGAAAAAAGCCCTGGAATGGCGCGGAGACTGAAATAGTTTGCGATGTATCTTCTTGATACCAATGTCTGGCTGGAGCGGCTGTTAAATCAAGAGCGGTCCGCAGAGGTCGAAAAGTTTTTGGCGAAAATTTCCTCCGAAAAGATCAACCTGACCGATTTTTCTTTTCACTCGATTTCCATCACTTTGATCCGGTTGAAAAAAAGCGCGGATTTGCTGAAATTTATCCGGGATGCCTTCATTGACGGCTCGGTGGGCTTGATTCGCTTGGAACCTCGGAACACCGATCTGATCATCAGCGCGCAGGATCAATTTGGGCTGGATTACGATGATGCCTATCAATACGCAGCCGCGGAAAAGTTTAACCTGCAACTGGTCAGCTTTGATGCGGATTTCAATAAAACCGCCAAAGGCAAAAAAACTCCCGGAGAAATTATTTAGATTTTTTGATCCCGGCCCAGGCCGAACAGCTGCTCGGCATTGGCTGTGGTTTTTTCGCCCACCTCTTGTATGCTCACGCCCCGGGCCTGGGCGATCTTTTCCGCCACATACCGGACATACGCGGGCTCGTTTCGTTTTCCCCGGAAAGGCTCGGGGGTGAGGAATGGGCAGTCGGTTTCAATCAGGAGCCGCTCCAGGGGAATTCCCTGCGCGACTTCCACCAGCACCCGCGCGTTCTTGAAGGTGATCACGCCCGGAATGGAGATGTAGAACCCGAGCTTGACCAGTTCGCGCGCCAGTTCCAGGCTCCCGGAGAAACAATGCATCACGCCTCTTTGCGGCTTCATTTCCTTGATGATCCTCATCGTGTCCTCGTGCGCATTGCGCGAATGAATCGCCACCGGCAGGTCCAGCTGATCGGCGATTTTCAACTGCTCGCGAAAAACCGACTCCTGCGTTTCCCTCGGAGAATATTCCTTGGCAAAGTCCAGGCCGATCTCTCCGATCGCGACCTGCTTTGGTTCGCGGCTGAGACGAATGATTTCGTCCGCAATCTCCGCGGACCAGATCTTGGCGTCGTGGGGATGGACGGCCGCGGTGGAATAGACCATGGGAATTTCTTGCGCGAGCTTGGTCGCCCGCCTCGCGCTCACGATCCCCTCTCCGGATCCGATGCTCACGATCCATTTCAGCCCGGCCTGCACGGCGCGTTCAATCACCGCGTCCCGGTCGGAATTGAAATCCCTGAAATCAAGATGGGCGTGACTGTCAACCAGGAAAGCCATTTTCGGCTTAGACTTCTATGCGCGGGAATAAAGGCTCGGCTTTTTTTATCAACGACTTGGGCGCGAAGGTTTTGAAGGGCATCTGCTCCGCCCGGTTGATCCCGACCAGCGGGGGCACAAGCCCGATCTGTTCCCAAATTTTCTCCGCGGACCCGGGAATGAACGGCCAGAGCAGGATCGCGATCCCGCGCAGGCTCGCGGCGGAATAAAAGAGCACGGTGAGCAGGCGGTCCTTTTTCGCCGGGTCCTTGGCCAAAGTCCAGGGGCCGGTGGTGTCAATATATTTGTTGACCTGGTTGATGAACCCCCAGATCACCGTGAGCGCCTTATGGAAGGTGAATTTATTGAAACATAGCTCAACCTCATGGTCGGTCGTGGCGAGGCCCTGCTCCAACTCGCGGTCAATCCCCTGCAGGTCCGGGGCGCCTTGTAGTTTGCCGTCCAGGTATCGGCTGATCATCCCGCACACGCGACTGAGGAGGTTCCCCAAATCATTTGCCAGATCGGAATTGATCCTGCCCTTGAAAGCGGTCACGGAAAAATCTCCGTCCTGACCGAACGCCACCTCCCTCATCATAAAATAGCGGAAGGCGTCCAGCCCGAACTGGTCAATCATCTCATTGGGATCCACGAAATTGTGAAGCGACTTGCTCATCTTCCGGCACTCGTTGGTCCACCAGCCATGGGCGAAAATGGTTTTCGGGAGGGGCACACCCGCGGCCATCAACAGGCACGGCCAATAGACCGCGTGATGGCGCAGGATGTCCTTGCCGATCAAATGAACATCCGCCGGCCAGAATGAGGCGAACTTACCCTCCGGGTCATCCGGCCATCCCAGCGCTGAAATGTAATTGAGCAGGGCGTCCACCCAGACATAGGTGACATGACCCGGGGCGTTCGGGATGGGGATGCCCCAGTCAAAGGTGGTGCGGCTGATGCTCAAGTCGCGGATCTCCCCTTGGACGAAACTCTTGACCTCGTTCCAGCGGACCTCGGGCTGGACAAAATCCGGGTGCAGATCCAAATGCTTCAGGAGCGGGTCGCGGTATTTGCTCATCCGGAAAAAATAGCTCGGCTCTTTCAACAGCTCCACCGGCCGCTTGCAGTTCGGGCAGAGCCGGCCCGGCAACAGTTGGGTCTCGGTCCAATAGGTTTCATCGGGAACGCAATACCAGTCCTCATATTCCCCCAGGTAGATGTCGTCCGCTTTGATCAGCCGGTCCACAAAAGCGCTCACCGTTTTCATATGCCGCTCTTCGGTGGTCCGGATGAAGTCGTCATATCCGATGTTCATCTTTTCCCACAAGCGCTTGAATTGTTCGGAGTTCCGGTCGGCCAGTTCCTGGGGGGTGATCCCCTTCTCCTGAGCGGCCCGCTGCATCTTCAGGCCGTGCTCGTCGGTGCCGGTGAGAAAGCAGACTTTTTCTCCCTTCAGTTTCCAGTAACGGGCGAGCGCGTCCGCGGCCACCGTGGTGTAGGCGTGTCCGATGTGCGGGACATCGTTCACATAATATATCGGGGTGGTCACATAAAACTTCCCCATCCGCTACTCCTCAAGCTTTTTCAATTCGTCGGGGATGTCAGACTCCGGGGGCGGCGTGATTTCTTTCACCTGATCGGTCTTGAAATTCTTGATCCCTTCCTCCAACGCGACCGTGACCGAATAAGAAAGCGGGTTCAGGTCAACCACTCTCCCCTTGCCCTCCGGGGTTTCCACCGAACTACCCTTGCGCGGCATCTGCCCGATCAACTCCTGATAGATGCAATGCTCAAAGGCCAGGCAGCACATCAGCCTCCCGCACAACCCGCTCACCTTGGCCGGGTTCATCGCCAGGTTCTGGTCCTTCACCATCTTGACCGAGACCGAGGCGAACTCGGTGAGGAAACTCGCGCAGCAGAGAACCCGTCCGCAGCTGCCCAGCCCTCCGATCAGCTTTGACTCGTCCCGCACTCCGATCTGGCGCATCTCGATCCGGGTATGGAGGTCGTGGGCCAGATCCTTGACCAACTCCCGGAAGTCCACCCGCTGCGCCGCGGTGTAATAAAAAATCGCGCGGCTGCCGTCGTGGAGATATTCCACCCGCACCAGTTTCATATCCAGCTTGTGCTCATGGATCCGGGACTGGCAGAATTCAAAAGCCCTTCCCTCGCGCTCCCGGTTTTTTTCAGCGCGCTCCAAATCCCCCCGGGTGGCTTTCCTTAAAACCTGCCGCAGGTTCTTGGGGCATTGAGTAAGAGGGATCAGGCAGACCGGGGTGATGATCCGGGCCAGGGACAGCCCGCTCTCGGTCTCCACGATCACCATATCCCCATAACAATACTCGTTCCGGCCGGCTTCAAAAAAATAGGTCTTGCCCGCGTGCCGGAATTTCACCCCGACCAATCTCTTTTCCTTGAGCTCCTCCGTGACCGGGGGAGTCGGTTTTTCCTGATCACTCATTTTTTCACCTTAACTCAAAAAAGATTTGTTCGCCCACGGTGGACGCGTTTAAATGATAGCTGATCATTTGCTCTTCCAATCTTAGCAGAAGATCCAGTCCGGCCATAATCCGCTCCAGGCTCAGCCGCTGCGCCTCGGCCGTTAACTCCACTTCAAAGTCCGGATTGAATTCCGGGCTCAGCTTCACCTTGACCCGGACCAGGTCCCGGTACCAGTTGATGAAGAATTCCAAATATTTCCCGAGGTTCTTGGTGAAGGACTGGCCCTGTACCAGTTCGAACCCGGCCACGGCATTCTGGGAAGGAACATTGAGCCAGTTTTCCAGGAACTTACGCCGTTGCTCCATCAGGGGGACCAGCTGGTCTATTTTTTCCAGGCTGCCCTCGGCGTAATACGCGACCAGCCTGGCCTTTTCCGGGGAAAGTTTTTGCTCCCTCAATAAAATCTCCACCAGCAACTCGGTTTTCACCGGCGGGAAACGGAGGGTCTGGCACCGGGAGACCACGGTGGGAAGAAGCCGGCTGCGGTTGGAGCTGGTCAGGATCAAAACCGTATTGGGCAAAGGCTCTTCCAGGGTCTTGAGCAGGGCGTTCATCGCCTGGATGGTCAGATTTTCCGCATCCTTGATGATCCCCACTTTCCATCTTGCCTGGAATGGACGAAGGCTGAGCAGCTTTTGAAATTCGCGCACCGCGTTAATCTTGATCTGGTCCTCGTCCGGCTCCACTTCCAGGAGATGCAGGTCCGGGTGGGTCCGCGCCTGGATCTGCTTGCAATCCGGGCAATCCCCGCAGGGAGGAAAATTTTTCCGCTCGCAGATCAGGGCCTGGGCGAAGCGGAGCGCGAATTGAAACTTTCCGGCCGCCCTCGGCCCCAGGAACAGGTAAGCGTGTGCGATCCGGTTGCGGCTGATGGCTTGGGAAAGGTTTTGCTCAATCTGGCCGAAGGCGTTGATCATTCCAGGTCCTTGTCGTTGAAGACTTCCGCGCTGAAAATTTCAATCCGGGTGGCCGGATCCTTCCAGGCGTCGGGCGGGAGACCTGCCTTGAGGCAGGTATGTTCCAGGAAAGT
>CAIYYW010000201.1 GCA_903930515.1 uncultured delta proteobacterium | reverse complement strand
CACCAGATAAAATCCCGGGGCGTTCTTCCAGTCAGCGTTCGCCGCAGCCGCCTGGAAAGTTTCAATCGTGGGCGACACGAATTTGCCGGCTTGATTCTGGAGAAGCGTATAGGTCATATTATTCTGAAGCGCGTATGCAAACTCCACATATCCGATACTGCCGGAGATGCGCTGAACATATCCCGCAACTCCCTCATTACCCTTCCCGCCTACGCCGGTAGGCCAGGACACTGCCTTATCCGCGCCGACCTGGGAATTCCACTCCGGAGAAACTTTAGCCAGGTAGTTGGTAAAAATCCAGGTGGTTCCAGACCCATCCGCGCGATGGACCACGGTGATGTCTTGTTTCGGGAGCTTCAATCCCGGATTAACTTTCTTAATCGCGGGGTCATCCCATTTGCTGATTTTAGCGAGGAAAATATCCGCAAGGAGAGCAGGCGTCAGCTTGAGTTTGCCAGACTGAATTCCCTCCAGATTTACTGCCAGCACCACCCCGCCGACAATCATCGGGAATTGAATTAAACCCGCCTGGTCCAGTTCATCCTTTTTCAAGGGTGCATCCGACGCGCCGAAGTCAACGGTTTTCGCCTTGATCTGCGCAATCCCGCCTCCAGAGCCGATGGATTGATAGTTCAGCTTGAGCCCGGTCAACTGGTTATAGTCATACGCCCATTGGGAATAGAGCGGATAGGGAAAGGTTGCCCCGGCGCCGTTGATTGAGATTGATTGAGCGGAAAGCGCCCCGGAGAGAATGCTTGATCCAACCGTAGCCATCGTCCATAAAACCATTTTAAGAATCGGCTTCATTTTGTCCTCCTTTTTATTTGAAGCCTAAATCAGGATTGTTAAGGGTTTGTGAGATTTAGATGAAAAATGGGCAAAAAATTCCACTGCTCGGATCAAAGCGGGCATCTTATAAATCAAGCATTTAATCAGGCAGCTTGAATAAAAATCTGGAATTTGCTTCCTTTTCCCGGCTCGCTTTCCACAGAGACCCATCCCTGATGCGCCTGAGCAATATGCTTAACAATCGCAAGCCCAAGCCCGGTTCCGCCCAATTTCCGCGAGCGCGATTTGTCCACCCGGTAAAATCGTTCAAAAATCCGGTCCAGATGCTCTTTTTCAATGCCCCAGCCCTGATCCTCAACCGTCACCACGATTTGTTTTTCCCTTGCCTCCGCGCTCACTCTCACCTGCTTCCCGGCATCGCTGTACTTGACCGCATTATCTAAAAGATTGATCACCGCTTGCTCAAGCATTTCCGGATTGAGACGGGCGATTAAATTCTCCGGACAGATGAGCTCGATCCGGAGGTTTTTCTCAGTCGCTACCGGCTTCAAAAATTGGATTGCGGATTCCAGGATTTCTTTCAGACGGCTTTCTTCCAGCTTGATCCCGACTTTTTCATCCTCCTGCTCAATCCGGGCGAGCAGAAGCAAATCCTCAACAATCGCATTCAGCCGCTCCGAATGACTCTGAATCATCTTCAGGAATCGCTCTGCATCCGCGGGACTCGTAAGCGCGCCTTCCAGGAGCGTCTCCACTGAGCCGCGGATCACGCTGATCGGAGTCTTCAACTCGTGGCTGACATTCGCGACAAATTCCTTGCGCATCTTCTCCATCTGCTTGAGACGGGTGATGTCATTGAGAACGACCACCGCGCCGATGCAATGATCCTGCTCGTCCGAAATAATCGCGCCATGCGCCTGGATAAACTTTTCTCCTTCTTTCTCCAGAACCATCTCGCCCACCACCGGTCCCGGGTCCCTGAGCGTCCGGTGAATTAAATTCTGCAGAGCCGGATTCCGGATCGCCTCTTCAATGCTCCGTCCTTTGGATTGCTCTATTGAGATTCCCAGCATTTTCGCGCCGGCGTGATTGACGCTGATCAGGTTGCCCCGGCTATCCACCGCAATGACTCCCTCAATCATACTGGATAGAATGGCTTCCTGCTCGTTGCGCTGGGAGCTGAGCTCATTGATTTTCCGGTCCAACTCCTCAGCCATCTGATTCATCGCTTCCGCAAGCTCCGCGAACTCCTCCGAGCCGGCCTCGGATAAATGATGCCCCAAATTCCCGCGCGCAAATAATTGCGCGCCCCTCTTCAAATCCTCCAGGGGACGGCTGACCCCTCGCGACAGCCCATAAGAAATCAAGCCGGAAATGAAAGCAATGATCAGCCCGGCTAAAAAAAACCGGAGATAGATTGACCGGACCGCCTGCTGAATGGATTGAAGCGATGCCGCGGCTCTGACAATCGCCCGGACTTTCCCGTCTTTCTCCACCGGCAGTGCCAGATAGATCATTCTCTGCTTCAAGGTCGGGCTGAACCGAATCGCTTTTCCCGCTTTACCCAAAAGAGCCTCCCTCACCTCAGGCCGGTCGGAATGATCTGACATCTTTGCCGGGTCCTCCAGAGAATCTCCGATTACCCTGCCTGACTCAAGAATCACGGTAATTCGGGTTGAAGTTCCCGCTCCGATCCTCTTGCAGAGCTCATCCACCTGCCTTGCATCCACAACAAGGTTCGCTCCCTGCAATTCGTCCCGCACCAGCCAGGCTCTGGCTTCAAGATCCGCCTCAATTTTATCCAGGTAAAAACGCGAGAGCGAACCGGAAGCATACCAGGCGACCGCCAGAACCGAGAATAAACTGATCAGCAAAAATGACGGATAAATCTTCCAGAAAAGCTTTCTTGGGCGCATCTTACTCTTTTATCCGATAGCCCGCGCCCCTCACGGTCTCAATATATTTTCCGGCTCCCCCCAGCTTTTTTCTCAAGCCCGCAATCTGGACATCAACTGACCGGTCCGTCACCGCATAATCCTCGCCTTTGACCGCGTCAATGATCTGCTCCCGGGAAAAAACCCAGCCGGGCTTTTGCGCTAGAAGATGAATAATTTGGAATTCGGTAAAAGTGAGCTCAACTTCAGAGCGATCCACCCGGACTTTCCATTTGCCCGGATCAATTTCCAAATTGTGGAGCCGGATCAAATCCTTTGCCCCGCCTTTCTCGGTTTTCCTCCGCAGCACGGCCTTGACCCGCGCCAGTAATACCCGCGGGCTGAAGGGCTTGGTGATATAATCATCCGCGCCCAACTCCAAGCCCACCACCAGATCCGCTTCCTCGGCTCTCGCGGTCAACATTATGATCGGAATCTGCGCGGTGTCCGGCTCACCTTTCAGGATTTTGCAAACCTCCAAGCCATCAAGGTCTGGAAGCATCAGGTCCAGGATCATCAAGTCCGGGCGGCCGGTTTTCGCCTGTTTTAAAGCCGAGACGCCGGTAAGAGCGCAATCCACCGAGTACCCGGCTTTGCTCAGGTTATACCGGACCAGTTCCAGAAGGTCCTCCTCATCGTCCACTACCAGTATCTTTGCCTTTAGCGCCATTCGTTCAATTCAGCCAGACTTTTATTTGCCTTTTATTATAGCCTGATGAAAATTTTGTTAAAGCCGGCTTTAGACCGACCGGATAATTGGTCAAACGACGCAGGCCGGGGAAAATTTTTGACAGCGCGAAAAAAATCGGATAGAATACTAAGGATATGGCGAGATCCGCAAAAGAGACCATGCTTCCGGGATATAACCACAATGTCAATTACAAGGGCGTGACCTTTCACATCCAGACCGAGGACAGCGGGGTGAACAACCCCCATATCATCACCCTGCTCTATGTGGGCGGGAACATTATCCACCGCAAGAAGGTCAGCTACGAGGACATCATCAAGCACGAGCGGCTCCAGGATGTGGTCCGGGAACTGATGCAGGACCAGCATAAGCAGATGCTCAAAGACCTCAAGGACCATCAGTTTGACGGGCATCCCCTGGTCCAGCAGGAATTCATCAGGAAGGGAATGGCCCCGCCCAAGGTGGCAGTCAAACCCGCGGCCGCCCCGACGCCGCCTTTAGCTCCGGCGTCGCCCGGCCCTCCCCCGGCCCCGGAAGAAGAGAGCGAGAAGCCGGCCCAGAAAACCATTGAACTGAGCGAGGACCGGGAGTTGAAGGACGAGGATATTTTCGGCGCGGACATCATCTCCAATAAAAGCCTGGACGAGGTGATCCTGGGTTTTCTTTCAGAACGGATCAAGGATGAGGAGAAGTAGCGCGGGCCGAGCTTAAAGCGGAAGAGGATGATTGAGCTCTATCATGTGGCCAAAACCTACCAGCGAGATATCACCGCCCTTTCCGAAATCAATGTCAAAATCCGCAAGGGTGAATTCGTCTATATCACCGGGCCCAGCGGCGCCGGCAAAACCACCCTGCTCAAACTGCTCTTTGCCGCGGAAACCCCCAGCTCCGGTCAAATCCTGATCGGAGGAAAAAACGTCAGCAGAATCCGGCCCCGCGAAATCCCCTTCCTCCGACGCCAGCTCGGGGTGGTGTTCCAGGATTTCAAGCTGATCAATCACTGGACCGTGTTCCAGAATGTGGCGTTCGTGCTGGAGATCCTCGGGTTCCCGCGCAAGGACATCCGGAGGCGGGTGCTTCAGACCTTGAAGCGGGTGCAACTGAATCACCGGGTGGAATCCTTTCCGCAAAAGCTTTCCGGCGGAGAGCAGCAGCGGGTGGCGATCGCGCGGGCCTTGATCAACGACCCGAAAATACTTCTGGCGGACGAGCCGACCGGGAACCTTGACCCGGACATCACCCAGGAGATTATGACCTTTTTTCTTGAAATCAATGACCGGGGCACCACCATTTTATTCGCCACCCACGACCGCTCCCTGATCCAGGCGTATCCCAAGCGGGTGATCTCCCTGAAGCGGGGATCCCTGATCACGGACAGCGAGGAATCCAGCGGCGGGTTTGAACTGGGGAGGACCTGATGCAGTGGGGATTCGCCTTCCGGCTGTTCGGCCAGAACTTCCGGTCCAACCGAAACCTCAACCTGCTCTCGGTCGGGATCATCGCCTTCGCCTTTTTGATCCTCGGCCTGTTTTTGCTGGTGGCCAAAAATTTGGATCAGATCGCGGAGAAATGGGGAGAGCAAATCCAGGTGGTGATTTTTCTCAAGGACGGAACCTCGGAACCAGACCGCAAGGCGCTGGAGAAAAAAGTCCGGGAACGCCGGGAAGTCAAAGGCTTGGCCTATGTCACCAGCGAGCAGGCCTACTCGCGCCTGAAGAAAATGCTCCAGGACCGGGCCTCGGTCCTGGACGGCCTGAACCAGAACCCGCTCCCGGCCAGCCTGGAAATTCAACTGGACAAAAAATACCGCAACCTCGCGAGCATCCAGGCCTTTGCCGGAGAGGTCCGCGAGTTCGCCGGCGTCAAGGAAGTCTTCTTCGGGCAGAAATGGCTGAAGAATTTCCTCGCCATCCTCAGAATCTTCCGGATCCTGGTCTTAGCCATCGGCGGTTTGATCTTCCTCGCCTCCGGCTTCATCATCTATAACACGGTCAAGCTCACCGTGTATTCACGGCGGGAGGAGATCGGGATTATGAAACTGGTGGGAGCGACCGACTCTTTCCTCCGGATCCCGTTCCTGCTTGAAGGCGTCACCCAGGCCGTGAGCGCCAGCATCATCTCCATCATCATCCTCTGGATTTGCTGGCTGATCTTCCGGAATTTCCTCCAGGTACCCTTCCTGCTTTTTTCCCAGGCCGGGATCAGTTTCCTGGATTCCGGCCAGATCCTGATGCTGGTCGGCTCGGCCGGTCTGCTCGGAATTCTGGGGAGTATGGTCAGCTTCCAGGAATTCCTGAAGGTGTAAGATGAAAGCAGGTTTTTACATCCGCGCGTTCCGGCTGGCCCTGATCCCGCTGTTGCTTTTCGCCCCGGTCCTTGCCCGGCCGGCCCCGGAGGTCAATCTTGAGCTTTCGCGGATCAAGCAGGAGATTGAAGAGGAGCGGAAGAAGCTGGAGGCCAAGGAGGAGGAGCAGGGTAAAATCCTGGCGACGATGGAACTTCTGGAAAAGAAGGTCCGTTTTTATAACGACAAGGTCCGGGGGCTGGAAAAGAAGCGATCGGATCTTTTAAGGCAGATCCGGGGTTTGGAGTCGGATCTTCAGAAGATCAAATCGGGCCTGGAGGACCGGAAGAAATTATTGGCGCGGCGCCTTTCCGCCCGGTATAAGATGGGGGAAGCGGGAACCTTGCAGGTGTTGTTTTCTTCCGAGTCCATTTCCGGGCTGGTGCTGCTGGACGAATATTTGGGGATGATTTACGACCATGACCAGGGGCTGATCCTGGGATACCAGGACGACCTGAAGCGGCTGGAGGAAAAGAAAGCGGAACTGGAAGACCGGGGTGTGAAGCTGGAGGCGAACCTGGAGGGGGAGCGCTGGGCCAAGGCGCAGGTGGAAGCGGAGAAGGAAAAAAAGCGGGAGCTTCTGGAGGGGGTTCGGAAGGAAACGGAAAAGCACCTGGAGCTGATCTCGGAGCTGGATTTGGCGGCGCAACAGTTGGAACAGAAGCTGAAGAGCCTGGAGCAGAAGGAGACCAAGCAGAGCGAGTTCGCGCTGTTCCAGGGCAAGCTCTGCCTGCCGGTATCGGGCAGGATTGAGGAGCGGTTCGGGGAGAAGACCGACCCGGAGTTCAAGACCAAGACCTTCCAAAAAGGGATAGACCTGCGCGGCCGCAAGGGAGATAAGGTGCGGTCGGTTTATTCCGGCCAGGTGGTTTACGCGGACTGGTTCCGCGGCTACGGCAATCTGGTGATCATAGACCACGGCAGCAACTACTATTCCCTTTACGCGCACCTGGACCGGATTGACGCGGCCGCAGGACAGGCCGTGAAGCGGGGGGACGCGCTCGGGACCGTGGGCGAGACCGGGAGCTTGAAAGGGGCGTATTTGTATTTCGAGCTTAGGCATCACAGCGAGGCGATCAATCCGGAATTGTGGCTGAATAAGAACTGCGTTTATGCCGGGAAATAAAATCTTGCGGGATCGCTCGCGCGGGATTTGAAAAATAGTTGCGATTATTTATAGTTGAGGGGCGGGAGCGAAGAAAGGATTAGGGAGGCGGGAAATGAAAAAAAATCTCAGGATCGCGGTTCTGGGGGGGTTGCTATTGGCCGCGGGTTTGGCCTTGGCGGTGGAGGTTGGGCCGGTCTATTTGTTCAAGGGCGGGGTCAAGCTCAAGGCGGGCAAGGAGGTTACCAGGAAAGATTTGGAGGTGGAGCCGGCGGAGGGCAAATTTTTCAGCCAGGGCTGGACCTTTGTTTACTATCTTGACGACGGCGGGGGGGGGTATATCCAGTTCAGCCATGCCCGGCTGGGATACACGATCAAGCAAATCCTGGTCCACCATTCGCACTATACCGCGGACGGCAAGATGATCTATAAAAAGGAAATCCTTTCCCCCAAGGATCTGAAATGGGATGAAGCCGAGCCGAGGCTTTCAATGGGCAAGTCCAGTATGAGCGGGTTTTATCCGGAATTCCGGCTGTATGTTCCGCTGGAGGGTTTGGAGACGACCCTGACTTTCCAGTGCCTGACTCCGCCCTGGCGGCCCGGGGCCGGGCCGGTTCATTACGGGACGCCGGATGGAGACTGGTATGATGTGGTGGTTCCGATTCCGCTGGCGCGCGTGAGCGGGACGATCCGGATCGCCAATCAGGAGCGCAAGGTGTCCGGGTACGGGTACAGCGACCACAATACCCAGACCATCTGGTTTATGACCCAGTGCGAGGAGATATACGCGCTCCGGAGTTTTTCCAATAATTACGCGATCCATTTCCTGGACTATCATTCCCCGGCGCAGTTCGGGAACCAGCGGGTGAGCTGGCTGGTCGTGATCAAGTCGGGAAAGATCATTTACGCCACGGATAAATATCAGATTGAGGCTTCGGACTGGAAGAGCGAGCCGAGGCGGGGCCGGAAGTATCCGACCCGGGCCAAAATAATTATTGACAGCCCGGAGTTGAAGCTGACCGGCGAGATCGTCGGGACCAGGCTCCTGGATGTGTTGGATGTTCGGGACCAAATCCCGGGCTGGGCCGAGCCGACCCTGAGCAAGCTGATTCGCCAGCCGGCTTTCATCCGGGAAAAGGCCGCGGTGACCTGGAAGGTGAACTACCAAGGGGTGGAGGAAACCTTCCCGGCGCAGGGTATTTTTGAATACACGATCGTGGAGAAGGAATAAAAGGCGGGATGATCTCGGATCGGATTGCCGGCTTGGAGCAAGTGGTTGCCGCGGGAGCGAGGGAGCTTCAGCCGGAGCTGGACGCGCTCAAGGCGATCGCGCAATCTCTTTCCAAATCGCGGATCCCGGCAGAGGAGATTTCGCGGCTGGGCGCGGAGAGCTTCGCGGCTTTGATTGAAGAGTTTTCGGTTAAGCCGGACCCGGCCCGTTTGATCCTGCTCCTTTGCTCCGGGCTGGACAAGGAAAAACATAAGATGGTCAAGCGCGCCCTGCACCGGCTCAAGTCGCGCGGGGTGGAGGTTCCGGAACCGGCCGTGGAAGGCCCCAAGGCGGCTTCGCCCTCCGCGATCCTAAAAGAATGGGCCCGGGCAACGCCCGCGATGCTTCTGACCGGCGAGCAGTTGTTTTACTATTTCGCGAGCGGGACCATGGGGACCCAATTTTTGATCAGCCCGCTTAATTCGGAAGCCGGTATTTTAGACGCCAAGATTTTTTCCATTTCAGAAAAGCAGGCCCTCCGGATCATCGCCGAGGGAAAGCTCGCCTCGGGGACCCCGGTTCCGGCGATGGCAATCCCCAAAGAACATTTCCTCCGGGCGATCAGCCGGGCCAGGGCCAGGACCAAAAACCCCGAGTTCAAGCGGGGGGTGGAATCGTTTTTGGAAAAATTCCGGCTCGAGACGACCGGCCGGGACGACCCCGGGTCTCCGGTCTGGAAATCGCCGGACCCGGATCAACTCGGTCCCGGGCCGATCCGGGAAGATCAAATCGGCCTTCTGCTTGAGCATAATTTTTTTAAGTTCTGGGAGTTTGACCATGAAACCATCAAGGCCTGCGGTGAAGAATTGAAAGAGGTGGAGCAAGGCCTGATCCAGATCGGCGATTCTCAACTATCGGATCGGCTCGCGCGCATTTTTGAAAAACATTCCCAAGGCGGGCTGGAGAAAAACCTGGCGCGGATCCAATACGGCTTGCGCGAGAATGCTTATTTGTTGGAGCTCCAGGGGGAAACGGAGGCCGCTGAGGCCGCGCTCAAATTGGCTTTGAGCCTGGACCTGCCAAATCAATCCGGAGATTTCTTCTTCAAACTTTTGCTCCGCACTTTTCCGGAAGCGGAGAAGAAACTCGGGAAGAAACCAGGCGGGCTGATTATCCCGGGCCGTTGAGGCGCCGGTTCAGGGGTTGGTTTTCAGAGGAACTTTTTCCGGGGCAAGGGTGGATCCCGGGGCCGGCAAAGGCTCGATAAACAACACTTGATCTTGGGTGGCGAAAATATCCATCGGCATCGGCGGGTTGATCCGGCAATTTTCAAAGATCACCTCGCGCGGCGGCGCTATTTGTTCACCGGTTTTGGATACCTGTTCCTGGTAGCGGACTCGCTTGACCAGCAGGAACCCCTGCAGGTCCCGATACTCAATCTCCAGCCGGCTCTTAAGCTCCATTCCCGAGTCCATTTTTTTGGTGGTTTCTATGGTCACCGGGTACCGCTTCCGGTTCCGGAACTGGTACTTGGGCCGGGAATAGGAAGTATAATTTGCCGCGCGGTAGATTCGCTCCAGGGGCTCCCATCCCCAGGACTTCACCACCAACTCATATTGCTTGAGCTCGGCTTGAGAATCCGGGTTAACCCCGACCAACTCCAGCTTCCCCTTATCCCTCTTCAACGAAACCGACATCCCCTTGAACTGATCCTCTTCCTTGGGAGGGATCATCAGTAAATCGGTCCCCCAAAAAAAATGCCAGACCGAATCCCTGAGCGAGGAAGGTTGTTCGGGCAAGCCCTTGATCACAAAACGCGCCCCGGCTCCCCGCTTCCAGTAAAACCTGGTTTCAACCTTGATCTGAGACAGGAACCCACTGCCCGCCGGGTATTCTTTTTCAACCTTGCGGAACATCTCTTCAATGGACGGGCTTTGAACCTGGCAGAAAAGACCGGTCAATCCCTCCTCCTGCGGATAGTAAATCCGGGAGTCCACTCTCGCAAGGACTTCCTGCGGGTCTTTCGGGCCGCACCCGCAAAAGCCCGCGAGCAAGATCAGGATCAGGAATTTTCTCATCTCGGACTAT
>CAIYYW010000200.1 GCA_903930515.1 uncultured delta proteobacterium | reverse complement strand
GCACTTTATATGAAAGGAAAATGCCTAAATTGCCGAGAACAAAGAAAAACCATGAAATTCCCTCAGGATATTGGAAAGTAATTCTGATTGTGCCAGGGGATAGGCTTTCTTCAATAAAAATACCAGCGTTTATTTTTGATCAGGAAACTCCTCGCAGTGATGACATCTTGAGCCATCTTTCTAGTATAGATGAGCTAGAGGCTAAAACGCATCTGGACTTTTTCCCAGAATTAGATAAGCAATTACAAGCAGATATTGAAAACAAGATAGATAGAGATTGGGCATATCAGGTTATTTTAAATAAATAATTATGGAAAATAATTATCAAATCTATAGTGTCCCCCTCTTGGGAAGCCCCGGGGGTCATCTATGAAAGCCCAGGTCAAGTGAAATACTTCCCCTAACAGCCGAATTTCTTTGACTTGGAGGGCGCCCCGGACCGGCGGTCCCGGAGCAGCCTGATCCACCGGAATTTTCGGGCCGCGGCCAGGGCCGGTTCCCCGGCAGCGGATTTTGATCTCGTGATTGTTTTGACCATTTCGCGGTCAAGGCATCTATCCGAGGCTTTTCGCCTATGAGATCATTTGGACCTGCTAAATGGTCGGGGGCGCCCTGGGGTTGCGTGGGTTAAATTCATCGCGAGCCAAGGGGAAGCCGAAGCACGAGCAAGAGGTTCAAGCGATTTAAAGGCATCGCGCCTAAAGGCTCTCGCACATTCAGGACGCCAATCTCAACTTGGCTCGGCAGTTCGGCAAACTCACCGCAGGCAAGTGTGCCTGCGCCCCAGGGGTGTATTTGGAGCCGGTTTTCTTTTTTAGACGGTTTTGCTACAATCTGGAAACCGGGATTAAAGATGGGGATAGACGCAATAGTTTTGGCCGGAGACCGCAAGGGCGCGCGTCTTCTTTATGGGACCAACAAGGCCTTCCTGATGCTGAAGGGCAAGCCGCTCTTGAGCTATGTGCTGAGGGCTTTGGACGCTTCGGAGGAAATCCGTTCAATCCATATTGTGGGACCGGTGGAGCGGGTTCGGGAATCATTATCGGAGTTCCAATTCCGGAAGCCGATCAGCTACATTGACCAGGGCGAGAGCATCTTCCAGAACCTGTGGTATGGATCGTTGCACTCCTTTCCGGAATATGTGCGCGGGTCGGACTATCGGAGCCTGGCCGGGTCCAAGGAAGCGGATAAAGTGGTTCTGGCGACGACTTGCGATATGCCGATGCTGGAGCCGGCAGAGGTTGACGCCTTTATCCGGCAGTCTCCAATCAATGACTACGACCTCATCTTCGGAGTCACCCGCAAGGAAATGCTCCTGCCTTTCTTGCATACCCCGCAGACCCCGGGATTTAGTTTTGCTTATTTTTGCTTCCGGGATCAGATCATCCGACACTCCAATGTGTTCCTGCTCCGACCCCTCAAGCTCGGATTTGTGATGGAGGAATTTATCCCAATGATTTACAACTTCCGCTATCAGAAGAAATGGAGAAATATCTTCGGCTCCCTTGGATACATCCTCAGTCTCGGAATCGGCCCGCGCGGGATCTGGTATTTCTTAATGCTCCAACTCGCAAAGTCCGCAGACCTCAAAGGCTGGGGCCGGATACGGGAATTGGCCCGGAAACGGGTGAGCCTGAAGGCGGTATTGGATTATGTCAACCCGATTATGCAGACCCGGTTCACCGCCCAGGAAACGATCGGGCCGGGCACGGCGCTGGACGCGGACAGCGAGGAAGACCTGGCGATTTTCGAGCAAACCTATGACCGCTGGAAGGAAATCCAGAAGCGGATCCTGGAGGGAGAATCTCCGCTCTTGAAAGAGGGGTGATTTTTCCCCGGCGGGATCGGCGCTTGCCGCGAAGCGATTTTGGCCGGAGCCGGTTTTATAGTTTAATGAATGGAAATGCGGATCTTGTTTTTACGGTTCGGCTCAATCGGGAACGCGCTGGTATCTGTTCCAGCCATCCGGGCGGTGAGAAAGGGGATGCCTGCGGCATTTCTGGCCTTGCTCTGCGATCCTCGTACTTATGATCTTTGGAAGGGATGCCCGTATTTGGACCAGGTGATTGTTTACGATCAGAAGGGCGGGAATCGGGCCGGGCCGGGGTATCTGAAAATGATCCATCAACTCCGGAAACTTCGGTTCAGCCATTCGGTTCATTTCCGGCGTTTCATCCGTTCGGAGCTGATCGGTTTTTTATCCGGCGCAAAAGTCAGGATCGGATTTGATCCGGAGAGGTTTTCGCTGCTGACCCGGAAGATTTCTTACCGGGAGGATGAGAGCCTGGTGGAGCAGAACCTGGGGCTGGCGGCCGAGCTTGGGATCAAGGCGGAAGACGCGGCGCTGGAGTATTGGCCGGGTCCGGCTTCGGAGCGGGTCAGGGAATTGCTCGGCCGGGAGGGCAGGCCGCTGGTGATCCTTCATCCGTTTGCCCGGTCCGAGCAGGCGCGGAGATGGCCGAGGTTCGCGGAGCTGGCCGGAAGGCTGAAGGCGGATTTCGGCGCGAAGGTGATCCTGATCGGGCAGGCCGAGGAAGCGGAGCCGTTGCGGATGGACTGGCCAAAGGGATGGGGCGGCGCGGTTCCGGCGTTTGATCTGACACTCCCGGAGCTGGCGAGCCTGATCAAATCCGCGGACCTGTTGATCGGGAACGATTCCGGTCCGATGCACCTGGCGGTTGCCATCGGCGCCCCCACGGTCGGTATTTACGGGCCGCGCCAGGGCCTGGCGGATAACCTGAAAAGGTGGCGGCCGAAGAGCGAGAAATTCCGGTCGGCGCTTTTGCCCGAAGATTGCGGGGACTGTTCCAAGAATCCCTGCGGGCCGGAAGAGATGCTGAAATGTTGCGGCCGGATCACGGTTGAGGAAGTGATGGCAAAGGCGATTGAGTTGGGGTTTGGAAAAAATAGTTAAAGGGGGAGTGAGATGAGAAAAATCTTGGCCGCGGGGTTATGGGCGGTTCTGGCTTGGGGCTCGGCGGGGAAGGCGATCGGCGCGGAAGGGTCGGCGAACGAGATCAACAGCCCGGCTGGGGCGGATCATCTTTCCCGCGCGGTTCAGTTCAAAACCATTTCCTATCAGGACCCGGCGAAATTTGACCCGGCGCCGTTTTTGGGAATACAGTCCTATCTGGAGAAGACCTATCCGCTCCTGCACCAGAATTTGAGAAAGGAACTCGTGGCCAACTACACCTTGCTTTATAAGTGGGAAGGGACCGATCCCTCGCTCAAGCCGATCCTTCTGATGGGCCACCAGGATGTGGTCCCGGCCGGGCCGGAGAATGAATGGACCCAGCCGCCCTTCAGCGGAAAAATCGCGGACGGGTTCATCTGGGGGAGAGGCACGCTGGACGACAAGGTGAGCCTGATGGGCATTTTGGAAGCGGTGGAGTATTTGCTGGGCAAGGGATTTCAGCCCAAACGCTCCATTTACATCTGCTCCAGCCACGACGAAGAGGTGGGTGGGAGCGGGACCGTCGCGGTCGCGGCATTGCTCAAGTCGCGCGGGGTCTCGCTGGAATATGTGCTTGACGAGGGAGGCTCGGTCACCACCGGGGTCATCCCGGGGGTGCAAAAGCCGGTGGCCCTGGTCGCCATTGCGGAGAAGGGGTATCTGAGCGTTCAACTGAGCGTGGAAACCAAAGGCGGGCACGCGTCCGCGCCCAGCTTGGACAATTCCATCGGAATCCTCGCCACCGCCATCCACAACCTGGAGCGGCATCAGTTCCCGGCCGCGCTCAAAGGAGTCACCGAACAAACCTTCCAGGCGGTTTTGCCATACCTGGAGCCGAAGATGCAATTTATTTTCAAGAACCGCTGGCTGTTCGGGCCGGCGATCATCCAGGAGCTGGAAAAATCTCAGGCGGGAAACGCCACCCTCCGCACCACCATCGCCCCGACCATCATTAATGCCGGCGAGAAGGAAAACATTTTGCCCAGGAAAGCCACCGCGATCGTGAACCTGCGGCTGATGGAGGGGGACACGATCGGGTATGTGCTCAATCACATCAACCGGGCGATCAATGATCCGCGCGTGAAGGTGAGCATCCTGGGCCGGGCCAACCAGGCCTCCAAGGTTTCGGACCTCAATTCTGAATGGTACCGGACGCTGGCGAAGACCATCCAGGAAATTTACCCGGACGCGGTGGTGGCGCCGCTGTTGGAAATCGGGGCCACGGACTCGCGCCATTTCCAGGAGTTGACCGACAACATCTTCCGCTTCACGCCCACTTTCTTGAACGGGGAAGATTTGGAACGGGCGCATAACATCAATGAGCGGATCGGGGTGGACAATTACGGACAGGTGGTCAAGTTTTACATCTTGTTCATTCAGGATTCCGAGCGGTAAGCCGCGAATACTCCGAAATGGTCAGGCCGGCGCTTTATATTTCCGGGCCGCCTGGATCATGGCCTTGACATTTTCCGGCTTGGCATTGGCCGGAATCTCGCACCCGGCCGCCAGGATGAACCCGCCGCCTTTGCCCACCTCTTCAATCAGGCGGTGGCAATACTCGTCAACTTTTTGCGGGCTGCCGAACGCGAGATCATACGCGTTCACATCCCCGAACAGGCAATGAATATCCCCGAGTTCCTGCTTGGCGCGGAAAATGTCGGTGGGACCGTCAAACTGGATAATGCATTTTTTTGCCGGGAGCCGGCGCAGATGTTTCAGGTTTTTGTCCCAGTTGCCGTCGCAATGGAGGATGGGGGTGATCCCGGCCTCAATCAGGGCTTGGCAAATCTCTTTCAGCGCCGGGAGCGCGATTTCCGCGAAAATTTTAGGAGAGACAAAATCCGTGCTGGACCGGTGGACATAAATGAGCATCCTGGGCACGCCGGAAATCTTGGAGAACAGGATATGGTTTTGGGCAAAGGATTTGGCCAGCCTTTTCGCCGCGGCTTGGACCGTTTCCGGCCGGTCCATCAGGTCCAAGGAAAATGGCTGCAAAGAGCGGGACATTGAAAATTGATCAAACGGGGATTCGGATTGAGTGCCGCTCAGGATGGCCGCGCCCTGTTCCCTGAACCATCGGAAATGCCAGCGCCAGGCCAAAAAATTTATCAGGATTCCCCGCGCCAGCCGGTATTTTTCAGTCCAGCCCTGCCCGGCGAACTCGGGCATAAATTTGGAAAGGATCCGAACGGTGTAGTTGGTATAAAACATAAATTCCGCGCCCTGATAGCCAAGAATCCAGTCGTAATCCTGAGCGGTCATCATTTCATATTCGTCAAACTGGCAGATGCTGTCGGCCGGAAGGTCCTTGCCCGGATACTTCACTTTCATCAACAGGCAGGCCTGGTAAGCGATCGGCGAATACGGGCAAATGTTATAATAAATGTCCCACGGACCCAGTTCCTGGAAACATTTCTTGATCGCCGTTTCATACTTTGACCAGTCCGACCAAAGCTCATACATTGAAATCCCGGCGTAGTTGGCGGCGAAATAATAGATCATCGGCGCGACCGGCACATATTGGTTATGTTCCAGCCGGACCGCGGCGTTCAGTAATTGCTCGGATTTTCCAGGCATCTCTATTCGGCCTCCAATTAACCGGAGTGCGGTTGCGAAATTCAGCTTTTCCCAGTCTATTACTCGGCGCCGCTCAAGGCAACCCGCGCCCATACGAGACTCGCATCCAGGTTGACTTGATTTCCAAAATCTCCATATAATCACCGACAGCCGATGTTAATTTTCAAAATGATCTTTCTGGGCTATCTCGGACTCGGCGCCCTCTATTGGCTCGCGCAACTGGTTCTCAGTTTGCGGGTGGTGAAATCCGTGCGCCTGATTTCGGATTTGAAAGGCGCCGAGCCTGATCCTTGGCCCAGGGTCTCGGAAATCGTCACCGCCCGGAACGAGGCTGACACCATTATTGCGGCGATGTCGGTCCGGCTGGAAGATGACTACCCGAACCTGGAGATCATCCTGATTGATGACCGCTCGGATGACGGCACTTCGGAGATCGCGGATGAAATCGCGAGGAATGATCCCAGGGTCAAGGCGGTCCACCTCAAGGAATTGCCCGAAGGCTGGCTGGGAAAATTGCACGCCATGCACCAGGGGGTCAAGCGCGCGACCGGCGATTGGCTCCTGTTCAGCGATGTTGATGTCCAGATCAGGAAGGGCGCGCTGAAAAAATCCATCGCCTATTGCGAAACCCGCAAACTGGATCTGCTTGCCGGCTTGCCGGAAATCTTTCCGGTGAATTTCGCGCTGGACATCTTCTTTTCCGTTTTCATCCGGTTCATCTGCCTGGCGGCCCGGGTGTGGGCGATTGAGGACGAAAAGTCCAAGGCCTCCGCGGGGTCCGGCTCGTTCAACCTGGTCCGGCGAACGGCTTTTGAAAAGACCAAGGGCTTTGAGTGGCTCAAGCTGGAGCCGGCGGACGATGTTGCGCTCGGGCAAATGCTCAAAGAATCCGGAGCGCGCTGTTCCCTGGTCAACGGCCGCGGATATATCGGGGTTTATTTTTACCGGTCGTTGCGCGAGCTGGCAATCGGGTCGGAGCGGGCCTTGTTCACCTCAATCGGGAACCTGAGCTTCTGGAGGCTGGCGCTGATGGCCGCGATCGTTTTTCTGCTGGAGCTGTCTCCCTTTTTCGCCCTGATTCCGGTGGGCGTTCCGCATCTCTGGATTTCAGGACTGGCGATGATCTGTGTCGCGATCTATATTCAGGTTTTGCTCAATCAATGGGCGGGAAGAAATATTTTGCCGTCCTTCTTTTTCCCGATCGGGTCCATCGCTCTTCCGATTGTAACCTTGCGCGCCGGAATCCTGGGCGCGATCCGGGGCGGGATTTACTGGCGCGGGACATTTTATCCAAGCGGGATTCTCAAAGAGGGAAAACGGTATAAACTATATTGAACCGGGGAGATGATGACTGAAGCGCTGGAAAGGATTTCGGATCAGGCCTTGGTGGCCGGGGCCACCGGGTTCACCGGGAGAGAAGTGGTCCGGGTTCTGGTGGAGAAAGGGGTGCCGACCATCGCTCATCTCCGGCCGGATTCAACCCGGCTGAAGGAATGGACCGAGCGGTTCCAGAAGATGGGCGCGGAGGTTGACAATACGGCCTGGGAGTTGACGGCGATGACCGGGACTTTTGCCCGGCTCCGGCCGGCTTACATTTTCTCGCTGCTCGGGACCACCCGGGCGCGGGTCAAGCAGGTGGCGAGATCGGGCAAAGACCCGAAGACGCAGGATTACGGCGCGGTGGATTACGGGCTGGCGGCATTGCTGATCAACGCGGCGAAGGCGGCCGGGATCAAGCCGGTATTCGTCTATCTGTCCGCCGCGGGAACCAATGCCAAGTCCGGCTCTCCCTACTATCAAGCGCGCTGGAAACTGGAACAGGAATTGATCAAAAGCGGCCTGTTTTATGTGATCGCCCGTCCCAGTTTTATCATCGGCCCGGACCGGGATGAAAAAAGGGCCGGGGAGATTTATGGAGCGCGGACCCTTGATCTCCTGTTGGCGTTGGCCGGCATCTTCGGTCTAAAAAAAATGAACGGCCGATACCGCTCGACCAGCAACACCATCCTGGCCCAGGCGCTGGTGAGACTCGCGTTGGACCCGAATTGCGCGAACAAAATTTTTGAATCGGAGGAATTAAGGAATAGCGACTAAAGTCGCCCGCACAGTATGGAAGATCAGGAGGAAATGATGAAAACGAATTTAAAAATAGTCTTGATCGGCATCTTTGTTGTGGTCGTTATAATCGGCTGCCAGAAAGCCGGGGAGATCATCAAGGAAAATATTCAAACCCCCAAGGTTTCCCTGGCCGACCTGGCCGTCACCGACATTTCCAGCCAGAAGCTCAGCCTGGCCGCCAAGCTCGCGATTGATAATCCCAACCCGATCGGGCTATCTCTGGCCGGGATGGATTATGCGCTAGAGCTGAACGGCGAGCCGTTTTTCTCCGGGGAATCCAACGAGGGCATGAACATCGCGGCCTCGGGCAAGAGTCATATTAAAGTTCCGATCGCGCTCAAATATGAGCAACTGAACAAGGTCTATAATTCGCTCAAGGGTCAGGACGAATTCCCCTATCGGCTTTCCGGGCAGGTCAAGCTCAACACCCCGATCGGCTCGCTCCCGATCCCGTATGATCTCAAGGGAAAACTGCCGGTGGTCCGGCCGCCCAAGATCAACAGCGTGGATTTGAAAATGAAAAACCTGACCCTCACCGAAGCCAAGCTGGACCTCAACCTTAAGCTCTTTAATCCCAACCCCTTCCCGCTTAATATTTCCAAGCTCAATTACCAGCTGCGGATGGACGGCAAGGATTTTTCCAAGGGACAAATAGAATCCGCCAAAGTGCCTCCCAATTCCGAGGGCGAGATCGCCATCCCGCTCTCTTTGGACCTGATGGGAGTGGGCAACTGGGCCTACTCGCTGCTCAAAAGCGGCAGCTCCGATTACGAGCTGGACTATGACGCCAAATACCAGATCAAGGACTGGCCGGTCCGGCACCAGGAGAAAAAATCAGGGACTTTGAAGATCAAGAAATAATTAAGCAAAATTGACCGGGAGCGGCGGATTCAGACCACACCCGCTTTAAGCAGGTCATGCAGATGAATGATCCCGACCAGGCGGCGGGAATCGGCGGATTCGCAAACCAACAGCGCGGTGATTTTATGTTTTTCCATCCGGGACAGCGCGTCCACCGCCAGCGCGTCCGGCGTGGTCGTCTTGGAATTTTCGGTCATAATGTCTTTGGCCTTTTTCTTGAGCAGGTCCGGATATTTTTCCATCGCCCTTCTCAAATCTCCGTCCGCGATCACCCCGAGCAGATTTCCTTGGTCAGCCACCGCGGTATGCCCGAGCATCTTGGAACTCATCTCCAGGATCACTTCCTTCATCCCCGCCTCCGGGCTTACGCTCGGAAGCTCCTTGCCCGCTCTCATCAGGTCGGAGACCTTGAGCAGAAGTTTTCTCCCGAGCGCGCCCGCCGGATGGAGCAGAGCGAAATCCTCGGGCTGGAATCCCTTTTCCTCCAAAAGCGCCAGCGCCAGCGCGTCCCCCATTGCCAGCATCGCGGTAGTGGACGCGGTCGGGACCAAATTATACGGACAGGCCTCTTCCTTCACGCTCACATCCAGGATCACTTCCGCGCTCTTGGCCAAAGTGGAATCGGTCCGGCCCAGCATCGCGATCACCGGCAGTTCCAGCCGCTTGAAATACGGGATCAACTGGAGGATCTCGCCGGTCTCGCCGCGGTTGCTGAGCGCGAGCACCACATCGCCCTTGGATAGCATCCCGATGTCGCCGTGCAGGGCCTCAACCGGGTGCAGGAAAAAGGAAGGAGTTCCGGTGGATGCAAAAGTGGCGGAAATTTTCCGGCCCACCAATCCGCTTTTTCCCAATCCGGTCACCACCAGCTTGCCGGAGCAGGCCTTGAGAATCTGGATCGCCCGTACAAACTCTTCTCCCAGCCGCTCCGCCAGCGCCCGGAGGGCGTCGGCTTCAATTAGGAGGACGCGTTTTGCCATATTCACAGTCATTTTATTTAATGGCCGCCTCTTTTATTTTAACAATTGTCTTCAACAATCTTTCCAATTCTCCGAGCCGGAAGGAATTCGCCCCATCGCTCAGGGCCTGCTCCGGATGCGGATGCACTTCCATAAACAATCCGTCCACACCCGCGGCCACCGCGGCCCGGGCGAGCATCGGGATGAATTGACGGTCGCCGGAGCTGGCCTTGCCTTTGCCGGCCGGTCGCTGGACCGAATGAGTGACATCAAACACCACCGGCCAGCCCAGCTCGGACATAATCTGGAACGACCGGAAGTCAACCACTAAATTATGGTATCCGAAAAAAGTGCCGCGCTCGCACAAAATGATTTTCTTCGCGCCGGATCGGACCGCTTTTTCCGCGACATTCTTCATCTCCTCCGGCGACATAAACTGGCCCTTCTTAAGATGAAGCGGTTTTCCGGTTTGAGCCGCGGCGATGATCAGGTCGGTCTGTCGGGCGAGGAACGCCGGAATCTGGATCAGGTCCAAAATTTTTCCGGCCGGCTCGGCCTGGCTCGGCTCGTGAATGTCGCTCAGGACCGGGAGCCCGAGTTCATCCTTGACCCGCTTCAAAATCCGCAGACCTTCTTCCAGTCCGGGTCCGCGATAGGAATCAATGCTGGTGCGGTTGGCCTTGTCAAAGCTGGCTTTGAAGATCAGCCCGATCCCGGCCCGGCGGCAAATCTTTTTCAGGTCTTTGGCGATTTGCAGGGTGAGCTTTTCGCTCTCAATGACGCATGGGCCGGCGATCAGGAAGAGCGGGGCGTTTTCCCCGACCCGGAGACTGCCGATGTTGAATGAATTTTTCGCCGGCATCTTCAACGGGATTTCTTTGGTGGCGATTTTTTATGTTGGAGGGACGCGCGGATGAATTCGCGGAAGATCGGGTGCGGGCTCCAAGGCCGGGATTTGAATTCCGGATGGAACTGGCATCCCAAAAACCAGGGATGGACCTTCTCATCCAGCTCCACGATTTCCACCAGCATTCCGTCGGGGGTCAGCCCGGCCAGCTTCAGGCCCTTGCGCGCCAACTTTTCGCGATAGGCGTTATTGAACTCGTAGCGGTGCCGATGCCGCTCGCGGATTTGGGTGGCGCCGTATGCCTTGCAGGCCAAAGATTTTTTCTCCAGGGCGCAATCCCAACCGCCCAGTCTCATGGTTCCGCCCAGTCGGTCAATATATTTCTGGTCTTCCATCAAATGGATCACCGGGTGAGGCGTATCCGGATTGAACTCGGTGGAATTGGCCCCCTTCAAGCCCGCGACATTCCGGGCGAATTCCGCCACCGCCATCTGCAGACCGAGGCAGATGCCGAAGAAGGGGATTTTCTTCTCGCGCGCGTATTGCACCGCGCGGATTTTCCCCTCGTGGCCGCGCTCGCCGAACCCTCCCGGGACCAGGATCCCGTCGCAATGGCACAATTCCCCGGACAGGTCCGGGCATTTTTCCAGGTTTTCCGCCTCTATAAATTCCAGCTTGACCCGGCAATGGTTGGCGATGCCTCCGTGAGTGAGCGCCTCGTTCAGGCTCTTGTAGGATTCGCGCAGGCTGGTGTATTTCCCCACAATCCCGATCCGGACTTCCTGCTTGGGCTCCCGAACTCGTTTGGCGATTTCTTCCCAGCTCTCCAGGTGGGGGGCGCCGGTCCAGATTCCCAGCCGGTCCACCAGTTGCTCATCCAACCCTTCCTCGTGGAAAAAAAGCGGCAGTTGATATACCGTCTCCACATCCTGGGCCGAGATCACCCGCTCCTTGCGCACATTGCAAAAAAGCGCGATCTTGGCCTTGACCCCGTCGGGCAGGGGCCGGTCGCAGCGGCAGATCAGGATATCCGGCCGGATCCCGATTTCCTGGAGCTTGTTCACGCTGTGCTGGGTGGGCTTGGTCTTGAGCTCGCCCGCGGCCGTGATATAAGGGACCAGGGTGACATGGACATAACAGCAGTGCTCCGGGCCGACATCGTATTGGAACTGCCGGATCGCTTCCAGGAAGGGCAGGCTCTCAATATCTCCGACCGTGCCTCCCACTTCCACCACCACCACATCCACCTCGTCGGCCAGAAGCCGGATCCGGCGCTTGATCTCGTCGGTGACATGCGGGATGACCTGGACCGTGGCTCCCAAATAAATTCCCTTGCGCTCGTTATTGATCACCGACTCATAAACCTGGCCGGTGGTGAAATTATTCTTGCGGCCCAAAATCGCGTGGGTGAAGCGCTCGTAATGGCCGAGGTCCAGGTCGGTCTCGGCGCCGTCGTCGGTGACAAAGACTTCGCCGTGCTGGAACGGGGACATCGTGCCGGGATCAACATTGATGTAGGGATCCATTTTCAACATCGTCACCTTCAGCCCCCGCGCTTCCAGAAGGGCGGCGATGCTGGAGGCGCTGATCCCTTTCCCGAGCGAGCTGACCACTCCCCCGGTGACAAAGATATACTTGACCGGCCGGTTCTTCTCGCTTTTCTTAGACATCTTTATTCTTTTTCTTCCAGCATCCCCCGGACTTTGATCAGGTCGTCCAGGGTGTCAATGCTGACCGAGTCGTAAGCGGTTTCCGGAACCTTGATCTTGAAGCCCCAGGCCAGGGCGCGCAACTGCTCCAGTTTTTCCGCCTGCTCCAGCGGGACCGGAGGCAAGTGCACCAGCGCGTTCAGGAAATCGGAGCGGAACCCGTAAATGCCCAAATGCTTGTACGGCGGAGGACTCAGTTCCGGAGGCCGGAACCCCTGTTTATGCCATTGCTCCATCTGCTCTTCCCGGCCCCGGAAATAGGGGATCGGATGACGGCTGAAATAAATGGCGTTGTCCTGATTATCTACGATCACCTTGACCACATTGGGATTGAAATAATCGTCCAGCTCCTGGATTTCCACCCTCAGCGACGCCATCTGGATCGTCTCGCTTTCCAGCATCGTCCCAATCAACTGGTCAATCGCCACCGAAGAAAAAAGCGGCTCGTCCCCCTGGAGGTTGACGATCAGGTCAAAGTTGAGCTTGCTCGCCACCTCCGCCACCCGCTCGGTGCCGCTTTGATGAAAGGGAGAAGTCATCATCCCCTTGGCGCCGAAGCCTTTCACCCGGTCCATTACCTGGTCGTCGTCGGTGGCAATGATCACCCCTTGGGCGAGCTTGGCCTGGCTGGCCTGCTCCCAGACCCATTGCACCATCGGCTTGCCTTTTAAATCCACCAGGACTTTCCCCGGAAGTCTCTCCGAGGCCATTCGGGCTGGAATCACGATCAAAGCTCTGGACATTTTTCAACTCCAGAATTAAAGTTTTTAAGAGTATAGACCCGGTCTTGTCAATCTGTCAAACGCCGGGCAGAAAAACTACTGGCCGGATTTTTTCAGGTGGGTGTAATCCTCGGCGCAATGACGGACGATGTCGCCTGTGATCATATAAATGACATCTTCCGCGATATTGGTGGCGTGGTCCGCGATCCGCTCCAGGTGGCGGGAAGTTGAGAGCAGGTGAATGAAGGAATTGATCTGGTCCGGGTGCTTGCGGATGCCTTCCTCAATATTTTTATACATCGCCTGGTTCATGGCGTCCACTTCATCGTCGCTCGCGCAAACCTCCAGAGCCAGGTTGGTGTCCAGGTTGACCAGGGAATCCAGGCTTTTTCTCAGCATCTGCTGGGTTTTCTCAAACATAGCCGGGAAATCCAGAGGCTCTTCCACCGGCTTCCGGGTGGCAAGAAAAGCCGCCCGCTCCGCGATATTTACGGCCAGGTCTCCAACCCGCTCCAGGTCGTTGTTGATCTTGAGCACGGCAATGATGAACCTTAAGTCAATCGCCACCGGCTGATGAAGCGCGAGAATCTTCAGACCTTCTTCCTCCAGATCAACCTCCATCTGGTCTATTTCAGGATCGCCGTTGATCACCTGTTGCACCAGTTTGGCGTCCCGCTCCTGCATGGCCTTGACCGAAAGCCGCACCCGCTCCTCCACCACCGCGCCCAGCGCCAGAAGCATTTTTTTCAGTTTCTCAATTTCCCTTTGCAATCTTTTAGGCATTTTTGATTCCTCCTGTCCCGATCATCCGAATCTTCCGGTAATATAATCCTCGGTCTGCTTCTTCGCCGGATTGGTGAAAACCTGCCGGGTGGCTCCAAACTCCACAATATGTCCTTCGTAGAAAAACGCGGTGAAGTCCGAGATGCGCGCGGCCTGCTGCATATTATGAGTCACGATCACAATCGTGTATTTCTGCTTGAGGCTTTCAATCAGCTCCTCAATCTTGGAGGTGGCGAGCGGATCAATCGCGGAGGTCGGCTCGTCCATCAAAAGCACCTCCGGCTCTACGGAAATGGCGCGGGCAATGCAGAGCCTTTGCTGTTGCCCGCCGGAAAACGCCAGCCCGGACTGATCCAGCTTGTCCTTGACCTCCTCCCAGAGCGCGGCGCGCTTGAGCGCGTCTTCCACTTTCGCGGCCAGCTCTCCCCGGCTCATCTTAAAATGAAGCCTGAGTCCATACGCGACATTCTCAAACACGCTGATCGGGAAGGGGGTGGGCTTCTGGAAGATCATCCCGACTTTTTTGCGGAGCTGAATCAAGTCCTGGCTTGGGGAAAGGATATTTTCTTGATCCAGCCAGACCTCGCCCGTGGCGCGGTACCCGCGATACATTTCATAAATCCGGTTGTAAGCCCGGATATGGGTGGATTTGCCGCAGCCGGAGGGGCCGATGATGGCAGTGACCCGGTTCTGGAAAATATCCAGGGTGTTGTCAAACAGGGCCTGATGATCGTCGTAGAAAAAGCAAAGGTTTTTAACGGAAATCTTGACCTCCAGGGATTGCACTTCCTGGAGCAATCTTTTTTGCTCTCTTTCCATTGACAATGGTCGGGTTAAATTATCGCTCATCGCCGCTCATCCCTTTCTAATTTTTTTCTCCCGGAAAATCCATCTGGAAAAAATGGACAGAGCTAAAACCGCGATCATAATTAAAAGCGAGGCTCCCCAGGCCTTGGCTTTCCAGTCCGGATACGGGCTCATCGCATAATTGAAAATGGTCACGGTGAGATTCGCAGTGGGCTCCTTGGGGGACCGCATCCAATAACTTGAGTTGAGCGCGGTGAAAAGCAGGGGCGCGGTTTCCCCGCTGATCCGGGCAAGGGCGAGAAGGGCGCCTGTGATCAAACCGGTTTTGGCGGACCAGAACACCACCCCGAGCGTGACCTTCCAGCGCGGCGCGCCCAAGGCCAGAGCGGATTCCCGCAGGGAATTGGGCACCAGCCGGAGCATATCCTCGCTGGTTCTTGCGATCAGGGGCAGCATGATAATCGCCAGCGCGATGGCGCCGGCATATCCGGAGAAATGTCCGGCCGGCTTCACCACCAGGGTATAGACGAACACGCCGATGATGATGGACGGCATTCCCATCACTACATTGGCCGCGAACCGGATCATGCTGGCAAAAGGCCGGTCCAGGCCGAATTCGGCAAGGTAAACCCCGGCGAGCATTCCGATGGGAATTCCGATCAGGCTGGCAAGCGCGGTGATCAGGAGCGTGCCCAGGATGGCGTTCGCTAAACCTCCGCCGCTGATTCCTGGAGGAGTGGGCAGTTTGGTGAAGAAATCCAGATTGAAAGCAGAAACCCCGCGGCTGACCACCACAGATAAAATCCATCCCAGGGCGAAAATGGCAATCAGAGCCGCGAGCGCGGAAAGAATCTTGATCAGGTAATCCGAAAGGCGTCTTGCGAATAGGGAACGAGCTTTCATAATCTGTCTCCCATGCCTTTGGCGATTCTCCGGAGCCAGAGCTGGACAAAAATCTGGATCAGAAAGGTGATCAGGAAGAGCACGAGTCCGAGTTCAATCAGACTGCTCAGATAGATCGGCTCTGCGGCCTCGGCGAATTCATTGGCCAAAGTGGAGGCGATGCTGTTTCCGGCCGAGAAAAGCGAGGCTGAGATGCGATGGTCGTTCCCGATCACGAAAGTAACGGCCATGGTTTCTCCGACGGCTCTTCCCAGTCCGAGGAAGCAGGCTCCGATCACCCCCCGGAAGCCGTAGCGGATGGTGACTTTTCTGGTCACCTCCCAGGTGGTGGACCCCATCCCGAAGCCGGCTTCTTTGACCGCGGCCGGCACCATCTGAAAAACATCGCGCGTGACCGCGCAGATAAAAGGAATAATCATCAGGGCGAGAATGATCCCGGCTGAGAGCATTCCGATGCCCATAGGCGGCCCCTGGAATAAAGGCAGAAATCCCAGGGTCTTGCCCAGCGCGGGCTGGATATGATCCGCCATAAAGGGCGCAAACACGAACAGCCCCCACATTCCGTAAATGATGCTGGGCACCGCGGCGAGAAGCTCAACGCCGATTCCCACGATCCGGCTCAGGATCGGAGGCGCCAGCTCCACCAGAAACAGCGCGGTGATGATGGAAAGCGGCACCGCGATGATCATTGCGATGATGGTTGAAACCACGGTGCCGAAAATGCTGGTCAAGGCTCCGAAATCTTCGGTAACCGGATTCCAGGCCATAGATAGCAGAAATCCAAGCCCGAACTTCTTGATTGAAAGACCGGAATTGCGGACCAGCTCAAAAAATATTGCCAGCATAATTATGATCAAGACGGTTGCGCAGAAAACCGTGATTCCACGAAAGGCAAGATCAGCCCTGTTTTGCAGGGCTGACCTGCTTTGAAAAGGGGACAGCTTTGGCATCAGTTTCTTATCAACCAGCCTTTCTCAGGGCCATACCGGCTTTCCCTCAGATTTAACCTCGTTCTTCCAGCCATTCTCCACCATCTCCGCCACATTCATCGGAATCGGAACATAATGCAGTTTCTTGGCGGTCTCGGCGCCATAGCGATAGCACCAGTCAAAAAATTTGAGCAGAGCTTTGGCTTGCGCCGCACTGGATTGATCCTTGTAAATCAGGATAAAGGACGCGCCTGTAATGGGCCAACTTTGCTCTCCGGGCTGGCCTGTGAG
>CAIYYW010000199.1 GCA_903930515.1 uncultured delta proteobacterium | reverse complement strand
CCGGCCATTGACCTCCGCCGCGGCCTGGTGGTGCGGCTCTTCCAGGGCCGGTATGACCGGGAGAAGAACTATCGGCTTGATCCGCTTGAGGTTGCGCAGAAATTCGTCGAGGCCGGCGCCCGGCTGATCCACCTGGTGGATTTGGACGCGGCCCGGACCGGAGAGCCGCAACATCTAGACCTGATCCTGAAGCTGGCCAAGGAAGTGAAAGCGGAATTTGAAGTTGGAGGAGGCGTCAGGAGCATCGCCACCGTCTCCGACTATCTGGAAAACGGGGTTTCCCGGGTGATCCTGGGAACCGCGGCCCATAAGGACCCGAAGCTGGTTGAGGATGCCCTGAAAAAATATCCCGGAAAAATCGTGATCGGGATTGACGCGCGAAAGGGAATGGCCGCGGTTTCGGGCTGGGAGGAAAAAACTGAATCAGCCGCGACCGAACTGGCCAAGCTCTACGACCTTCCGGAAGTGCGCGCGATCATCTATACCGAGATTGAGCGGGACGGAACCTTGCAGGGGCCGGACCTCAAGTCGCTCGAGCGGATGCTGAAGGCGGTGAAAATACCGGTGATCGCCTCCGGCGGGGTTTCCTCTATTTCGGATTTGACCGCGCTCTTGCCTTATGAAAAACTGGGCCTGGAAGGGGTGATCGTCGGGAAGGCGATCTACGAGGGCAAGATAGACTTAAAGCAGGCGCTTCTGGCAATCGCTTGATTGAGGACTCTAACCACGGGAGGGAGCAATGATTAAAGTCAGGAATTTTCTTTTCGGATTGAGTCTGTCCTGCCTGTGCTTTTCCGTTCACGGCCAGACCTTTGAGGAGCTGGTGAAGAAGGGCGACGAGTATTTTGCCAAAAGGTCAACCATGGAAAATTGCCTCAAAAGTATTGATTACTATTCGCAGGCCTGCGCGCTCAACCCGAAGGACATCCCGGTGCGGCTTAAGCTCGGCCGACTCGCGTACTGGACCGCGGGGGAGTTGGGCGAGAAGACTATGGACAAAAAGCAACGGCTGGAGCTCTTGCGGAAAAGCGTGAAGGCCTCGGAGGAGGTCCTGAAAATGGACCCGCGAAATCCCGGGGGACATTACTGGCGGATGTGGAGCCTGGCCGGCGTCACGGTGGCCGAGGGCGTGCTCTCGGGCGGTTATTCTTTCAAGGAAGCGATTGTCGGGACCATCTTCGTGGCCAACGGAGACATCAATTATTTCTACGGCGGGATCTACCGCTACTGGGCGCGGGTAATTTATGAAATCCCCGGAATCCTCGGAAAGTTTTTCCACTTCTCCGAACCCGACGCCATCTGGCTCTACGAGCAGGCGCTCAAGGCCGAGCCGAATTTTTTCAAGACCCGCTTCTGGATGGCCGAGAGCTATGTCCGGATGAAGGATAAACCCAAGGCCATTGACCAGCTCAAATATATCATCAAGACCCCGGCCGAGTCTTTGCCGGACGCTCAGATTGAAAACCGCTTTTACCAGGAACAGGCCCGGAAGCTTTTAGCCGGGTTGGAACAATAAATTTAAGGATCCAATATCGCAGGGGCGGATGGCCATCCGACCCGGTTGTTTTTCATTGCCCGAGTTTATGCGCGGGATCCTACAGCCTCGCCGCGTATGGAGGGGTCTGCCCGAAGTCTTTACAATCCGCCCTTTTGGTGTAAATTCTGAAAGATGAGACGGGGACGGAACCGGATTGATTATGAGGTGATCGCGGACTTGGTGGAGGACGGCTCACGGGTTCTGGACCTGGGATGCGGAGACGGGGAACTGCTGGACCTGCTTGCGCGCGAGAAGCATGTCACCGGGCAGGGCATAGAAATAGACGAGGGCAACATCACCCGTTGCACGGCCCGGGGGGTCAATGTCATCCACGGAAACCTGGACGAAGGCCTGGCCGATTATTCAGCCGGATCCTTTGATTATGTGGTCCTGAACCAGACCCTCCAGGTGGTGATGAAGCCCGACTATGTGCTCAAGGAAATGGTCCGGGTCGGGAAAAAGGGCATTGTCGGGTTTCCCAATTTCGGCTTCCTCCGCGTCCGCCTCCAGCTAATGTTCACCGGCCTTATGCCCACCACGCCCGAACTCCCTTATAAATGGTACAACACCCCCAACATCCACCTGCTCACGATCAAGGACTTCGAGCGGTTTTGCCCGGATAAGGGGATTGAGGTGATCAAACGCATCTTCATCAGCGGCAGCCGGATGGTGAACCCATACCTCTTTCCCAACTTCCTAGCCAAAAGCGCCATTTATGTGATCAAGCAAAAAGATCATTGAACAAAAACCCCCCGCTTGCTAGAATGAAATCCCGATGAACAGAGTTTATTTTGACAACAACGCCACCACCCAGCCGGAACCCCGGGTGGTCCAAAAAGTTCTCAGCCGCGCCCGGCTATGTGCTACAGCAATCGGCCTGAGCAAAGAAGAAGCCCAGGGGACCCTGCGCATCTCGCTCGGCAAATACAACACCGGGGAGGAAGTGGACTATTTCCTCAAAGCGCTGGGCCAGGCATTGGAAAAAATCAAGCGCGGTGATTAAGATGTACGGGCGGGTTGGTGACCCGCCCAGAATTGTGCGCAGGCAAGAGTGCCTGCGCCCCGAATAAAAAATGACTGATCTTGACCGATATATCCGGCAGACCACTTTCCCCGCCCTGGGAAAAGAAGGCCAGAAAAAACTGCTCGCATCCAAAGTCCTCCTGGTCGGATGCGGCGCGCTTGGGAGCGCCAGCGCCGTGAGTATGGTCCGGAGCGGGATCGGCCATTTGATCATTGTGGACCAGGACATACCCGAACTGGTGAACCTCCACCGCCAGTTCCTCTATGACGAAGAGAATATGAAGGAAAGGATTCCCAAGGCCATCGTGGCCGCTGATAAACTTGCCAAAATGAACTCGCAGGTCAAGATTGAGCCGGTCGTGGCCGAACTGCGATCCGAGAATATTGAGAAGATCGCCCAGGGTGTGAACCTGGTCATTGACGGAACCGACAACCTTCAGACCCGATATTTGATCAATGACTTCTGCGTCAAGAATAATGTCCCCTGGATTTACGGCGGAGTCATCGGCGCCTTCGGAATGATGATGGTGATCATTCCCGGCAAAACCGCGTGCCTGCGCTGTTTATTTCCCGAACCGCCCGCGCCCGGCTCCCTGCCTTCCTGCGAAACCGAGGGCGTGCTCAATCCCGCGCCCCTTTTGATCGCGGCCCTGGAAGTGATGGAAGCGATCAAGATCCTGATCGGGTCCGACAAGGTCAAAACCGGACTCACCAACATTGACCTCTGGGAACATACTTTTTCCACTGTGGAAACCAAACGAAACCCACATTGCCCGGCCTGCGGCCAAAACAAATACGAGTTCCTGGATCGGAAAAAAACCGACTGGTCCACATCCCTCTGCGGAAGAAACGCAGTCCAACTCAGCCCCGCCGAGCCGGTCCAGCTTGACCTCCAATCCCTCAAGCAACGGCTGGAAAAAATCGGCAAAGTATCCTTCAACGGATACCTCCTGGAAGCCGATTTGGAAGGACTCAAAATCATCATCTTCCCGGACGGACGCGCCATCATCTCCGGAACCACCGACGAGACCAAAGCCCGAAGCTTCTATAACCGCTATCTCGGAAGATAACCGGAGCCACAGGGTACGGGCTTTCCGCTGGAAAGCCCTTCAAATCAGTCTTCACCGCAAAGAACGCAAAGAAAATCAAATATCTTTCTCACCACAGAGGCGCAGAGAACGCAGAGAATTGAATTGGGTCAAGGGCCACGCCCTTGTCACCACAACGACACTACGATTGAATGTGCGAGCGACTTTGGGGGCACAGACACTCTTGTCTGTGATTCCGGCGCAGACATTTGACAACCTCCTTGAATTCCGGCATAATTTTTACCAGTCAATTCCTTTAAGTTTAAAGGCTGGACCTAGCCCCCAGGGTTCCCAATGCCTTTGCTGGCGTGCTCACCTTAAAGCTGGAAGCGATTGAGGGACTGGTAAGCTAGGCTGAAAATTGAAGATTATATTAGAAATGCTTGTTAATTTACAGCTTTTTGTGGTATAAATATACATAGGAAAAGCTAACTAGAGAGGAGGATGCCAATGAAGAAGATTATTAAAGTAGTTAGCCATATTTTCAAAGGCTCTCGTTTTGAAAATCATTACCTTGATAGTGATGCTTTGCAGGAGTTGATCAATTATAAGAATCTGGTTGTCGAAATCGCCAAAGACTTGTGGAGAAAGAAGCATCCAGAGAGGGAGCGCCTTCCCAAAAATTTTGAAGATTCTCTAAATTTAAAATTTAACAAACTCGAGGATGGAAGTGCCGCGGTCCCATTAGAGAGAGAAGTGGAATATATGGATAATGAATTACATTTCGAGCCGCCCAGGGATGAACTTGATGAAGCTGTTGAATTAGTTGCCGAAACCACGGATGCCGCGAGCAGAGATGCGCCTCTCCCGGCAAATTTTCCAAAAAGACTTATTCGTCTCTTTGAAGATTATGGTAAAACCCTGCGAGAGGGAGAAAGCTTTGAGCAAAAGCCGGTTAAGAGTCAAAAGGCGTCTGTTTATTCACTTAAAACGAGAACACGAATTTTGGAACGGTCCGAAGGGAAATATGAAGACATTGTTGATATTGTTGGAGAGATTCGCGCTGCGGACCTTGACGGATTTAGTTTCATTTTAAGATTGGAAGATGATAGTAAAGTTCCAGGAAAATTTTCGCCGGAACAAGAAGAAATTATTACCAACGCGCTTCGCGAGCATTCAACCAGGCGTTTGCGGATAAAAGGAAGGGCAGAGTTTACTCCCCAAGATGGCAAAATATGTAGGGTTGCTTTGGTGGAAGAAATGATATTGCAGGAAGAAGGGCATATTGCTTATGATCCAAAGGCCCGACCTATTTGGGAGATTGCGGCTGAAATCGGAGCCTCGGTTCCAGCTGAAGAATGGGAAAAATTACCAAAAGACCTTTCTAAAAATTTCGACCATTACCTATATGGCCATCCTAAAGAAGAAAAATGAAATCCGTATTTGCTGATACCAATTATTGGATTGCTCTTTTATATCCAGATGATGAATTACACGGCAGAGCTGGAAAAATATCTAATTTATTAGGGAATAGAATTATCATTACAAGCGAAATGGTTTTGACCGAGTTATTAAATCAAATGGCTAAGAAAGGAGAAATGCTACGCAACATCACCGTCCAATTTGTAAAGGAAATAAAGGCTAACCCAAATATCAAGGTTGTCGCCCAAACAAGTATTCAATTTAATGAAGCAGTGGAGTATTATAAAGTTAGGCTTGACAAGGAATGGAGTTTAACTGATTGTTCATCAATCCAAATAATGGAGAATGAGAATATCACCGATGCTTTAACCTACGATAAGCACTTTGAACAGGCTGGATTTGTCGCTTTGCTCAGAGAGGATCGGCAGAAGATTGACGTTTGATTTCCTATTCTGTAAAACTAGCCCTCTCCTCAAACATTTTTGGAGAACTTGCATAATCTCCCCCGATTGGGAAGCCCGGAGGGGGCATCTATGAAAGTCCAAGTCAAGAGAAATTCTTCCCCTGACAGCTAATTTTATTGACTTGGAGGGCGCCCATTATCGCGCCTTGGCTCGGCGGTTCGGCAAACTCACCACTGGAAAGTCGCTCGCACATTACATTAAAGCCAAGAAACTCTTTGCGTCCTTTGCGACTTTGCGGTGAAAAATAAATTGAATTCTCCGCGTTCATCTGCGGATCAAATAGAGTTGCGGGACAAATTCAAAATATCGTCAAGTCTGACTTAACAATTTGCCCCTTTTCCCAAGTGCTTGAAATTACAGCAAAATATATTATTTGTTAAGTATGGCTGAACTTTTCAATTCTTTAATCTGAGGCCTGAAATCCGGGATTTAAAATACTTATCAAGGGCTTATGCGCAATATATTCAGGATTCTCTATGTTACGATTTTCCTATATATAGGGGGCATGCGAGTTTTTCTGGAAAAACTCGCGTGTACGGGCGAAGCGGTGCTTCGCCCCCAATTCGTTCTTTTACAACAATGTTCTCTTCCGACTAAAGTCGGGAGCGACCCATCCAATCCGTGTG
>CAIYYW010000198.1 GCA_903930515.1 uncultured delta proteobacterium | reverse complement strand
GGATTACCGAGGACAAGTCAGCCGCGATTCCGCGCTTTCCCCGTTTTTCGCCCCCTTCTCTTGCCAAACCGAGCGGGAAGATTTATCTTAAGCTTGATGAAGAAGCTGCTGCTGGTAATTTTCAGCCTGCTCCTGATCCAGGCCGCGGGGGAGAATATGGCGCGGATGGGAGAGGAGTTTATGAAGCTGCGGAACTGGCCGATGGCGCTCGGTTATTATGAGGCGGCACTCAAGGAAAATCCGGCGCTGGCGACGGCCTGGTACGGGAAGGGGCTTACGCTCTGCCAGATGAAAAAAAATGACGAGGGGATTTCGGCGCTGGGCAAGGCGATTGAGTTGGAGCCGAAGAATCCGGATTACCTTTATGTCGCCGGGGTATGCTGCGAATGGAAAGGGGAGGGCAACTGGGACCAGGCCGAGGCGTATTATAAAAAGGCCCTGGAGCTGAAGCCCGACGATCCCCAGTTGCATCACAAGCTGGGCACCCTTTACCAGCGCCAGGAGCGGGCTCAAGAAGCGATCGTTGAATACAAAAAAGCCATTGCCCTCAACCCGGATTATTTCATCTCCTATAACAATTTGGCCGGATGCTATCTGGAGATCCACCAGCCGGAAGAAGCGGTCAAGCTCTACCGCGAGGCGATCCTGCGCACGGAGGATCCCGGAACCTACCATTTTTATTTCCACCTGGGGGTCGCGCTCCTGGCGGCGAACCGGATGGAGGACGCGAAGGCGGCGTTTTTGATTGAGACCGCGCTGAGTCCGGGATTCGTGGACGCTCACCTGGATTTGGGCAATATCTATTTGATCGGGAATAATGTTGAGCGGGCGATTGAAGAATATCAGGAGGCGCTGGCGACCGACCCGCTCCAGCCCGAGGCTCATTATAACCTGGGCCAGCTTTTCCTTTCCCTCAACCAGAACCAGCTCGCGCTTAAGCACCTTCAGAGATATCTTGAACTCAAGCCCGACAGCGGCACCGGCCATTACTATCTCGGGCTTTGCTACGCGCGCCTGGGCGACCGGCAAAAGGCGCGGGAAGAATATAACCGGAGCCTGCAACTGGGCTATCATCCGGAAGAGCTTAAGAAAAAGATCCAGAAATGAACCGGGCAAGAATTTCAGCAATGGTATTATTGACCCTAGGGTTGAGTTCGGCTTCCGCGCTTTCCCAGCAACAAACGCGGCTGAGCGAGACCCGCTGGATCAAGGACGGCTCCATCATGACCCTGGTTCCGGCCGGGGAATTCTGGATGGGCTCGGACAAAGGGTCCAGCATTGACTATATTGCCGACAATGAAAAACCACGGCGCAAGGCAAACCTGCCGGATTATTACCTGGACAAGTTTGAAGTGACCAACCGGCAGTATTTAAATTTTTGCCGGCAAACCGAGTATCAGCTTCCGTATTTATTGCGCGCGGGCCAGATTCCCGCGGGCAGGGAAAACCATCCGGTGGTCAATATGAGTTGGAACGACGCGGAGGTCTATTGCAAATGGGTGGGGAAAAGGCTGCCCACGGAGGCGGAATGGGAAAAGGCGGCGCGGGGAACCGACGGCCGGACATATCCGTGGGGGAACGGCTGGGACCAGCATTTGAGCAACAACCGGACCAGCCCGTATGAGGATACGGTTCCGGTCGGGAGTTTTCCCAAAGGCGCCAGCCCCTATGGGATTATGGACCTGGCCGGGAATGTCTGGGAATGGACCGACGACTGGTATAAATCGTATCCGGGATCGGATAAAACTTTTGACCAAACCGGCAAGATGAAAGTGACCCGGGGAGGCGCCTATTTCTATTCAATATTCCTGCTCCTGTCCTCAGCCCGGAACCCTCTGCCCCCGGATGACCGAAGCGAATATAACGGCTTCCGCTGCGCGCTCTCGTCCGAGAAGGTGAAACTCGGTTCGGCCCGATGAAATATTTCCGCATACCCATCTTCTTGCTGAGCCTGTCCCTGGCGGGATTGCTCTCCGCCTGCCCTCAACCGGACCGGGAAATCAAGCGGGTCCAATTCTTGATGGGGACCCAGGTGGAGATCATCGCCCGGGGAGCGGACGATAAACAACTGGAGCAGGCGGCATCAAAAGGGTTCGGGGAAATAGAACGGCTGGATTTCAAGCTGAGCAAATACCGGCCTGATTCCATGCTGAGCCGGATCAACCGCCAAGCCGGGATCAGCCCGGTCAAGGTTGATGACGAGATGATGATGCTGCTGGAAAAATCGCTCCAGGTCTGCCGGGAAAGTCAGGGAGCCTTTGACCCCACCATCCTGCCCATGCTATCGGTCTGGAAAATCGGAGACGCCAATCCCAGCCCGCCCGGAGACGCGGAGGTAAAGGAAAAACTGAAACTGGTCGGGTGTGGGAAAATTGTTTTGGATCAAGACCACCAGACCGTTTTCCTGCCCGAACCCGGAATGGGCATTGACTTGGGAGGGATCGCCAAGGGATATGCCGCGGACCGGGCCGCCGGGGTCTTGAAGGAAAACGGAGTCAAATCCGGACTGGTGAACGCCGGAGGGGACCTGACGGTTTTCGGCGTTACGGGAAAGGGAATCGCCATCGGAATCCAGCACCCGCGCTACCGCGAAAAAATCATCGGCAAGGTTTATCTCAAACGGGGAGCCATCGCCACCAGCGGAGACTACGAGCGGTTCTATATCTTCAACGGCGTCCGATATTCCCACATCATTGACCCCCGGACCGGATACCCGGTTCAAAGGGAAGCGAGCGTGAGCGTGAAAGCCGATACCGGCCTGATCGCGGACGCCTGGGCCACCGCCTTGTTCGTGCTGGGCAGGGAAGCCGGGCTTAAGCTCCTTCAATCCCGGCCCGACCTGGAGGCGCTATTCCTGGAGCCTTCCGGAGATTTCGGCGCCACTGAATGGTTTTACGAAAACATGACTTGGGGTCAGGCCGCCCCGCGAGAGGATTGAGATGTTTGGAATTGGATCCTCAGAACTTTTAGTCATCATCCTGGTGGCGCTGCTTGTGCTGGGGCCTAAGCGATTGCCGGAGGTGCTGAAGATTGTGGGGAGATTGATGGCGGAGATCAAGAAAACCGCGGAGGAGGTAAAAAAGGAAATCGGCGCGGACGCGGAGATGAATGATATCCGGGAATCCTTGCGGGAGATTTCCGATGTTCCTCTGCTGGTGCAAAGGCAGATGGAAAAGGAAATTGAGGAATTGAAGAGGCTGGAAGCGGGGCCGGAAGAAAAGCCGGAAGAAAAATCGGGAGAGGCGATGGAAGAGACACCGGAAACAAAACCAACCGCGGCGGCGGAAGGGATTCCGGAAGAGGCAAAGCCGGATGGCGGACCAGGAAGAGAAGAAGAGAATTAAAAAGAACGCTCTGGGAGGCGAGATGACTTTCATCGAGCATCTGGAGGAGTTGCGCAAGAGAATCCTGATCACCCTGGTGACGGTGGTGGCGGTATTTTGCGTGATCTTCGGCTTATTTGACAAGCCCCTGGTCAAGTATTTCAAATTGCCCATGCAAAAGGCCATTGCCGGCAAAGGTGCGTTCCAGTTCACCTCCCCGGCGGAAGGGTTCATCTTTGACCTCAAACTCTCCTTCCTGGCCGCGATCTTCGCCGCGTCTCCGGTGATTTTTTACCAGCTCTGGAAATTCATCGCGCCCGCGCTCTACAAGAAGGAGAAGAAATTTATTTTTCCGTTCATCTTTTTTTCCACCCTCCTGTTCGTAGGCGGGGCCGCGTTCGGGTATTTCGTGATCTTTCCGTTCGGATTCCGGTATTTCGCCCAGTTCACCTTCAGCGATGTCCAGTTCAATCCCCGGCTCAGCGATTATTTCTCCTTCGCCACCCGGGTCCTGCTCGCCTTCGGGCTGGTGTTTGAGTTCCCGCTGGTCGCGGTGTTCCTGGGCCGGATCGGTTTGATCGGCCCGGGATTTTTTCATCGCAACCGAAAATACGCCGTGATCGTCATCTTCGTCCTGGCCGCGGCCCTCACGCCCGGCCCGGATGTGATCAGCCAGTTGCTCCTGGCCTTCCCGCTCTGGTTCCTCTATGAGATCAGCGCCATCCTGGTCTGGATTTTCAAGCCCCGGGATTCCGAGCAGGAACCGGCCGGCTAGATCACGCCCTCTTTCTTCAACTCCGCCAAATCCTTTTCAGTCAGGCCCAGATATTTTCCGTAAACCTCCAGGTTATGCTCGCCCAGGCGGGGCGCGCTCCGTTTGATCTCGCCCGGGGTCTGGCTCATCTTGATCGGAATCCCCGGGGTCGGCACTTTCCCGTAAACCGGATCCTCGCACCAGGAAAGCATTTCCCGCTCCTTTAGATGCGGGTCCAGGTTGACCTCCTCGGTCTTGGCCACCCGTCCGCAGGGAATCCGGTTCTCGACCAAAATCTTCTCAACCTGATCCAGCTTATGCCGGCTGACCCAGTCAATAATATATTGCCGGTAGTCCTCGCGGTTCTTGGTCCGTAAAATTACATTCGAGAACCGGGGGTCGTCGGCCAGCTCCGGCTTGCCGATGATCTTGCACACCTTTTTCCATTGCGCGTCAGTCAGGAACACCACCGCGATATTACCGCCCTGCGCCTGGTAGATGCTCCAGAACGGAACGCTCTTCTTCTTGTCTCCGGAGAAGAAATCGTCAAAGGTCCCGCCCACGGCCTCGTGCAAGGTCGCCTCCACCTCGGCTACGCTCCTGAGCTGCATCGCCCGGTAATTATGGAAATAGAGCACATCCTGCATTGAGACATCAATCAACTGGCCCTGCCCGGTCCGGATCCGGTCCAGCATCGCCAGCAGGACCGCGTACGCCGCATACGCCCCGCTCACCAGGTCGCCGATGAAAACCGAATGCACCCGGTCCGGAATCCCCAGCGACCAGAGGATGCCGCTGGTGGCCTGGGCGATAATGTCAAACGCCACCCGCTCCGAATTCGGGCCGGTGCGTCCGAACCCGGAGATGGAACAAAAGATCAGCCGGGGATGAATCTTGGCCAATTCCGCGTATGACAGCCCGGCCTTTTCCATTGCGCCCGGAGCCAGGTTTTCCACCAACACATCAAAATGTTTCACCAGCTTTAAAAACAATTCCCTGCCCTTGGGATTCCGGATTTCCAAGGTGATCCCCTTCTTGCTCCGATGCCAATTTGACATTGACCGGTCCAATCCCGGCACCGGCGACATCAGCCAGCGCATCCCTTCCCCCAAAGGCGGCTCCAGCTTAACCACCTCCGCTCCGAAATCCGCCAGCATCTCCGTGCACCTCGGCCCGCTCAAAAATTGCGACAAATCCAGGACCTTGACCCCGTCCAGTATCTGCTTCATTTTTCCTCCTGAAATAATAATTTCAGGACCCTGATACCACTTTCCCGGAAAAAACGCAAGAATAATACAGGGTTTCTTTTCAAGGCCTTTCCAGGGATTGGAGGAGCCGGGTCTGGAAAAAGAGGGCGAAATATTCTTGACAATGAGCCGGGATTTGGCTAAATTGACAGCGCAATCACCGAGGGGATTTTAAGTTAAAAAAAATTTAAAAAGGAGGATTGGCTATGGGACTACTTGATGGAAAAGTAATCGCGGTGACCGGATCGGGAGCTGGGATCGGCAAGGAAGAGGCTCTGCTTTGCGTGAAGGAAGGCGCCAGGGTCGTGATCAATGACCTGGGCGGATCGCGGGACGGCGCGGGCAATGACAACAAGGTTGCGGATGTGGTGGTGGAAGAGATTAAAAAGATGGGCGGAGACGCGGTCGGTCACTACCAGGACATCTCGGAAGAGGCTGGCGGAGAGAGCCTGATCAAGGCTGGGGTTGACAAATGGGGACGGTTTGACGGCCTGGTCAACAACGCCGGGATCCTTCGTGACAAGATGAGCTTCAATATGGAGAATGCGGAATGGGACTCGGTGATCAAGGTTCATATGCGCGGACATTTTATGACCGCGCGGGCGGCTGGTCGTTATTTCCGCGAGCACAAGGACCAGGGTGGCGCGATTGTTAATACCACCTCCACCTCCGGCTTGCTCGGGAACGCGGGCCAGGCCAATTACGGCGCGGCCAAGCTCGGGATCGTGGGCCTGAACAGCGTGTTGGCCCTGGAAATGAGCCGGTCCAATGTCCGGGTCAACGCGATCGCTCCGATGGCCTATACCCGGATGACCTCCGACCTCAAAATCGCGGAAATGCTCAAGGCCTACAAGGCCGAGCATATCGCCCCCCTGGTGGTGTTCCTGCTTTCCGACGCGGCCAAGGCCATTACCGGACAGGTGTTCGGAGTATTCGGGCCGTTCGTGCAACTCTATCGCCTGCCCCGTCCGGCCATGGAATGGAAGGCTGGCGGAGCCAGTTGGACTCCCGCGGACCTCGCGACCAAAGCCGGCGAGATCAAGACCGTAATTGACAAGGTCAACTGGGGATATATGCCGGGAACGCCGATGCCTGAGGACAAGAAAGTTAAACCCTGAACCGGAGCAGTTAGCCGGTTCGGTTTGAAAAGGGCGGGTTGGTTTACAACTCGCCCTTTTTTTATTTATAATAAGGAAAAGACAGGAGTAGCCGGATGGTAAAAAAAGTAAAATTATTTCTGATCGTCGCGCTCGCGCTCGGGTTCGTTTCCTGCGGACCGGAGGAGTTGGCATACCTCTTGGAGCAGGCTCCGGGCCAGCTATATCTCCTTTTGGACCGGGTGCCGATCCAGCGGGTATTGAAACGCAAGGACCTGGACCCGGAGGTTCGGGCCAAGCTGGAGCTGGCGTTGGAGGTGAAGCAATATTCGGAGGATAAACTCGGCCTGGTCCGCAACAAGAGCTATACCATTTATCGGGAGCTGGACCGGGACGCGCTCACCTATAACCTGACCGCGTGCCCGAAATTTTCCATTGAGCCGCTCCGGTGGCAATTCCCGGTGGTGGGCGAGATGCCCTATTTGGGTTTTTTCAAAAAGGAAGACGCGCAGAAAAAGGAATCCGAACTGGAGGGGAAGGGATATGATGTTTATGTGAGGATCGCGAACGCCTACAGTATGCTCGGGATCGTTTCCGACCCGCTTTACACGCCGATGCTGAAATGGGACGATTACGAGCTGGTGAACACGATCATCCACGAACTGGCGCACGGCACGGTCTGGGCCAAGGGGTATCCGGAGTTCAACGAGAACCTGGCGCTCTTCATCGGCAACCAGGGCGCGATCAATTACTGCGTTGATAAATACGGGCCGGATTCGGAGCAGGTGAAATACGGGCTGGGATCAAACCAGGACGATTACACTTTTTATCTTTACATCAACACCTTGGCGGACCAGTTGCGCGCTCTTTATTCCCGGACCGACCTGAGCGACGCGGAGAAATTGCGGGAGAAGCAGGGGATTTTTGAAAACACCAAGAAAGATTTCACTGACAACTGGATCCCGAAAATGAAAACCGATTATTACGCGGCCTGGCCCAAGCGCGAGCTTAACAATGCCACGGTCGCGGGAAGGCTGGTCTATTACCACGACCTCTCCCTTTACCAGAAGGTTTATGAGAAGAACGGGTCGGATTTGGAAAAAATGGTCGGGTTTCTGCAGGAAATGATCGCGAAAAATCCGGGAGACCCGGAGAAATATCTGAAGGAGTGGCTCAAGAGCGGAACCTGAGCCGAAAATGTTTGACCGGGAAAAATGTGATCTTTGCGGGGAATGCCTGCAAAAGTGCCAGAACCAAAAATTCTCCTTGGAGCAGGGTAAAGCTGAATTCCAGAGGCTTTATTCCGGCGAGTTCAGTTCGGCGCTGGAAAACTGCGTGACCTGTTTCGGGTGCGAGGAGAACTGTCCAAAGGATGCTCATCCGTTTGATCTGATTTTGGAGCAGATGGAAAAATGGGGGAAAAAGCCGAGCAACGATCAAGCCATTTTGCATACCGAGGCGCGCTATGTTTCGGATCAGGAGTATCAGCCGCCCTTCATTTCCGGTACCGTGATCAGCGGCTGCGTTTTTCCCAAGACCCATCCGCATTTTTTCCAGGGACCGATTTTCGAGAACGCCACCATCCTTAAAGGCCGGCATATCTTCTGCTATGTGCTTTTTCTCCATATGGGCGACCGCCAAGTTCTTGAGCGCCGGGCGCCACATATGATCGCAAACCTCGCCAAGACCGGCGCGGAGGAGATCGTGTTTTTCCATGACGACTGTTTCGCCCTGGCACATAATCTGGCGCCCCGGCTCGGGATCAAGGTTCCGTTCCGGGCAATTCATATTGTGGAATATTTCCGGGACTGGCTCAAGGCGCACCCGGATCGGATCAGGCGGCTCGGCATCAAGATCGCTTACCAGCGGCCCTGCGCGAGCCGGTATTCGCCGGGAAAGGAGTCGGCGGTGGACGAGATTTTTGACCTGATCGGGGTAGAGCGGCTTGAGCGTAAATACGACCGGAAGAGCGCGCTCTGCTGCGGCGGGGCGTATCTGGCGAGCGGCAAGTCCGCGGGATCGCTTCAGGAAAAAAACCTGAGGGACGCGCAGGAGAGCGGGGCAGGGGAGATGGTCTGCTTGTGCCCGATCTGCGTGGATATGCTCGGGCCTTTGGCTCAAAAGCAGAGCCTCAAACTCACCCCGCTCACGGAAATCATCAACCGGGCGCTTGGTCTCCCTTAGAAAACCGGCTCATTTTATTCTTGAATTATTAGAAGATTCCGGTAGAATAAGCCAAACTACGGATTTGGCGTCAGATGGAAGTTGCCCCGGAATGTCGCTTCAGAAGTTTTAAGGCTGAAAATTTTACAAGGAGGTTTTACTATGGCTGATGGTTCCAAAAAAGGATGGGTGGTAACCTTTTCCGGCACCGGGATCAACCTGGCGCTGGGCGTGCTTTATTCCTGGAGCGTGATTTCCAAGAGTATTCCCAAAGAATGGGGATGGACCGAGACGCAGCGGGCTTTGCCTTATACCATTGCCTGCCTGATCTTCGCGCTGATGATGGTCCCGGCCGGCAAATTGCAAGACCGGTTCGGGCCGAGAATGGTCGCCAGCGTGGGCGGCATCCTGACTGGTTTGGGCCTGATCCTGGCCAGCCGGTTCCAGGATGTGACTATGTATATCCTGGGCTTCGGAGTTTTGGCCGGGGCAGGGATCGGTTTCGGTTATGCCTCCGCAACCCCGCCGGCGGTGAAATGGTTCCCGCCCGCCAAGACCGGAATGATCGCCGGTTTGGTGGTCGCCGGGTTCGGGCTGGCCTCGGTTTATATCGCTCCGTTGGTTAATTTCCTGATCGGCAAGAACGGGATTCAAAATACTTTGATGATTCTGGGCATCGCCTTTATGATCGTGGTGGTCCTGTTTTCCCAGATGCTGGTCAATCCGCCCAGCGCGGCCCCGGCCGCTAAATCCGGGACCAAGGCGCCGCTCGGAGCCGGAGACTTCACCGGGATGGAAGTTATTACCACCCCGGTCTCGTATCTGCTCTGGCTGATGTTCGCGTTCAACGCCGGAGCCGGCCTGATGGTGATCGGCAAACTCGCCAAGGTGGTGGATGTACAGGCCGGATACAAAGCCGGGTTCATCCTGGTCGCCCTGCTCGCGATCGGGAACGCGGGCGGAAGGATCATTGCCGGAACCGCCTCGGACAAGATGGGCAGAATTCGGGTGCTCCAGATTTTCACCCTGTTCCAGGCGGTCTTGATGTTCCTCACCCCGTTCATCGCCCATCCGATCCTGCTGATCGTTTTCTCGGTCTGCATCGGGATGAACTACGGTTCCAACCTCGCCCTGTTCCCCTCCATCGTCAAAGATTTCTACGGCCTGAAAAATTTCGGGATCAACTACGGCGTGATCTTCACCTCCTGGGGAGTGGGATCGCTCATGGCCCTGGTCGCCGGAATGATCTATGACAAATATCACACCTTCAATTATGCCTTCTACATCTCCGGAGCGCTCCTGATCGTTACCTTGCTGATTTCCCTGACGGTCAAGAAGCCGGTGAAAAAGGGAGCCGCGGCCTGAGCGACACTCAATCAGATGATAATAAAGGGGCGGCTTTGCGGCCGTCCCTTTATGTTTTATAATCGGGAAAGACTGTAAATGGAATACAAGAAGTTTGCCACTGCCATTAATTGCATTGACGGCCGCACCCAGTTTCCGGTCGCGGAATTGATCAAGAGGGAGTTCGCGGTGGACTATGTGGACATGGTCACCGAGTCCGGCCCGATCAAGATTTTGGCCGAGCAGATGGACATCAAATCCATCGCCTCCATCAAGAAGCGGGTGGGAGTCAGTGTCAACCAACATCTTTCCAGGACGGTGGCGGTGGTCGCCCATTTTGACTGCGCCGGCAACCCGGTGGGAAAGGACACTCAGCTCAAGCAATTGGAAGCCGCGGTCAGGGCGGTGGAAAAATGGGGATTGAATGTCAAGGTCATCGGGCTATGGGTGGATGAAGACGAAAAAGTGACCCCGAGCGCATAGCTTGATCCAAGGCTTGTTTGATCAGACTGATCGGGAATTTCTTCTTCTCCGGATCAACCGATAAACCACTCAACCCGTCAATTCTTGGAGAGACCCTTGCCCAAGAAAAAGGGGCGATCCCTTTCAGGACCGCCCCCGCCTGATAATCTGCTAACGATGGTCAATTGCCCGGCTTCCAGCCTGCTAATTTTTTCAGGCAATCGGTCCGCTCCACAAAGTCAGCCCGCTCATCCCTCAGTTCAGTTGGTCATCCTTCCAATATTTGGTGCCGGAGACATCGGCGGAAGCCACCAGCCCGGCCTTGGTGAACTGGAACACCGCGATCCCGTCCTTGAAACCGACCGCCTTGTTCGCTCCCTCCGTGCCGGCCGCGGCGCTCGCACTGGCTCCCGCCTGCCAGCCCTTCTGGACAAACTTGTCGAAAACCTCTTTGTTCTCGAACAGGAACACATACTCGGTCCGTTGCGCTCCGATTCCGAACCCGACCCCGCCGGTCGCCATCTTCATATAGATCCGCTTCCCGCTCTTCTTTTCAATCGCCACTCCGCGGCCGCCGCCTCCGCTGGCGCCGAAGGTCACCTTGGTGGCGGTGAAAGTCGCGTAGCCGTAGGACTTGTTATAAAGCTCTTTTGCGTCCTTGCTCTTTTCAAACAGTTTGGCCGTGATGTCCTTGTTGTCGCTGTCCAGCCGTTGCTTGAGCTCGGCTTTCGACTCCTTGGCCGCGATCCGGCCCGGTCCCGCGATGATCAAACACGCCAAAATCATGCCCGCTAATACCACTATCCTTCTTTTCATAGTCTGCCTCCTTTGGTTCGATTCAATTAGTTTGATGCCGTTCAAAGCATCAGCTAAAACATATCACGGACATTTTCCGCAGTCAAATCAAGAAGCCTATTTTGAGGTCGGTGAAGCCGGGACCGCAATCAAGAAAAAGGGCGGTCCCTAAATTCGAGACCGCCCTTTTTATGGTTAATCGCTGTTTATTACTTGGCTCTTTCCCAGATGGTCGCGGCGCCCTGTCCGAAGCCGACGCAGAGGGTGGCGAGTCCGTACTTGGCGTCTTTCCGGTCGGTCTTCATAATGCTGTTGAGGGTGACGGTGATCCTGGCGCCGGAGGCTCCCAGGGGATGTCCGATGGCGATTCCGCCTCCCCAGAGGTTGGCTTTATCCTGCGGGATGCCCAGTTCTTTCAAGCTGACAATGGACTGGCTGGCAAAGGCCTCGTTGATCTCCACTACATCAATGTCCTTGGAAGATAGACCGGCCAGCTTCATAGCCTTCTGGCTGGAGGGGATCGGGCCGATGCCCATCATCGTCGGGTCAACACCGGCGATGGCCCCGGACTTGAATTTCAGGTGATAGGACAGGCCGAGGGAATCCGCTTTCGCGCGATCCATCAGGAAGAGCAAAGCCGCCCCCTGGTTCAGGGGCGAGGAATTCCCCGCGGTAACTCCCCGGCTCTTATCCGGGGGAAGGAATACCGGCTTGAGTTGGCCCATTGCCTCCAGAGTGGTGTCTCCGCGCGGGCCCTGGTCCTTGTCAACCACCTGTTTGGAGCCGTCTTCATAAGTGACCTCAACCGGAATCACCTCGTTCTTGAATTTGCCCTGTTCCCAGGCCTTGGCCGCTTTCATATGGCTCTCATACGCGAACTTGTCCATTTCCGGCCGGTTGATGTTCCATTTCGCCGCAACCTTCTCCGCAGTCATTCCCATGGGCAGCTCAAACGGATTGTAATGCTTCCCGATCTGACTCCAGAACTCCATATTCGCGCCCATTGACACATGCAACATATCCTCGGCTCCGCCCACCAAATAGGTCTCTCCCATCCCCGCGATGATCGCGTTCGCGGCGCCGTGGATCGCGGCCATGGCCGAAGCGCACTGCATTTCATAGGCGACCGCGGGCACGCTGTCCGGAAGGCCGCAGCCGAGCCAGGTCAGGCGGGCGATCCCGTGCTGGCTCAGGGTCTGGTTCGCGCATCCGACATAAAATCCGTCCACATCCTCTGCCTTGATCTTGGGGTTGCGCTCAAAAATCGCCTTCAACAAAGCCGCCAGCATATCCGGCGATTTGATGGTGCGAAACCATCCCTTTTCCTTGTGAGCCCTGGCGATGGGGGTGCGAATTCCGTCAACAATTACCACTTCTCTCATTTTTGTCTCCTCCTGAATTTTATTAGAATTTACCGTCCCTTCTTAATAGCCCAACCGCGCGAGAATTTCAAGAATTTTCAATAGCTTTTTTCGCGGTTTCATGGATTTCGTGGCGCAGACACTCTTGATTGCGCGCCTTAAAAATATTCTACAACTTCAAAAGCTCTCGGGCAATGATTATTCTTCTCACTTCGCTGGTTCCGGCCCCAATGGTATATAACTTGGCGT